>JAQCBK010000056.1 GCA_027621505.1 Bacteroidota bacterium | reverse complement strand
AGCATAGAAAAAAGGTTTGTAGGGTGGCTCCACATGCGCTAAGTTTTTGTTAAGTTCGTTCAAATCGGATGTTTTAATATCAAAATCTGAATTTTTAATTTTTACTTGTTCAATGGATTTGATTGCATTCGTTTTTAGGTGGGCCAAAGTTCCAAAAGTATCTTTATTAAGACCAGAAACGCCAACCACCATTTTAAGATTGAGATTCATAAAATCCAACACCTCATCGGTATGCGTATTCAAGTAAATGGTTTCCCCAACGGAAACGGTAAATTGATCCATTTTGCCCCCCGAGGAACCTTGCTCAATGACCTCTGTTTCATAGGCAAGCAAAGCAATCTCCTTGGGGGTAAAAAAACGTTTTGAAAATGCAGCAATCAAAAAGCGAATCCAAGAGACTGTAAGTGCCGATGAACTCGATAAACCAGCATTGATGGGAATATTACTCCGAATGGTCAGATGGTATCCTTTTGAAGGAATGATTTGTCTTTTGGCGAGTACTTTCAGGGCGATTTTTAAAAAATCACCCCTTTCAATGTTGTCAAATCCTTCTTCCAGAGGTAAGATTCTTTTTTGCCCCATGTCTGGCATCTCGATCTCGAAATGATCTTTTCCATTCTCCGTAGCCTCTATTTCCATTGAACGGTCAATGGCACAGGCAATAACGGGAAGCTCCAAATAATCCTGATGGTCTCCAAAAAGACAGACCCGACCAGGAGCTGTTGATATGATTTTATTCATTTAAATTCAATCAATTTGGGGGAATTGATAACCGTTATGATATTTTTTTGCAAGATAGTTTTTATTAATTTTAGAATCATCAAATTGATTGTGTTTTGCAGACCAACTCAGCTTTTGATTGGAGCGGAAGGAAATATTCCCCATTTGGGCTACCTTGGCAACATGGGCTGCTTCTTCTACATTGCAATTAATTAGGTCTGGGTTGTTTTCTCTGATGGCCTTTATGAAATTGAATTGGTGATCGCGGTGCCCGTTGTTGGAATTTTTTTGTAAAGGAATCAAAACCTTATTTTCACTTCTTTTTTCTTCAATGACTTCCCAACCCCCTCTATCCAATACCAGCGTCGCATTGTTTCCAATAAAAGCGATACAATGGTCTCTTCCATACGATCCATTATCAATACCCATAGCAGCGTCCCAAACTAAGTTAAACTTTTCAAACTCGTAGAGTGTGGTGAGGGTATCGGGGGTTTCTTGACTCAAATCAGGGTAGGCAAATTTTCCACCCAAGCCAACGATGGTTTTTGGAAGGGTGGCTTTCATCCCAATCAAGGCATAATCCAATAAATGGACTCCCCAATCGGTCATCAATCCACCAGCATAATCCCAAAACCATCGGAAATGAAAATGAAAACGACTGGCATTAAAAGGTTTTTTGGGTGCAGGCCCTAACCAAGCATTATAGTCAACTCCTTTTGGTGGAGCACTGTTGGCAACGATAGGATCGGGGCGCATCCAACCTTGATAGCAGCAAACTTTAACAGTTCTGATGGGGCCTAATTTTCCACTGTGGACAAATGCCATGGCCTCCTGGAAATGGTTGCTGCTCCTTTGCCATTGCCCTACCTGGATGATACTTCCGTATTTTTTTTGTGCAGCCACCATGACCTCACATTCTGCTATAGAATTTCCTATGGGTTTTTCAACATAAACATGTTTTCCTGCAGCAGCGGCATCAACCATCATCAAGGCATGCCAGTGGTCGGGCGTTCCAATATAAATGACATCGATATCCTTTTGATCCAGCATTTTGCGGTAGTCGTTATACACTTTGATTTTGTCTTTAAAAGAGGCCACCTTTTTGTCGTTCAATCGTTTACTGATCACACTTTGATCCACATCACAAACCGCTACAAGATTTACGCCCGGCACTTCGAGTACCCTCATGGTATTGTTCCATCCCATGCCATTGATGCCTATGGTACCCACATTGAGCTGGTCATTGGCTGAAATTTTATTTTTCTTGACCCATTGTGCATAGCCTTTGAGGTTGGGAAGAAACATTCCGCCGGCACCAGCAATGGTTGTATTTTTGATAAATTCTTTTCGGTTCATATCTTAAGTTCAAAATCCATCTTAATTGTAATCTACAAAATAGATACCTTAAACTTAATGAAAATGGAATTATAGAAAAAGCTATAGCACAGAAATTATGGAAACATTATATTTGCCGATCGAAACTTTGTTTTAAGTTTTTTTTTAAAAGGACGCGTAGCTCAGCTGGATAGAGCATCTGCCTTCTAAGCAGACGGTCACAGGTTCGAATCCTGTCGCGTTCACTAAGTGAGGGTTGAAATCGATACATCTCCCTGTTTTGAATTGAAATTACAATTCATTTGCATTCAATGCTTTCAATAGTTTTTTCATCTTTAGAAGTAACTCGATTGCTTTGGTATGTGGAGACTTTTTTCCAAAAATAATCCAATCAGAGGAGTACTGTGGGTAATTGACGCAAATATTTTTTATTATGGAATGAGAGATTGAAGATTTATTTCTAAGAGCAGAAGAAATAGAATTTCTGCCTGCACCAATCTTCCTCTCGAAAGCGGCAATGGATAACCCTTCGTTTTCGATTATGTATAATAATCGTTTATGTATCGATCCCAAATAAATATAAACTTGATTTCAAAGTAATGATTATTGAACTGGAATTTAATACTTGACAAAATTGGTTAGCGATATAATCAATACCTATTGATAATCAGCTTTTTTAAATGCATACTAAAATCCCTTTTGACAAGAATTATTGAAAAAAAAAATCGGCTTTAATGAACCCTTATTACTATGAAAGGAATTTTATTTTTTTTCAAGTAATATGAATTGAAGTTTTAGTGGTTTGAGCACTTATAGTTTTGTGATAGTTTGCTCAATGGTGCGAGTTTTGTTAGAATACTCCTAAGTGTTAATTAGGTATAATTTCCTTTATTTAAATAGAATTGGTTAAATTTCCAAAATTTAATTACGAAAAAAAATAATTTTGCGTATAACAAACCTCACTTCCTTTAATACCTATACTTTTTTCAAACTTCCATCTGCTTGGTGGTCTGGTGTAAGATTAACAAAAATTGAAGATCAATTGACAGAAGTTTCTGTCAAACACAGTTGGGTGAATCAAAATCCTTTTGGATCTATTTTTTGGGCTGTACAAGGAATGGCAGCCGAACTTTCAACTGCAATTTTTTTGATGTGGACCATAAAAAAGTCGAATCATTCGGTTTCTATGCTGGTATTGAGAAACCAAGCAAATTTCAAAAAAAAGGCCAGAGGATTGATCAAGTTTCACTGTAACCAAAGAGACAAGGCTGTGGCTGCTGTCAAAAAAGCAATTGATGGAAATGAAGCGGTTACGGTTGTATTGAAATCTTCAGGAATGGATACAGCGGGGGATATTGTGTCTGAATTTGAATTTGAATGGTCATTAAAAAAGAAAGTGAAATGAATCAAGATTATCATCATGATTTGGTACTCCCTCTTATCGCGGCACCCATGTTTCTTATCTCGGGTCCTGAACTGGTGATTGAGTGCTGTAAAAATGGAATTGTAGGTACTTTTCCTGCATTAAACCAAAGAACCTCTGAGGGTTTTGAAGCGTGGGTAGTACAGATTAAGGAATCCTTAGCAGCTTTTGAGGATGAAACCGGTAAAAAAGCGGCTCCTTTTGGTGTTAATTTAATTGTTCATCCCACCAACATCAGGGTAAAAGCCGATTTGGATATTTGTGTAAAACATCAAGTTCCTTTGGTGATTACCTCCCTAGGAGCCATAGCTGATATCGTTAATATTGTTCATAGTTATGGGGGGATAGTTTATCACGACATCATCAAGAAAAGACATGCTGAAAAGGCTGCCGAGGCAGGTGTAGATGGTTTGATTGTTGTGGCTGCCGGTGCCGGAGGGCATGCGGGTACCCTTCATCCCATCCCTTTGATCGATGAAGTGAAAAAAGTATTTCATAAAAAAATCATACTCTCTGGTTGTCTCACCAATGGTAATGATATTGCTTCAGCACTACAAATGGGAGCGGATATGGCCTATATGGGGACACGATTCATTAATGTCCACGAGAGTATGGCCGATGAAGCTTACAAAAAAATGATCATGGATAGCAGTGCGGAAGATATCGTCTATACTGCCGCTGTTTCTGGGGTTAATGCCAGTTTTTTAAGACCCAGTCTGGAGGCCATGGGCATAACAGAAAAACAATGGAAAGAAAATAAAAAAATGGATTTTGGCTCCCACTCCGATGCTTTAAGTGAAGAGGCCAAAGCATGGAAAACGATTTGGTCTGCAGGTCAGGGGGTAAGTAACATTTCTAACATCCTTAGGGTTTCAGAATTAATTGCAGCGCTGAAAATGGAGTTTATTTCTGCCATTCAAAAACAACAGCAATATTTGGATCGTTATTTATAACAGAAATTAGAGATTTTGCGTGAGGGATTTCACAATCTTATTCTCCGACAAGAAAGCCTTGAAAATTACTTTTACCGCAGTATAGAGGGGAACGGCAACAATCATTCCTGTGGTTCCCAATAAGCTACCTCCAGCTAATATTACGATGAAAATTTCCAAGGGGTGGGATTTTACACTGTTGGAAAAAATCAGCGGCTGACTGAAAAAATTATCTATCAGTTGACCAACAAAGAAACCAATCATCACATAGATGGTTTTGGGGAGAATGACACTGCTAAAGTCAGCCTCTAAATTACTGGTCATTGTCAAAAACATCATCAGTACTGCCCCGATCAATGGACCGATATAAGGAATAAGATTCAACAAAGCACACAAAAATGCAATCACTATGGCATTCTTAACCCCAAAGATCAGCAATACAACACTGTAAATCGTGAGAAGAATAGTGATTTGAAGCAATAATCCAAGAAAATACCTTGAAAGCAGGTTTTTGATTTTTTCAAAAGATTTCTTCAGCTGCCCTTCACTTTTATCGTTGACGAATACCAAAACTGCATTTTCTAAAATATGACTGTCTTTTAATAAGAAAAATGAAATAAAGGTAACCGAGAATAGCCCTATGGTCAAACTCCCCAATAAGCTTAAAATATGGTTGAGGAATTCCGGTATGGCGCTAAGATTTTCCACATTAATAATGCTGGAAATTGAAGAATTAGTTTGAATTTCGGAGGGATTCAAATTAAAGAAAGCTGAAATTTCATTGACCAATTTATCAATTTTATGCTCCAATTCCTCTAGATTGAGCAGTGATAAATTTTCTCCTTGCTGGATGATCAATGGGATAAAAAGCGATAGGATTCCAAAGAGCAAGCCTCCCAAAAAAATGAGTGTAATACTTGCAGCCAAAAGGTTATTGAATTTAAGTTTTTCCTTGAGGAAAAGTACAATGGGTCGTCCAATCAAAGAGATTACCGCAGCTACAATGAGGTAAACCAATAAAACTTGGAGTTCGAAAAGAAGATAGATTCCCAAAGAAATCAACCCCAATTTGAGGATTGCATCCACTATGCCTTTTGAAATGCTTTTTGAATCCATAATTTAAAGATAAGCAAAGATAAACGTTTATACTGACAAAGAAAGCTCACGAAGTGTGGCCAGTTTGGAGCAGGCGACTACTCCTGCGGTTTCTGTTCTTAATCGTTGATTTCCCAGACTGATTGAGAGGACCCCTAAATCATTTGCCATGGCTATTTCTTTTTCAGAAAAATCTCCCTCAGGACCAATCATTATCAAAACTTCCCGATTTAAATGTTCGACTTTTTGCAAGGGGGTTTTGACAGTCTTTTGGCAGTGAGCCAATAATTTTATTTCGGGATGTTGCCCTTCAATAAATGTTTCAAAAGAAACCAAAGGGTTCAGTTGGGGTAAGAAAAATCGGGTGGACTGTTTGATGGCTCCTACCAAAATTTTTTTCATCCGATCGGACTTGATATTTCTTCTTTCCGAATGGTCACAAACAATAGGGGTGATTTCTGTGATTCCAATTTCTGTTGCCTTTTCCAAAAACCATTCCATTCTATCGTTGTTTTTTGTGGGTGCAATCGCAATGTGAAGGCCAGAGATGTCGGGTTGGTGTGAGATTACTTCTTTCTTTATGGCAGATACTTTTCGGTGGTCGGCGGATTCAATTTCACCAATCCATTCTAACCCTTTTCCATTGGTTACCCTAATGATGTCGTTTGCTTGTTTTCGCAATACCTTGGTCAGGTGACGGCTTTCTCCTGATTCGAAGATTACCTTTTCGTCATTGATTGTTAGATTTTCTGAAAAGAATAATTCCATCACTAAATCGCTAATCTTGCACTGACGGTTTGGTTCATTGTTGCCCATTTTTTTTGGAGGAGCTTGTGATATCCTACAATGCCTATCATGGCTGCATTATCGGTGGTGTACTGAAAGGGGGGGAGGAAGATATCCCAATTTTCGTCTTTTGCTTTTGTAGACAGCACCCTTCTGATTTCAGAGTTGGCCGCCACACCACCACCGATGACAACCCTGTCAAGTTTGTATTTTTCTTTGGCTTGGGAAATTTTTTGCATGATAACGGTCACCAATGTTTTCTGAATGGAAGCGCAGAGGTCATTGAGATGTTCTTCTATGAAATTCGGATCTTTTTGGATATGCTTGTTGACCAAGTTTATAAAAGCAGTTTTGAGACCACTATAGGAAACGTCTAAATGCGCTACTTTGGGGATGGGAAACTCAAAAGCGTTGGGGTTCCCTTCTTTTGCCAATCGATCAATTTCTGGGCCGGCAGGGTAATTTAGTCCCATGATCTTCCCACATTTATCAAAAGCCTCACCGATCGCATCATCGAGGGTTTTTCCAATTTCTTCCATTTCAAAATGGCTTTTTACCAAAACCAATTGGGTATGTCCGCCGGACAGGGTAACGCCAAGAAATGGAAAAGCAGGCGGAGCATGGTTGTCATTTTTTATAAAGTGACACAGCAGGTGGGCCTGCATATGGTTCACCTCAATGAGTGGGATGTTGAGGCTCAAAGCCAGCGACTTGGCAAAAGCACTCCCTACCAACAGGGATCCCAGCAATCCAGGACCGCGGGTATAGGCGATTGCAGTAAGCTGTTTTTTATCGATATTTGCAATGGATAGGGCTTGTTGTACGACTGGGACAATATTGGCTTGGTGTGCTCTAGAGGCCAACTCAGGCACCACCCCGCCGTATGACTGATGAATTTTTTGGTTGGCAATGCAATTGGAAAGCACTTCATCGTCTCTCAATACCGCAGCAGCGGTGTCGTCACAAGATGACTCTATCCCCAATATATGGTTTGTTTTTTTCATTTTAATTTGCCCTGCGGCAACAAAAATAAAGGATTACGATCAAAAAAGTATACAAAATAGTAAGCGTACTTCTGCTGACCCTTATTGTCCTATCAATGTTGGGGGCTATAGTTTTGAGTATACCTTCCGTTCAAAATCGATTGGCAGATCGTTTGACAACCAAGATCAATCGAAATTATGATACGGATATAGTGGTGGAGGGAGTTTCCATTGGGTTTGACGGTGCTGTAAATTTGGCTTCTTTTTTTATTGCTGACCATCATTCAGATACCCTCTTTTACGCCAAAAATTTTAAAACGGATCTCTTCAGTTTAGGACAGTGGGTCGATGGAAATTTATTTTTTTCCAATACAGATTTTGAGGATATTTTTTTAAAAATAATTACTTATGAGGGGGAGGAGCACAATTCCTTCTTTCAATTTACTGACAAACTTCTGAAACATGCTGAGCCCAAAACTGATCCAGATGTTTTTGTTAGAATTGATGCACTAAAAATATCCAACGGACGTTTTTCGATTGAGGATAAAAACCACCCTAAAAAACCTATAGAATTCAATGAAATCAGTCTTCAAGCAAAGGAATTTTATGTGATTGACGATGGGGTAGAATTGTTTTTTGATGGGTTGGATTTTAACGCTCCTGACTATGGAATGATCCATTTGTCGGATGCAGATTTCTTTTATGACTATTGCACTGTGGAAGTCAATAGTTTCAATCTTTCCAATAAAAATAGTTTCATAGAGGGAGGGGTTAATGTATTTCTTCCCCAAAATAATTTCAAAGCTTTTTCAGACACCGCTGTATTTGATTTGAAATTGAATGCAGTGCTGGAAGAAGAATTTCTTAATGCTTTTGAAACTTTTCCAAAAAACATGATGCCCGCTGAAGTGTTCCTCCAAGCCAAAGGCACCCTGAATGATATGATTTTTTCGACCTTGGAGATCAATCAGGATGTTTTTCAAATCAACGGTTTTTTTCACATGGAGGAAGCTTTTTCTTCAAGCCCAATAAAGGGAAAATTTGACCTTCAATCCCTCAATATTACCCCTTCAAAATTAACGCAACTTTTACCCCCTAAATATGTTGAATCTGTTCCAAAAGCACTATTTGATTATCCGCCACTTGAAGTAAAAGGTCAATTTCAGTTGGAGGGTGGGGAACTCCAATCCTCCTTGCAACTGTTAATGAACAAAGCGTCGATTGCTTCTGAAAATCAGTTTATTTTTGTTGGTGATGACGGGATTTCCAAGCTAGAAAGATTTGAGAGCAATGCTGAATTCAAAAATTTTGACCTTTCCCCTCTGAACAATCGATTGGGGGAAATCAGTGCCCAGGTTAATCTCACAGGGAATCGATCTTCTCAGGGAGATTTTGATTTCAATTTTGACTTAGATGCGGGGGAAGTT
>JAQCBK010000055.1 GCA_027621505.1 Bacteroidota bacterium | reverse complement strand
CTTTGTCAAGCGCATTTTGGGGGACACTGTTTCTGTTTGTTTTGGGGTCGGATGATCCCTGGGGTAAAATGTCCAGCATCAATACTTGGAGTCCTACATTGGCCAATTGGCACGCTATTCCGGATCCCATGACGCCTGAGCCCAATATGGCAACATTTTTTATTCTGTACTGCATGATTTGGTTTTTGACAAATCTATTAAAAAATACTATGCGTGCATAACAAAATGCGTAAAAAAACCAATAGTTTCCTCTCAACGAGTAAATTTTTTATGGTTGATGGAATGGGAATAGTAGTTTTAGATTTCATAATTAAATGATAGGGCATTTTCAACCTTAAAATTGATTGGAAAAATGTCCTGTTGATTTATACCAATAGATTAAAATTGGGAGGGATACATTTTTTTATAAATTTGCTTCAAATATTATACAATGAGCCACGAAAAAGTTTTTGAACAGTTTGAAAAAAGGGCGGAAAATGCCTCTCCACTTGGAGGCACCCTGAAATTTATGGTTGATGGAAATGCTATATATATCGACGGTAATGGTGAACAAAATACCGTTACTGTGGATGACTTGGAAGCAGATTGCACCATAACCGTATCGACCGAGGTATTGGAAAAACTTAGGGATGGTTCACTCAACCCCATGATGGCAGTTATGGGGGGACAGATCAAGATTGATGGAGACATGGGATTGGCGATGAAAGTCCAATCTCTAATGGGATAGCCCGCTTGATTTTCAAATTACTTTTTGTCGGTTAGTTTAATTCCCATTTTTTTTTATATTTATATCGAAATGGGGCAACAAACCGAACACCATAAAGTCATCATCAAAGAGACTGACAAGCAAAAACTACTGTATGCTATTTCCATTGCCGATAGCATCATCAAGTCCGAAGACTGTCACAAAATCAACAACGATTTGGATCGCATATGGAGAATTTGTGGCTATCCCTCCAAAGAAAAATTTGATAAGTTATTCAAGCGATATAAGGGGACAACCTTATATGAATATTGCAGAAAATCAAACACGGATTGCAAGTGTTGATTTTTGGCTGTATTTTGAATTAAGATCAATCGAATCTTCAATATCCCCTCACTAACTTTTGGTTGATCTAGTTCTTCAATTCCATTTAAGGCAGACCAAAAAAAACACTTTACTGATTAAACCAGCTTTTCAATTTCCAAATCAGATTGCCCTGCAATCATTTCTTAAAGTAGAAACCTTCATAAACCATAAGATTATCGACCGATTTAAGGTGGGCCAAGTATCACTGCTTATCCCCTTCTGATAAGAAAAAAGTATTAAATATTATTATGCACGCATAATATTTTTTAATAACTTCGTAACGATTAATTAATAAAATTTCTAATCCATTTTTTGTCTTTTAATTTTTAAATTTAGTAATACAATCGATTAAATGATTGCAATAAATATCCATTTATGAAAATATTGGTATGCATCAGTCATGTTCCTGACACCACCTCAAAAATAAATTTTGTAGGGGATGGAACTGCCTTTGACAAAGGCGGCGTGCAATTTATTATCAACCCCAACGACGAATTTGGACTGACTCGAGCGATTTGGTTTCAACAAAAACAACAAGCAGAGGTTACAGTCATTACTGTCGGGGATGCCAGTTGCGAACCTACCTTGAGGAAGTGCCTGGCCATTGGTGCCAACAGGGCCTTTAGGGTCGATCTCAACCCCACAGACGGCTATCAGGTAGCGCAACAATTAAGTGCCCACTGCAAGGAGGAAAACTATGATTTGATCATTGGAGGTAGAGAATCTATTGATTACAATGGAGCCATGGTGCCCGGTATGCTTTCTGCATTGATGGGGTATAATTTCGTTACCAATTGCATCGGACTTGAAGTAGAAGGCAATACCGCCAAAGCCCAACGCGAAATTGATGGAGGCATTGAATCGGTTAGCTGTCAGCTTCCTCTGGTAATTGGTGCTCAAAAAGGACTGGTGGAGGAAAAGGATCTGATTATCCCCAATATGAGAGGGATCATGCAAGCCCGACAAAAAAGTTTGACGGTTGTACCCGCCCTTGAAAGTGAAATTAGATCCTCCATTTCAAAATATGAAAAACCTGCTCCCAAAGGTGCTGTCAAAATGATCGATGCCAACAACATTGACCATCTCATCGATCTACTTCACAACGAAGCCAAAGTAATATAGAGACACAACAAATGAGTATTTTAGTTTATACAGAATCTGAAAACGGAAAATTTAAAAAATCTGCATTCGAGTTGGCCTCCTATGGCCGAGCCATTGCGGACAATCTCGGCGTTGAATTGATTGCCGTCAGTTTTAACCAACAAGACCCAAAACCCCTTGAAGCTTATGGAATCGATCGATTGATCCAAATTGACGATCCTTCAGTGGAGGATTTTACAGTCCTACAATATGCAGCAAACATCACCAAAATTGTGCAAGAAAAGAGCAGCAAATTAATTCTTTTAAGTTCTAGTGCCAATGCAAAATATTTGGCTCCTCAATTGGCAGTATCTTTGTCTGCTGGCTACGCCTCAAATGTAGTGGGACTTCCCCTCCAACTTGAACCCCTCACTGTAAAACGCTCATGTTTTACCAACAAAGCATTCAACACTTGTATGCTAGAAAATGAAATTAATATCATTGGATTGTCCAACAATTCTTTCGGAATTTTTGAGAATTCAAAACAGATGAGCATTGAGCAAGGATCAGTTGTCGATACCGCTTTAAATTTGAAAGTGGAAAAGGTAGAAAAATCGACTGGTAAAGTGACCATTGCCGATGCCGATATCGTAGTCTCTGGGGGTCGGGGTTTGAAAGGTCCCGAAAATTGGCATCTGATTGAAGATTTGGCCGACACCCTAGGAGCAGCCACTGCATGCTCCAAACCCGTTTCTGATATGGGCTGGAGACCCCATAGCGAACATGTTGGGCAAACCGGAAAACCCGTTGCCTCTAACCTCTATATTGCAGTGGGGGTATCTGGAGCCATTCAGCACCTCGCTGGAATCAACTCCTCCAAAGTCAAAGTAGTCATCAATATTGACCCAGAAGCCCCTTTCTTTAAAGCTGCTGATTATGGAGTAGTAGGGGATGCTTTTGAGGTAGTGCCAGAACTGATCGAAAAATTAAAAGCATTTAGGAGCGCTTAAAGAAGTAGCCCCCTTATCGATCTAAAGCAAATTCCCTAAATTTATAGGGTACTGCTTAACCCAACTGTTTTGAAATTGATCGCCCCAAAATCAATCACCCATGCCCTTGGATTCAACACCAACTCATTTATAGGTAAACTCCTGACTTGGTTGATATACAAGTTGACCTGCCTAGAGGCAATCAATAAAATCATAAAAAAAAATTATTCCAAAGGCAAATTTGATTTTGTAGGAGGTGTCTTACATAGTTTTTCCATTCGATTTAAATTTAATGGGATTGATTTAAATAAAATTCCAAAAGAAGGGCCTTTCGTCGTCATTGCCAACCATCCTTTGGGACTGATCGATGGCCTGTTGCTATTGCACTTGATTGGTAAAAAACGCAGTGACTTCAAGATTTTCGGGAATTTTATGCTCCATGAAGTCAACCCCCTACGACCACTCATATTCCCTGTAAATCCTTTTAAAAACAAAAATCAATTCCAAAGAGGTAGGGCAGGAATTACAAATGCCATAGCGCACCTGAGATCAGGAGGATGCCTCGGTATTTTCCCCGCTGGTGAAGTCGCAACCAAAAAAGACAATCAAAACCAATTCCCCGTTGACCAACTTTGGAATCACAAGATGATAGCGTTGCTCAATCAAGAAAATGTACCCTTCCTGCCCATTTATTTTCATTCAAAAAACTCAAGATGGTTTTACTTTTTGGCTAAAATAAACCCCTTGATACAAACCTTAAGATTACCCGCTGAAGCACTATCGCAATCCAAAAGAAAAATCCAAATTAGAATTGGAAATCTTATTCTACCAAAAGAATTAGAAGCTTATCACGATAAAATATCACTTTGTAATTACCTCAGAGCCAAAACTTTTGTTTTATCAAAATCTTTAAGTCCAAAAAAGATTGATCTGAGAAGTCGCTTGCCCAAAATATCAAAACCCAAAACAATTATTGATCCCATTCAACCAAAATTATTGGAGGAAGATATCGAGAGAATAAAACAAATGAATTGCAAATTCCTGGAGCGGAATGGGTTTGAAGTTTTTTTCTCTACCGCCGAATTGATCCCCAATATTCTGAAAGAAATTGGCAGGCTTCGCGAAGTTTCATTTCGAGAAGTCGGTGAAGGAACCGATCAAGAAATAGACCTCGATCACTACGATGCCTTCTACCATCATCTGATATTGTGGAACACAACAAAGAAAAAAATTGCAGGGGCCTACAGATTGGGGTTAGGAAAAGAAATCATCGCTAGTGCTGGATTGAATGGATTCTATATCGCTAGTCTGTTCCAAATAGATTCTTCCATCAGTCCGTTAATGGAAAAAACCATAGAAATGGGAAGGGCTTTTATCATTAAAGAGTTTCAAAATCACCCACTTTCCTTGCACCTGCTCTGGAAAGGAATTGTCCATGTTACCCTAAGATACCCCTGTTATAAATATTTGGTTGGAGGGGTGAGTATAAGCAATGAATACTCTAATATGTCCAAGTCATTGATCATAGATTATATGTCTTCAAATTTCTATGACCCGAAAATGGCACAGCTCTTTAAACCCAAGACTGCTTTTAAAATTGATATTTCGGACGAAGAAGTCAATTTGATTTACAAAGGTTGTAGGGAATATCAACAAAATTTTATTTCCAT
This sequence comes from Bacteroidota bacterium, assembly GCA_027621505.1. GTDB lineage: Bacteria > Bacteroidota > Bacteroidia > Flavobacteriales > Flavobacteriaceae > UBA8316. Next base: position 4,007 of record JAQCBK010000055.1, on the reverse strand, counting down.
GGATAAATTGATCAACGACATTGAACCCAAAAATCTCAAAGTGCCCATACTGATTAAAAAATACCTCAAACAAAATGCAAAAGTAATTGGATTCAATCGGGATCGATCTTTCAACAACGTAATCGATGCCCTGCTTTTTATCGCCATTAAAGACCTGCCAGAAAGTACGGTAAAACCAGTTTTGGATGAATTCAGTTTAATGAGTCTGTCTCAATCTGATCCTGATTAAGTCATCATTTTTGAATTAATTCTGGTTTATTTGTTAATTTCATCAATATTAATGGCATTTCAATCATGAAAAAATATTTATTTCTACTGGTTTCCCTCTGGAGTATTTACATGAGCGGACAGGAAATCATCCACTTAGATTATGATAATACTGGACTTGACTATAGAGGAGAAGAGAAAAAAATCAAAGGTATTTCTCCCAGGGAGTACAAGTTCAATAACATTTCCATTCCCACCCTACAGGTTTTTTTACCTGAAGTCACGGAAAAAACAACTACAGCTATGGTGGTATGTCCTGGTGGGGGGATGAGATCCAATGCGTTCTTCCATGAAGGCATTGATGTGGCTAAAGCACTAAATAAAAAAGGCATTGCGGCTTTTGTTTTGAAATACAGATTGGTACCCAGCCACCTTATCGGAAAAAACGAAGGATTAGACCCTCCATATGCCAAAGAGAAAAAACAATTGACCTATGGGCATCTGGATGCGCTGAACGCCATTGCTCATGTGAGAGAAAACGCAAAAAAATACAGTATTGATCCCAATAAAATAGGGATTATGGGATTCTCTGCAGGAGGGGCAGTTACCCTAGAGGCAACCTACAAATCCAATGAAAAAAATAGACCTGATTTTTTGGCTCCCATCTACCCTTGGACGGTCATTGTAGAAGATCAAGAGCCTCCTGCCTATGGCCCCCCACTATTTGTTGCCTGTACCACCGCCGATAAATTAGACCTCGCCATACCCAGTGCTCAACTCTATATCCATTGGGCAGAAAAAGGTTTTGTTTCCGAACTGCATAATTATCACCACGGAGATCACGGCTTTGGAATGAGAAAAACAGGGTATCCCGTGGACGGATGGTTTGAAGGCATGATCAATTGGTTGGCCGTCATTGGCATGCTGTAGTGATCACTTCTTTTTTTCTTTGGCCTTGCCAGCAATAGCCTTGATATCATAGGTGATCTCAAATACGATATACCTTGGCTGAATAATGTAGGAATTGGTCGTAAAAGAAAACTGGTTAAAACTGTCCTGATTGATCTGCGTGTCATTGAATAAATTGGTCGCTCTGACTCCAAACTCCCACTGCGAACCCTCAGGCCTATAGGATAAATCTGCTTCTAAAAAACGATACTCATTTAAGGTCTGATCTTGATTGCGATAAACGTTATAGGTGTATCTGGAATTAAAAACAAAACCTTTCAAGAAATAGGCATCAAGACGAACATAAGGAGCATCAGTAAAAAATTTGCTCTCTACCCCTCCGGTTTTATAATCTCTTATGCTGGAGCTGTACCCTATTTCTATATTGGGTTTGCTTCTAAAATTGGTAGCCAAGTTCAAACGGTATCTCTGGGTAAAGTTGCTTGAGGCCGTAGGGCTTCCATTGATGACATTGTTAAAATCACTATAATTATAATTAATACTTATCCCTCCCTTAAAATTCTTTGATCTTTTGTCAATTCTACCTGAGGCTCCATAGGTTTCACGTGGGAAATTGGTGTTGGTGGCCGACCTCACACTATTGATTCCTTGAATTTGAGTAGTGTTTTCAATGGCACTATCTCTGATAGAATAACTCAAGTTGGCGAATATATTGGTGAAATTAAAGATGTTGATACTTTGATAATTCAGGTTAGCCACATTAAAAAATGCAGCCTCCAAATTGGGGTTTCCTTGAAAAAATGAATTATAATTTCGAAAGATGTAACCCTCAGCAAGGTTGTTGATGTCTGTAAATTGTCGTGTTGATCGATAAAGAAGTCTTAATGTCTCAGAATCTTTAAATTTTAAAAGTACCCTAAAATCTGGTCGAAAAAAAGTAAAGTTATTGATCAAACTATTGCCCAACTGCCGGGTCTCGGTTTTGTAGGAATGAAGTGTAACCCCTGGATCAAACGTAAATATCCCGGAAATAAACCGATAATGCAGTGCCGCATATGCATCTTGAAAATGAAATAAGACATCATTGTTCAATCGACTTTCCAAAAAATCTTGACGACTGTTATTGTCTAAAATCTGGAAAATTGAGGAGTCAAAATCTTGTTTTACATCCGTTATCCCAAAGGTAAAATTCAAATTGGCTTTGGGGGAAAGCAGATAATAATAATCCAATTTGGCTTCTATCTTGTCGGTTTTGACCTGCCTTTCTTGATTGATATTAAAGTTGTTTTGATCCAAGTTTAAATCTAATAAACTACCAAAGGGCTGAAATTGTTTGATGGCCCTGTAAAACGGATCCTCCTCCTGTGTTAAATGCTGTGCCTCAAAAGAAAAGATATGATCTTCGTTATGAGTATAGTACAACCGCAACTCCTGATTGAGAGAATAGGGCGATTGATTCCTGAATTGTCCTATCTCCTCAGGCACCCGTTGACCTTGCCTTCCGGAAATTGTGGTCAAGTCAGAGATTTCATTCTGATTGGAAGTCTTGTAAAGGAGGTTGTATTCGGTCTGAAGATTTTCGTTCGGATTGTATTCCGTTGTGAATTTATAGAGTTGTTGTTCGTTTTCTTGAGCGGTGTACTCTGAAGTTTCCTCCAAGGCATTCGAAACAGTATACCTTCGGGTATTTTTTTCTTCCAATATATTCTCTGCCCTAGAATAAATGGCAAAACCGCTGAATTCAAGAGCCTCCGATGGAGCATAACTAAAGTTATAGGCACCAAACCGGGAATCATGGACTTTGGCCCTATTGTTCTGTAAATTAGTAATCCCAGCATCATCAGAACTGATGTCTATAGAGGTTCCTGTCCTGGCATTGAGATTGTTAAATCCGCCTCCAAAACGATAAAAATCTTGACGACTCAAAGGGGGCTCACCAATATTATTGCTATTCCCCAACAGATTCATGCTCAATTCTTTTGAATAGAAAAATATTTTAGGGTTGGCAATAAATCGATCTTCATTACCGACTCCCCCGCCCAACTCTCCAAACCAAAATTTATCCTTTCCGCTTTTCAAACTGATATTAATGGCTATGTTGTCTTCGTTGTTGGTAACACTTCTCAATTGATTGACTTCAGAAAAATTTCGCAATACCTCTACTTTGCCTACTACATTGGCTGGTAAATTTTGGGTGGCTAATTTGGAATCTCCGTCAAAAAAATCCTTTCCCTCTACGGTGATTTTGGTTATTTCTTTTCCCTCAACCTCAATGCGCCCTTCCTCATTCACTTCAATTCCAGGCATATTTTTGAGGACATCTTCTAATTTTCTCTCAGAGCCGGTATTGAATGAGTCGGCATTGTAAATGATGGTATCCCCCTTGATGGTTACGGGCATTTCATAAACCAATTCAACCTCATCCAAAGACTCTGCCTGTTCTTCCAAAACAAAGTTTTTTTCAATATTTTTCTCTTCGTTTAGGACAAAAGCCACCTCTTTTAACCCGATAAAGGATATTTTAATATCATAATCCGTGCCTTTTTTTAGGGTCAACCTGAAATAGCCAGAGTCATTCGATATTCCAAAGCCATCCAGTATTTGAGTTTCTTTTTCAACGGCTACGATATTGGCCCCCATTATCGGGGTTCCACTTGCATCTTTTATGGTGCCCTCCAAATCTATATTTTGAGCCAAGCCAAAAAACGTGGAGATCAGGAAACATCCCAATGAGTATATTTTTCTCATTTTTTTATTTTAAATTATCGGGAGCGGAAGTTCCCTCTGCTATTTCCTCCGTTTCTCCGATACATTTCACGCATTTCTGCAATTTTTTCTGTTCGAATTTTGTCGTACTCCTCCGTGTTTACGACAGTGCCTTTTTGGGGAGC
>JAQCBK010000054.1 GCA_027621505.1 Bacteroidota bacterium | reverse complement strand
CCGTGTTTATGGGATATTACTATAAAAATGAACAGGAGCATGACCGAGTGGTTTCCATTCCTGCCCTTTTAAAAATGTATGATCAACTGGGTACACCAGACGATCAAAAGCAAAAAATGGCATTTCCCGATGCCGGAGATCATGTGATCATTTCCTACCTTACCACTCCCAATCATCCTCAAGTCGAAAAAGTAGCTTTACAATTTTTAGAAAAACAATTCGATCTTCAATTGAACTGAAACCAATCCATTGAGAACCAAAAGCAGAAAACAGAATAAGATTAATGTCATCACCATGGGCTGTTCCAAAAACCTTTACGACTCTGAGGTTTTGATGGGCCAACTCCAGGCTAATGGCAAAAGGGTGGTTCATGAAGAAGAGGGTAATATTGTTGTGGTGAATACTTGTGGGTTTATCGACAATGCCAAAGAGGAATCCGTCAATACGATTTTAGAGCAGATTCAAAAAAAGGAATCCGGTGCGATCGACCAACTTTTCGTCACCGGATGTTTAAGTGAGCGCTACAAACCGGATTTGGAAAAAGAAATGCCCGAGGTAGATGCCTATTTTGGCACTACTGATCTGCCCCAACTCCTCAAAGCCTTGGGGGCCGATTACAAACACGAGCTGTTGGGGGAACGCATCACTACAACCCCCAAAAATTATGCATACTTCAAAGTTTCGGAGGGCTGCGACCGGCCTTGTTCTTTCTGTGCCATTCCTTTGATGCGAGGGAAACACCGATCTACTCCCATAGACGAATTGGTGGAACGGGCAGAAAAGTTAGCCCAAAATGGTGTTAAAGAGTTGCTATTGATTGCTCAGGATCTGACCTATTACGGTTTGGATCTCTATCGAGAAAGGCGTTTGGCTGATTTACTTCGAGCACTGGTCAAAGTGAATGGGATCGAATGGATCCGCTTGCATTATGCTTTCCCCACTGGATTTCCCTTGGAAGTGATCGAGGTGATGAAACAGGAGCCTAAGATTTGCAATTATTTGGACATCCCATTACAGCATATTTCAGATCCTATTCTCAAGTCCATGCGCAGGGGTACAACACAGAAAAAGACCACCGATTTGATCGAGAACATTCGAAAGATATTACCAGAAATTGCCTTGAGAACTACCCTGATCGTGGGTTATCCCGGTGAGACAGCATCCGATTTTCAAATCTTAAAGGAATGGGTTAAGGCCATGCGATTTGAACGTTTGGGCTGTTTTACCTATAGCCATGAGGAAAATACCCATGCTTATCAATTGGAGGATAACGTACCCCAAGAAGTAAAGCAAGAGCGGGCCAATGAGATCATGAAAATCCAATCGGAGATCTCATGGGAGCAAAATCAAAAAAAGGTGGGTAAAATCCTCCGCTGCGTGATTGATCGAAAACAGGGTGATCATTTTGTAGGCAGAACCGAAATTGATTCTCCAGATGTTTACAATGAAGTATTGATCGATGCAAAAAAGCACTACCTAAAGCTTGGTGATTTTACTGTGGTAAAAATAACCGAAGCGACAGATTTCGATCTTTATGCTATTCCGATAAAAGCCCAGCCTTTAAGAGATTAAAAAAAACACCCCTATCTTTAACTCAAAATAGTCATGAAAGCGCATCACATTCCCTTCATCGAAACTGGATATTTTTCCGACATGATGTGCGATTACCTCGGTGACAAAAAAGAATTACAGCCCTTTCACAGTGGTTTGCCCAGTTTTGAAAACCTACACCAACAAGCTTTAAAAAAAAAGAAGGTTTTTCCTTTAGAGATTAGAAAAACCCTGTGTGAAAGCATCCGAAGTCAGTACAGCCGAACCGCAATGTCCTCTGCCGTGGCTGAGAACCTCCAACTGCTTGAAAGCGATAATACCTTTACGATCACCACTGGACATCAGTTGTGCCTAATGACTGGGCCGCTCTATTTTATTTACAAAATTGTCAGCACCATCAAATTGTGCCGTCAGCTCAAAATTAAGTATCCCGATTTGGATTTTGTTCCCATTTACTGGATGGCTTCCGAAGATCACGATTTTGAGGAGATCAGTGCTTTTGTTTTTCGTGGGAAAAAATTCAAGTGGAATGCCCCCTCGGGTGGACCCGTAGGAAAGATCAAAACGGAGAGCTTGACCCCTTTACTGGAATTGTTCAAACAGGAATTGGGTACGCATGTCCACGCAGAAAACCTAAAACAAATCATTCACAAGAGTTACGAATCCGGTGGAGACTTGTCTGAGGCAACAAGATCCTTTGTCAATGCGCTTTTTGAATCTTATGGCCTTTTGATTTTGGATGCCAACGATGCCGCACTGAAGAAACATTTTACACCCTACCTCAAAGAGGAATTGCAATTACAGACCTGTGATCGGGAAGTAAAGTCCCAAATCATAGCCCTGCAGGAAAACTATAACCCCAACTATAAACCCCAAGTCAATCCGAGAAACCTTCATTTGTTTTTATTGGAGCAGGGAAAAAGGGATCGATTGATCAAAAATGAATACGGTTTTGAATGGGAGGGGAAAAAGGAGATGATCTCAGAAGGTGAAATTTTGAAATGGGTGAAAACCCATCCAGAGAAATTTTCTCCCAATGTGCTCTTGCGCCCCCTTTATCAAGAAGTCATCCTGCCCAACATCGCCTATATTGGAGGAGGAGGGGAGTTGGCCTATTGGTTTGAATTAAAGTCCTTTTTTGATAGCCAAAAGATTCCTTTTCCTCTATTGATCCTGAGGAATGCTGCCCTGATCATCAGTGAGAAAAATGCCCAAAAGATCAAAAAACTCAAACTGGAAAAGAAAGATTTATTCCTCAAAAAAAATGCCCTTATTAATAAAAAAGTAAGGCAAATCAGCAATATCGATTTGGACCTGTCTACTTTTAAAAAAATATTGGAAAATCAGTTTGAAATGCTATCCTCATTGGTATCGGAAACCGATGCCTCTTTTGAGGGTGCGGTTAAGGCCCAAAAGGCAAAACAGTTTAAAGGGATCGATCATTTGGAACAAAGACTGTTAAAAGCGCAAAAAGTCAAACTGAAAGACCAAGTTGAAAGATTGTCACTGTTGCACGAGCAATGTTTTCCGGGAGGAAAATTGCAAGAAAGGGTCGAAAACTTTAGCGATGTTTATCTGAATCACGGATCGGATTTTATTGCATTTCTAATGGAAACATTTGATCCTTTGTCTGGCGAATTTACCGTGCTGGAGGGTTAGGGTTTACCAACATTTTTTTTTAATAAAATCCCTTTTTCGTCCCTTTACGCCAATTGAAATAATCGTATTTTTACCCATGCAAAATAAAGTATTGATTCTTGATTTTGGGTCACAATACACCCAATTGATCGCCAGACGTGTTAGGGAACTATTTATTTATTGTGAAATCTATCCATACAATAACCCACCAAAAAATCCAGAGGAATACGATGCTGTGATTCTTTCTGGTTCTCCCTATTCGGTCAGATCTGAAGAGGCTCCCCATCCCGATTTATCTCGAATTAGAGGAAAGCTCCCATTGCTTGCGGTTTGCTATGGTGCGCAATACCTCGCTCATTTTTCGGGGGGAAGTGTCAAACCCTCAGACACCCGAGAATACGGCAGGGCCAAGCTTTCCTTTATCAAAGACGGACAAGTTTTTTTTGATGGAATTGATCAAGGCAGTCAAGTGTGGATGAGCCACAGTGATACCATCGATCAATTACCAGAAGGAGGCATGCTAGTGGCCAGTACGGAGGATGTTCAAAATGCCGCTTATTGCATTGAGGGAGAGCCTACTTTTGGGATTCAGTTCCATCCCGAAGTCTATCATACAACCGACGGAAAAAAGTTATTGGAGAATTTCCTGATTAAAATTGCTGGGCTTGAACAGGATTGGACGCCAGATTCGTTTGTTGAAATGACGATCAATGACATTCGGGATACTGTAGGGAGTGAAAAAGTCATATTGGGCCTTTCTGGTGGGGTTGACTCTACTGTAGCTGCTGTATTGTTGAATAAGGCCATCGGCGACCAACTGCAGTGCATCTTTGTCAACAATGGTTTGCTTAGAAAAAATGAGTTTGGAAGTGTACTGGATCAATACGAAGGCATGGGGCTCAATGTAAAAGGCGTTGATGCCTCTGATCAATTTCTTAGTGCTCTAAAAGGGGAAACTGATCCCGAGAAAAAAAGAAAGATCATCGGCAATACTTTCATCGATGTTTTTGATGAAGAATCCAAAAAGATAAGTGGTGTCAGTTGGTTGGCACAAGGAACGATTTATCCCGATGTAATAGAGTCGATTTCAGTCAATGGCCCTTCGGCAACCATCAAATCCCACCACAATGTAGGGGGATTGCCCGATTATATGAAGTTAAAATTGGTGGAGCCGCTCAATATGCTGTTTAAAGATGAAGTAAGACGTGTCGGTGCCAGTATAGGAATCGCTCCCGAATTGTTGGGTCGTCATCCTTTTCCCGGGCCGGGATTGGGGATTAGAATCTTGGGAGACATTACTGCAGAAAAAGTTCGGATGTTACAAGAGGTGGATGCCATTTTTATTGATGGACTCAAATCTTGGGACCTATACGATCATGTGTGGCAGGCTGGGGCCATGCTTCTGCCCGTCAACAGCGTAGGGGTAATGGGAGACGAACGCACCTATGAAAAGTGTGTGGCACTCCGTGCAGTTCAATCCACGGACGGGATGACTGCCGATTGGGTTGATTTGCCCTATGCTTTTTTGCAAAAAATGTCCAATGAGATCATCAATAAAGTAAAAGGGATCAATCGCGTCGTCTATGACATCAGTTCCAAACCTCCCGCAACCATTGAATGGGAGTAGTTCGACTAAAAGCAACATGAAAAAAAATAAATACTTTCTTGTCCTTTTTCTACTCTGTGGTATCCTTTTGGGTAATGCCCAAGAAATGCCCTCAAAATTCCTGTCTCACAAGGTGAAAAAGAAAGAAACTATCTATGGGATCACTAGAAAATACAATATCACAGAGGAGCAGTTGAATGAATACAATCCTTTGTTAAAAAAAGTGGGTTTAAGAAAAAGGATGGTATTGCGGATTCCTGTTTATCCAGAAATAGTTGATTCGACCCCTCTCCCCCCTAAAAAAGTTGACAATACGGAAACGTATATTGTGAAACCGAAGGAAACCAAATGGCGCATCGCCTATAACTACCAAATGACCATCCCTGAGTTGGAGGCCCTTAATCCCCAAATCAAAAATGGCCTCCAGGAGGGGCAAGAAATTCGTGTACCCTTTCTGCCCTCCTCCCAAAGCACAAGCGAAACGGTTGCATCCTCCTGGGACAGCAGTTATAATTATTATAAAGTACTCCCCAAAGAGGGATATTACAGAATTGAGAAAAAAATTGGGCTAACACGAAAGGTATTGGATTCGCTGAATCCCCAGTTGGGGACGTTGGGTCTACAAGCAGGAATGGTACTGAGAGTTCCTGGAGCAGCGAGGGGGGTTCTCAAAATCCAAGATGACCTGCTGGTCGAACGGATTTCTCTCTTGGATTCGCTAGGTGAAGCTCAGGAAATTGAACTGGCCCTGTTTTTACCTTTTAAAGCCCATGAGATTGTTTACGACTCGATTGAAGATACCCGAAGGTTATTACAAAGTAGAAATTTACATACCCTTTCTGCTGATTTTTATTCTGGGGTGATGCTGGCAATTGATACCCTAAGCCATTATGGTATAACCTCCAATCTTAATGTTTATGATACCCAAAACAGCATCGCCAAGGTGGATGAAATCGTCAATACCCATGATTTTTCAAATGTTGACGCGATCATTGGCCCTTTGATTCCCTCCAATTTTGATTATTTATCGACCAAGACTAAGGTTCGAAAAATACCCAAAGTAGCCCCTTTGTCGACCAATCCAGTGGCAATGAGGGAGGCGGTTTACCAATCGGTGACCCCCAAAACATTTCTCAGAAAAAGAATGTATGAATACTTGGATCGGACATTAAATCGGGAAGACAATATCGTATTGGTGGTAGACTCTCTCAGTCGCCCTGTGGAGGGGGAGCTATTGCAAATGTTTCCCAAAGCAACCCTTTTACGCCCCGAAAAAAACAATTTCCTATTGCCGGATTTAGTGGATTCCCTTTTGGTGGATTCCCTTCCCAATAAAGTGATATTGGAAAGTCAAGATTTTTCCTTGATCTCCAGTGCGAGTTCCCAAATGAGTGCCCAGCAATCTGAGTTGCGATCCGTTCAGTTGTTTACCACCTATCGTGGCAATGCCTACGAAAATCCGAATTTATCGCTAAAACAGTTGGGGGATCTTAAATTCACTTATACAGCCGATCGATTGCCTTTAAAGTTGGGCCAATACAATGCGTTTCAAACTCAATACATTCGCGCATTTGGCAAGCCCCCCAATCGAACTGCCATTCGCGCCTTCGACCTGACCATGGATCTGATCTTAAGAATGGCCTATTTGAAAAACCTCAAATTCATTGACAAAATCGGTGAGACCGATTATGAAGAAAACCGTTTTTTGTACGAAAAACAAATGAGTGGGTTTGAAAATAAGGGCTATTTTTTATTGCAACACGACCAATTTGAAATTGTGGAGCTCAAGAAATAATGTAAATGCGCTAAAAGTAGTTAGGGATTTTGTAAATTTGAGGCCGGTTAGTTGTAATAGAATCAAAACTGGATGCCGGAAATAAAGTACATTTTTGTAACAGGAGGGGTGAGTTCCTCCTTGGGAAAAGGAATTATAGCGGCCTCTCTAGCCAAGTTACTTCAGGCACAAAACTTCAAGGTTACCATTCAAAAATTTGATCCCTACATTAATGTAGATCCTGGAACCCTCAATCCCTATGAGCATGGCGAATGCTATGTAACTGATGATGGTGCAGAGACCGATTTGGACCTTGGACATTACGAACGTTTTTTAAACATCAGGACTTCTCAGGCCAATAATGTTACCACGGGAAGGGTCTATCAAAGTGTGATAGACAAAGAACGAAGGGGAGAATTTCTTGGTAAAACCGTTCAGGTCATTCCCCATATCACCAACGAGATCAAAGAGCGAATGCAACTGCTGGGAAACAGCGGGGACTATGATATTGTGATAACGGAGATCGGTGGAACGGTGGGGGACATTGAATCTTTACCCTATATTGAATCGGTTCGTCAGTTGATTTACGAATTGGGCGAAGAGAATGCCATTGTCATTCACCTCACGTTGATTCCCTATCTCACTGCTGCAGGAGAGTTAAAGACCAAGCCCACGCAACATTCTGTTAAAACCTTGATGGAAAGTGGGATTAAGGCAGATGTTTTGGTTTGTAGAACAGAACATGAATTGTCTGAGGACTTGAAAAAAAAATTAGCCCTCTTTTGTAATGTTAAGCCAGAAGCCGTAATTCAATCTATAGATGTAGATACCATCTATGATGTCCCCATGAAAATGTTGGAGGAGGGATTGGATCGAGTGGTTTTAAATAAACTTCATCTACAGATAAAAGCTGAACTTAATTTAGACCACTGGAAGTCTTTTTTAGAAAAGTTTAAAAACCCCAAACAAAAAGTCAAAATCGGGTTGGTGGGAAAATATGTTGAGTTACAAGATTCCTATAAATCCATTTTAGAGGCCTTGATCCACGCCGGTGCTGTCAATGAGACTGAGGTAGAGGTGGTGAGTATCCATTCTGAATTTTTGAATCAGATCAATGCCCAGGAGCAACTCAAGGAACTCCACGGATTGATCGTCGCTCCGGGATTTGGTGGTCGAGGAATTGAAGGGAAAATTGATGCCATTAGCTATGTCAGAGAAAACAAAATTCCCTTTTTTGGGATATGCTTGGGAATGCAAATGGCAGTCATCGAGTATGCCAGAAATGTATTGATGCAACCCAATGCCAACTCGACCGAGATCGATGAAGACACAGACTACCCCGTAATTGATATCATGGAAAGTCAAAAAGGGATCGTCAATAAAGGAGGAACCATGCGACTGGGAACTTGGGACTGTGATTTGGTCACAGGCAGTAAAGTCGCTGAGGTGTATGGAAAAAATAAAATCACAGAGCGCCACCGTCACCGTTTTGAGTTTAACAATCAATACAAAAAAGAGGTTTTTGAAAAGGGAGCTTTGAAAGTTTCAGGGGTCAACCCGGAAACCGATTTGGTAGAAATTGTCGAGAATCAAGATCACCCTTGGTTTGTGGGGGTTCAGTTTCATCCCGAATATAAAAGTACCGTTTCCAACCCACATCCTTTATTTGTGGCCTTTATCAAAGCCAGTATTGACTATCTTAGCCAACAGCAACCGAACTAAAACCCATGGAAGAAAGAAGATTTGATCCCTACCAATTTATTGGATTCATTTTGATTGCATTGATCCTTACCTGGATGATGTATGTCAATCAGCCAGAACCAGGGGACAACACCGCAGCACCTCCCGAAAATACTGAGGCAGCAGCAGAGGAGACTCCTACTGCTCCACCCATTCAAATGAATGATTCCCTTCAAAAAATCAATCTTCAAAGTACTTTTGGAATTTTTACCAACTGGATGACCGATCAAGGAGGCAGCCTTCAACGATTGGAAAACAAAGATATATTGCTTGAAGTCAGTCCCAAAGGAGGCATCCTTACTCGGGTGCGACTTAAGGATTATACGGATTACAAGGATCAGCCGCTGGAATTGATCAAGGAAGGAAACAACCAATTCAATGTACAGTTCTCCACCAAGGACGGTCGAAGACTGAATACCAAAGATTTTTATTTTTCGCCCCAACTGAGTTCTGAGAACGGAAAACAAAAACTGTCCCTCAAAGCCACCATTGCTCCCAACCAATATTTGGAGTTTGTTTATGCCATAGACGCGGAACGGTTTTTGGTTGATTTCAGTATCCAATCTTCTGGTATCGCTTCGCTATTGGACAGCAGTGAACCTGCTTTAATGACATGGGAAACCCG
>JAQCBK010000053.1 GCA_027621505.1 Bacteroidota bacterium | reverse complement strand
AATAATGTCCATTCAGCTTTCGTTTGCTCAACAAAAAGATCCATTGGAGGGAATTGATGTTACCAAAATTTTGATGCACTTGGATTGGTATCGCATGAATTATTTTGATGCCAAAAACAAAGAGGTTGTCGTCGAAAACAATAAAAACAGAGTTGTTTTTATGGGGAATTCCATTACCCAAGGTTGGATGAATTATATGCCTGAAATGTTTGACAATCAAAACTATGTCAATAGAGGTATTGGTGGTCAGACAACCCCTCAGATGTTGCTTCGTTTTCGACAAGACGTCTTGGAGTTAAAACCCAAAATAGTTGTCATTCTGGCAGGAACCAATGATATTGCGGGGAATACACCACTAAAAGATTTGGAAACCGTAGCGGGACATTTGTTCTCAATGGCGGAGTTGGCTCGTGCAAACGACATCAAAGTGATATTGTGTTCGGTAATTCCTGCAGCAGAATATCCCTGGAGAAAGGGTAAAAGTCCCAATGTTAAAATACCAGAACTCAACAAAATGATCCGAGACTATTGTGAAGCAAACCATATTCATTATTTGGACTATTTCAGTGCCATGACCGATGGAAAAAATGGTTTGATTGAAAGCTATGGATATGATGGAGTGCACCCCAATGAGGACGGCTATAAGGTAATGTCAGAGATGGTCGAAAAAGCCTTGGACCAACTGCTTGATCGATAATTATTTCTTAAATCAAGCGAATTTTGAGGCAGAGGCTACTACCTTTTTTATAATTTCAGGATCGGAAATAGGTTCGCCTTTTGGAGTTCTATTGCTTCCTTTGGCAGATAAATGTACCTCTTTGAATCCTTCTTTAAAGAAAAGTTCACAATTCAAGGGGTTGATTCCTCCACCAGGCATGATAGTCAACTGTTCATTAGCAATATTTTTTAATTTGAGTAGTAAGTCTAAACCTTCGGCTGCACTAGTAGCTTGACCAGAGGTAAGGATGCGATTAAAACCCAAATCAATAATCTTTTTTAAGGATTCTTCAGGCTCAATCACTTGATCAAAAGCCCTGTGAAAAGTCAAATCCAAAGGTTTGGCTTTTTCAATCCACTTTTTTAAAAGTTCAATCGGGAGGGAATGGTCTGAGTTCAACGCACCAACAACAACTCCAAGAACTCCCATTTCCTTGGCCAATTCTATTTGATTCATTGTGGTTGTGATCTCACTCTCTGTGTAAACAAAATTCCCTTCTCTCGGGCGGATTAAAACATGTATGGGCAGTGAAGTCTTTTGAATCACTTTCCCAAGAAATGACATAGAGGGAGTCAACCCATCCTCAAGCAAATTTTCACAAACCTCCAATCGTGAAGCACCTCCCATAATTGCAGCTTCGACCGATGGCATAGAAGTACAACAGATTTCAACAATCATAAAGATTATTTTTTGTCTAAAATATTACTGTTTAAAAAAAAAATGGGTAAATCTCAACTTTATTTTTCATTTAATTTTCATTAAATAAGCCTATATTTATTTGTGTGAAACCTCATAATGGCCCTTTGAATGAAGAAAGAAAAAATCCTTTTCCAGTTTCCTGGAGCTTTTGAAGAATATCGATTTGAAAAACTTCACAATGTAACTTTTGACTCCCCCCACTCTGGTTCCGCAGCGGTAGCAGATGAGATAGCGGCGCTTATACGGGAAAAGCAAGCGCAAGGTGCCTCATGCATATTAGGGTTAGCCACAGGATCTTCACCCATCGGGGTCTATCAGCATTTGATCAAATTACACAAGGAAGAAGGCTTAAGTTTTAAAAATGTAATCACCTTTAATTTAGATGAGTACTTTGGTTTAAAGACAAGTGATATCAACAGTTATCACTTTTTTATGCACGAAAACTTATTTGATCATATCGATATCCCAGAGGAAAATATTAACATACCCGACGGAACAATAACCTTGGGTAAAGTAAGAACATATTGTAAAGATTACGAAAAAAAAATAGCCGATTTGGGAGGACTTGATTTCCAATTGTTGGGAATCGGTAGAACAGGGCATATTGGTTTTAATGAACCAGGATCCAACATCAATTCACAAACGCGATTGGTCACCTTAGACCATGTGACCCGTTTTGATGCTTCGGGAGCTTTTCATGGAATAGAAAATGTTCCCACCAAAGCCATCACCATGGGAATCAAAACGATTCTTTTAGCCAAACGGATTGTCCTTTTGGCATGGGGTGTCAATAAAAGTGAAATTGTACAAAAAGCGATAGAGGGGGTTGTGACTCCACAAATACCAACGACCTACCTCCAAAATCATAAAAATACCACTTTGGTTTTGGATGAGCAGGCTACGTCAGGTCTTACACGGATTAAAACGCCATGGATTACTGGAAATAGCGATTGGAGTGATCCGATCACACAGTGTAAGGCTGTTTTCTGGTTGTGTGAAAAATCAAAAAAATCCATTTTAAAACTCACAGAGGAGGATTACAATCAAAATGGGATGTCGGAACTTTTGAACAAAGAAGGAAATTATTATGACCTTAACATTAAAATGTTCAATCGATTGCAAAACACCATTACCGGTTGGCCTGGAGGAAAACCAAATGCTGATGATAGTAAACGACCGGAACGCGCTTTTCCTGAGAAAAAAAGGTGTATCATTTTCAGTCCCCATCCAGACGATGATGTTATCTCTATGGGAGGGACTTTTGATCGTTTGGTTGCTCAAGGTCATGAAGTTCATGTGGCCTATCAAACTTCTGGGAATATTGCCGTCTCCAATGATGAAGCCTTAAAATACATTGAGGTATTGTCCGATACCAGTTCAGATGAGAGACAATATTCCGCATTGAGGGAAGAATTGGTAAACAAAGAAAAAAATACCATTGACTCTATTTCTTTACGAAAGCTAAAGGGAGCCATCAGAAAAAGAGAATCTCTAGCAGCCACACGTTACATAGGAATTCCAGATCATCAAGTTCATTTCATGAATTTACCCTTCTATGAGAGTGGTAAAGTTCAAAAAAATCCTCCTACGCAAACCGACATTGAAATCACAAATAAATTGATTCGGTCGGTAGAACCCCATCAGATATATGCTGCGGGAGACTTGGCTGATCCTCATGGTACTCATAGAATTTGTCTTAACATACTCTTCGATTCCATCGATCAACTCAAATCAGAAGCATTCATGGACGATTGCTGGGTATGGCTTTATCGTGGGGCCTGGCAAGAATTTGAAGTCCACGAAATAGAAATGGCAGTACCTATGAGTCCAGATCAGGTTTTACGTAAGCGTAAAGCAATATTTTATCATCAATCACAAAAAGACAGCGTAATGTTTCAAGGAAGTGACGATCGTGAGTTTTGGGTTCGAGCAGAGGACAGGAACCGTACCAGTGCCAAAAGGTATAGAAACTTGGGTTTATCGGACTACCAAGCTATGGAGCTGTTTCAACGGTATAAATTCTAATAGTTTTTATATATCCATTTGGAATTATGGAAATAATAGTAAACCAAAAAAAATACGATGTTATTGTTGTTGGATCAGGAGCTGGTGGAGGTATGGCGACCAAAGTTTTGGCAGATGCCGGCTTGAAAGTGGCTGTGGTAGAGGCAGGCCCTTTTTTTGATCCTGCAAACCCCGAGCAACAAACCCAGATGAAATGGCCTCACGAATCCCCAAGACGTGGGGGAAACCACAAAAGACCTTTTGGCGACTTTGATGCCGCCTATGGAGGTTGGGAAATAGAAGGAGAGCCCTACAAGCATGTGGGGGAAACCAAATTTGACTGGTTTCGCTCTCGAATGTTGGGTGGAAGAACCAATCATTGGGGAAGAATTTCATTGCGGTTTGGCTCTAGGGATTTTAAAGGAAAAGACCGTGATGGGCTGGGGGAAAATTGGCCGATAGGGTATGAAGATCTTAAACCTTATTACGATAAAGTAGATCAGCTCATTGGCGTTTTTGGAACCAAAGAAAATATCCCCAACGAACCTGACGGATTCTTTTTGCCTCCCCCTAAACCTAGATTACACGAACTTTATTATATCAATGGAGCTAAAAAGGCCAAGATACCTGTGATTCCTGCAAGGCTCTCTGTACTGACCAAGAGGATCAACAAAGAACGTGGTGTATGCTTTTATTGTGGACAGTGCAATCGATCCTGTTCCGTTTATGCTGACTTTTCAGCGGGTTCATGCTTGATCTTCCCTGCTCAAAAAAGTGGGGGTCAGGTAGATCTTTATGTCAACAGTATGGTCAAAGAAGTGAATGTGGACCAAAACGGTAAAGCCACTGGGATCAGCTACGTTAGTAAAGAAGACAAAAGAGAGTACAGCATCAAAGCGAGGGTGGTTGTTTTGGCCGCATCGGCTTGCAGTACTGCTCGTATTTTATTAAACTCAAAAAGCACATTACATCCCAATGGTCTTGGAAATTCCAGTGATCTGGTTGGTAAATATTTACACGACTCTACTGGGGCAGATCGCATGGCTTTCATTCCCGATTTGATGAATCGAAAGCGCTACAATGAAGATGGAGTCGGGGGGATGCACGTTTATACTCCCTGGTGGTTAGACAACAAAAAACTAGATTTTCCTCGGGGCTATCACCTGGAGGTTTGGGGGGGAATGACTATGCCCGCTTATGGTTTTGGTTTTGACCCCAACCTATTCAATAAATTTTTCGGGGAAAAAGTAGGAGGGTATGGAGATCATTTGCGAGATGATGTGAAAAAATACTACGGCTCTTTGGTAGGAATCTCTGGAAGAGGAGAGTCCGTAGCCATGAAGGACAACTATTGCGAAATCGATCCAGACACCCTTGATGAATACGGAATCCCTGTTTTACGTTTTCATTATCAGTGGTCTGACTTTGAGAAAAAGCAAGCCGTTCACATGCATGATACTTTTGAGGAAATTTTAGAAAATATAGGCGGTAAGCTATTGGGAGATAGGCCTGGTGCTGAAAAAGACTTTGGTTTACACACCCCTGGTAGGATCATTCATGAAGTAGGAACAACGCGTATGGGAAGTGATCCCAAGAAATCAGTAGTCAATGAGTTTGAACGATTGCACGATGTAAAAAACGTTTTTGTGGTAGATGCAGGCCCTTTTGTATCTCAAGCAGATAAAAATCCAACCTGGACCATAATGGCTCTTTCCTGGAGGACCTCAGAGTTTATTGTTGAAGAACTAAAAAAACAAAATATTTGACCATGGAGCGAAGAGAAAGCATTAAGGCATTGATGTTGGGATCCTTGGGGACTAGCCTTCTTTTGAACGGTTGTATTGACACCTCTCCAGAAAAATTAGAACAAAAAATATGGAAGTTTCAGTACGGAAGAACACCAAAAGAAAAAGCATACGATCAAAAGCTATTGGGCCAACAGTTTTTTGATGAACGAGAAATGGAGTTGATTACTCGTTTGGCCAATTTGATCCTCCCACCTCATAACAATGGTTCCATAGAACAGGCAGAGGTCCCCGGATTTATCGAATTTATTTCCAAGGATATACCTACCCTTCAAAAGCCACTTAAATCGGGTCTTAAGTGGATTGATAAGATTGCTCACGAAAAATTTGGAGGTTCTTTTACCCGTCTTTCTGAAGTGGATCAAAAATCAATTTTGGATTCTATTGCCTATGAAATTCAAGGGGTAGAAGAACAACCAGAAGGTGTTGTTTTTTTCTCATTGATGAGAGATTTGGTTGTTACTGGCTATTTCACCTCAGCGGTAGGTTTGAAGGATTTGGGCTACATGGGAAATACACCGAACGTATGGGATGGAGTGCCTGATGAAGTTTTAAAAGATCATGAGCTGGTGTATGATAAAGCTTGGGTGGCAAAATGTATTGATCAAAATACACGCAATGAAACTGCCAAATGGGATGAAAATGGTAACTTGTTAAATTAAAAATATAAAGTCATGAATAGAAAACAATTTTTATCCCTTACGGGAGTTTCAGCGATAGGCTTAGCATTTCCAACTCCAATTTTTTCGAATAATAATATTGTCAAAAACAAGATTTCCTTGGCTCAGTGGTCGATGAATAAATCTTATTTTTCTGGTAAAAAAAATGCAGATGAATTCCCTATTCACGCAGCTTCAATGGGTTTTGCAGGTGTAGAGTATGTCAACCAATTTTACTTTGATCAACTTAAAAATGGAACGACCTCCAGTAAAAATGTGGGACGCTTGGCAAAAGTACTCAACCGCAATGCCAACAACCATAACATTTCCAATGTTTTGATAATGGTAGATGTGGAGGGTAATCTTGCGGACTCCTCTTCAGCGGTAATCAAGACTTCCATTGAACAACATAAAAAATGGGTTGAGTTGGCTGCCGAAATTGGCTGTCACTCCATTCGGGTAAATCTATCAGGAGAGAAAGACCCCCAAAAATGGGTTGATCAATCTGTCAAAGGTCTTACAGGTTTGTGCGAATTTTCTAAAACGATGGGAATCAACGTCATTGTTGAGAATCACGGTGGATTGTCTTCAAATGCTAGTTTGTTGGCAAAGGTTATGAAAACGACCAATCTCGATAATTGTGGAACTTTACCCGATTTTGGAAATTTTTGCACGTCAAGAGGGTGGGGTAATGAACCGGGTTGCAAAGAGTGGTACGACATGTACAAGGGGGTCGCCGAACTGATGCCCTATGCCAAATCGGTAAGTGCAAAATCCTACGATTTTGATGAAAATGGCAATGAAACCAAAATTGATTATGCTAAAATGTTGAAGATTGTCAAAGACCACAATTATGAAGGTTACATAGGAGTAGAATACGAAGGCAGCCGTTTGAGCGAAAAGGAGGGAATTACAGCCACCAAAGAGCTTATTCAACGTTATCTTTAAAATTCAATTGGCATGGCTTCCCAAAAAATATTTTTTTTTACATTCGGTGTTTTCATTTTGATAACCAGTTCTTGTAGTACTCCAAAACCGATTTTCAATCTTGGGGAGGTACCATTGATTCCTCTGCCCACTAATGTCGAGCCTTCCGATGAGATCTTGCTTATCGATCATATCAAATCGATTCAGGTTAAGACTTTAGAGCCCTCGCTATTGCGTATGGCTGATGACCTAAAATCCTTTTGGAAAAATTACACAAAAAATGAATTAACGATCGTAACTGACGGCGAAGATCATGCCATAACCTTTGAAATAGAAAGTGAAAATTTTGATGAAGTTGAGGCATATGAATTGCAGATCGAATCGGATGAGGTGAATATCAAGGCTGGGACAGCAGAAGGAATTTATCGTGGTATCAAAACTTTGGAGCAATTGGTGGTGCTGAGCCATCTGCATGCTAATTCAAACTTTTTGTCCTTGCCTGGAGGAGAAATTGAGGATCATCCTTCCTTCGAATACAGGGGGGCGATGTTGGATGTTGCGCGTCATTTTTTTTCGGTAGCCGATGTCAAACGTTACATTGATCTATTGAGTAGCTATAAAATTAACTTTCTTCATTTTCACCTATCCGATGACCAAGGATGGCGGATTGAAATCAAATCTTGGCCTAAACTTACGGAAATCGGTGGTCAATCTGAAGTTGGTGGAGGGACAGGAGGATTTTATACTCAAGAAGATTTTCGAGAAATTGTACAATACGCAAACGACCGATTCATTACCATTGTTCCTGAAATCGACCTTCCCGGGCATACCAACGCTGCCTTGGCCTCTTATGCCGAACTCAATTGTAACGGTAAGGCAACAGAACTTTATACAGGTATAGAAGTTGGTTTTTCTACTTTTTGTGTTGACAAAGAAGAAACCTATGAATTTGTGGACGATGTGATTAGAGAAATTAGTGAGATGTCACCTGGCCCTTATTTTCACATTGGAGGAGACGAGTCTCATGTCACCCCAGAGGAAGATTTTAATCGTTTCATGGATCGAACATTAGAGATTGTCAAAAAGTACGATAAGATCCCTATGGGTTGGTATGAATTAATTACTGCCGACATCCCTGAGGAAACCCTTTTGCAATATTGGGCCAAAAGTGCAGACTTTTCCAAGGTAATTCCCAAAAAATCTAAAATATTGATGTCCTCCGCTTCCTACAACTATTTGGACATGAAGTACGACAGTATCACTCCTTTGGGACTGCATTGGGCGGGATATCTTCCTGTGAAAAAAGCTTATGATTGGGATCCACGTTCTTTGGTTCCCGATTTAGATGCGGATCAAATCATTGGTTTAGAGGCTCCCCTTTGGACAGAAACCATTGAGGATTTCGATGATCTTGCTCTGATGGCATTTCCAAGGATTATTGGTCACGCTGAAATAGGCTGGACTCTAAAGAAAAGGAGAAATTGGGAAGACTATAGCCAAAGGTTGTCCTATCATGGATCCCTACTGGACCACCTGGAGGTTAAATACTATGGTGCTGAGGAAATTGATTGGAAGTAATTATTCCTTCAAAGGGGTTTGATCTCCAAGTTTCTCCACCTCACTTTGATTCCGCCACCGTCGTGAATTTGTAGGGCTATCGATCCTTTTCCTTGGCCAATTTTTTCATCCTCAAGGGTGATCATCTGAGTACCGTTAAGCCAAGTGGTGACCTTATCTCCAACCACTTTGATCTTCATGCGATTCCATTCCCCCATTTTTAGGGCCTTGTCTTTCTTTGGGTCAGGTTTGATCAGCCAACCCCTTCCATAGGATTCATAGATCCCCCCACTATCGTTTCCTGGGGGCGCTACCTCAGCTTGCCAGCCACTGATTTTTGTCCCTTCTAAGGTAGATCTAAAAAAGACCCCACTGTTGCCGTTGGCCTCTTGTTTGAATTCCAATGTCAAAATAAAATCATCGTAAGACTTTTCCGTAGAGAGATAGCCGTATTTTTTCTCTGGGCCACTTTCACAAACCAACAAACCATCCTCTACATACCACAGTTCAGTACCGTGGATGTTCCACCCACTTAAGTCTTTTCCATTGAAAAGAGAAGTTTTTTGGGCATTTACAGACAAAAATGTGAGGAAAATTAGGAAGATGTTTAAATGTTTCATTTTTCTTTTTGTTTAAACGGTTGATGTGATTTATGGGCAATAGTTGTCATCGACAACAAGCTAAATTACATAAAATTATATTATTCCTTAAAACCAAATGCTTGTATGGACGATGGATGTTTTACTAAGAATAAAAATGCATAATAAGAAAAAAGAATAGCTGTGATTTATGAAACTCATTTCCCTTTAAAC
>JAQCBK010000009.1 GCA_027621505.1 Bacteroidota bacterium | reverse complement strand
ATATTTGTATATATATATGTAGCCTATAGCACAAAACTACTTTTAAACGTTTTCGATTTTAAAACACAGCCTTGCTGTATAAAAAAGTAGTTTATGCAAACCTTCCAATTGAACCGTAGGACTGATGCTCATCTTTTGAGCGATTATATTAAAGGCTGTGAAAAGTCTTTTGAGTTATTGATTCATAGACATAAATCCAAAATCTATAATTTTATTTTTTCCAAAGTACTCGACCGAGATATTGCTGAAGATATTTTTCAAGAAACTTTTATTAAAGTAATCAATACCCTTAAAAATGGGGTGTATAATGAAGAAGGTAAATTCCTGTCATGGGTGATGCGTATATCGCATAATTTGATCATTGATCACTTCAGAAAATCCAACCGTATGCCAAAGTTTGAAGCAAGTGATGATTATGATGTTTTTCAGTTCCTAACCGATGAAAGTCCCAATGCAGAAAACATTTTGATTAAAAATCAGGTAGTAAATGACCTTCAGAATTTAATTACAGAGCTGCCTGAGGATCAAAGAGAGGTTTTAAGCATGCGATTGTATCGAGAAATGAGTTTTAAGGAAATAGCTGATATTACTGGAGTAAGTATTAATACAGCTCTTGGTAGAATGCGTTACGCCATCATCAATCTTAGAAAAATGGTTGAGGAAAACCAAATCCTTTTAATTTCATAGACAATTTTTTGACTATTTTGCCGTTATATAGTAAATTTTACTGTATGGAGCAAAATTACTTTGACAAAGAACATTCCGAAAAAGGACCGAGGCCGATTGTAATAAAGAGGATTCTATCTTATTCTAAGTATTATAAACATTTGGTTAAAGACCAAATTGAAGCAGGAGACAAACCCTAATTATTAAGGCTTTAATTTTTTAAGGACACTCTTTCTTCCAATACTTTTTGTAATGATGTCCTTTTCAATTTGCCAACCCCTTGCGGGACAGTATTCTCTCCCATACCATATGATTTGTAGGTGAAGATCGTTCCATCGTTCCTTTGGAAAGAGACGTTTGGCGTCACGTTCCGTCTGCACCACATTTTTACCATTAGAAAGTCCCCAACGATACATCAGGCGGTGGATATGAGTATCTACAGGAAAAGCGGGAACCCCAAATGCTTGAGACATCACCACACTAGCTGTTTTATGACCCACAGCAGGGAGAGCCTCTAAGGCTTCAAAGCTTTGCGGTACAACTCCACCATGTTCTTTTAATAGAATTTGCGATAAACCATGAATCCCTTTAGACTTCATGGGAGAAAGCCCAACAGGTTTGATGATGTCTCTGATTTCATCAACCGACAGCAAAACCATTTTTTGAGGAGTGTCTGCCTTTTTAAACAAAATAGGGGTAATCTTATTGACCCTAACATCTGTACTTTGGGCAGACAATAAGACTGCAATCAATAGCGTATAGGGATCTTTATGGTCTAGTGGAATTGGAATTTCAGGATAAAGTTTATCCAATTCGTTCATAACAAATGCTACCTTTTCCTTTTTAGTCATTTATATTTTTTGTTATTTCGACTCAAAATAAATAAATAATATGAAAACTTTAAAACCTGGAGACTCAGTCCCCGACTTTACTAGTCTTGATCAAGACGAAAATACGGTGAGCCAATCTGTTTTTAAAGCTAAAAAAAGTATAGTTTTCTTTTATCCAAGAGCAAATACGCCAGGTTGTACTGCTGAGGCTTGTAATTTAAGAGATAATTACAAAGTACTTCAGGACAAAGGGTACCAATTGTTTGGCGTGAGTGCGGACAGTCCCAAAAAGCAAAAAAACTTTGCTGATAAGTATGACCTACCTTTTCCATTACTGGCAGATGAAGATTTATCAGTTATCAATGCTTTTGGCGTTTGGGGACCTAAAAAATTCCAAGGAAGAGAATATGATGGGATTCACAGAATCACTTTCTTAATTGATGAAGATGTTAAAATAGAAAAGGTCATCAGCAAGGTGAAGACGAAGGATCACGCCGCTCAAATCTTAGAGGAGATCTAAGATTTAACCTTTTTTTGTTCCCAACCAAACATTTCATTCTGCATAATCATATCTGCGATACCCTCAGGGAGCTCGTCTTTCCAATCCTCACCTCCTTCTTTGATCTTTGAGAGGATTTCGCGAGAGAAAATAGAGAGATACTCCGCTTCATAGTCAATGATATCAACCACTTTACCATTGTATTTGAAGAACTTGTAAAAGTCTTTCATTCTGGGGTGGAGTTTTAAGTTGTTGGAGTTAATGATCTCCCCAGTCTCAGGGTTTTTCATTGGATAAAGATAAACTTTGAGATTGTTGTGGAACATTTTTCCAAAAGCCTCCAAGATACCTCCTTTGATGTCTTTATAGTATTGTTCATCAAAGACTTCTAGAAAATTACTGACCCCCATGGTCAAACCAATCTGCTCCTTGGTATACTCAGAGAGATAATCCACCATTCTGTAATATTCTTTGAAATCTGAGATCATAACAGTATGTCCCAGAGAGCAGAGCAGTTTGGCACGGTCCATAAAATCGGATTCGTCAATTTCTCCTTGAGCACTTAGGTTAGAGAGCGTGATTTCAAACAAGACCTCTGTTTTGGTCTCATCCACATTTTGTTCTTTAATAAAAATATCAAAAGACTTTTTAAACATGTCAATATTGACCTTGGTGACCGGCCTGAAGCTTCCCCTTAGAACCAGTATGTTTTTTTTGTAAAGCACACGCGCCGGAAGTACATTGTTTCCCTCTGGATTAAACATAACTGCATCAGTCATTTTATTCTTCAGGAGTAACAAACTCAAAATTCGATTGTCAACTCCCTTAAAGATAGGTCCAGAAAAATTAATGGTATCAATTTCAATTGCTGATTTGTCAATATGGTCATACAAGTGTCTGATGATTTTTTTGGGTTCATCATAATTGTAAAATGCACCATAAACCAAATTTACCCCCATTATCCCTAATGCCTCTTGCTGCAGTCTGGCCTCAGTTTGATGAAATCTAACGTGGATCATGATCTCGTTGTAGGGCTTTTCAGCAGCGATTTGATATCGAATGCCCATCCATCCATGACCTTTATACTTTTTGGCAAAATCAATGGTGGAAACAGTATTGGCATAGGCAAAAAACATTTTATTGGGATGATTCGACCTGGGAATGCGGGTTTCAAGCAACATGATTTCACGTTCTAACATCTTATGCAATCGAGTTTCCGTTACATATCTTCCGTCATCTTCTTCGCCATAGATGGTATCACTAAAATTTTTATCGTAGGCACTAATCGTTTTGGCGATGGTTCCGGAGGCGCCACCAACTCTAAAAAAATGCCTAGCAACCTCCTGACCCGCGCCAATTTCAGCAAAGGTTCCGTAAATACATTCGTTTAGATTGATTCTTAATGCTTTGCGCTCGGTGGAGGGCCGTTTTTCAAATTCTTTGTCTCCAGGAAGGGTTATTGGCATGTTATGAATATTGTTATAAAATTACAAAGTTTGTTTTATATCTCCTTATATTTTAAATTTGAATTAACCATATGATCAAAATTACTTTTCTAGGAACTGGTACCTCTCAGGGCATACCTGTTATTGGAAGTAAGCATCCTGTTTGCGTTAGTGACAACCCCAAGGATAAAAGGCTGCGCTCATCAGTTCTCATACAATGGGATAATTTTAATTATGTGATCGATTGTGGGCCTGATTTCCGACAACAAATGTTAAATGTTAGATGTGACCATCTGAATGGCATATTATTCACCCACGAACATGCCGATCATACTGCTGGTATAGACGATATCAGACCCTTTTTTTTTAGACAAGGAGATATACCCATCTTTGCTTGTGAAAGGGTAGTGGCCAATTTAACAAAAAGGTTCTCCTACATATTCCAGACCGAAAACAAATATCCTGGAACACCCGCTGTCCAAGTCAATACGATAAAGAAGAACAATGGTTTTAAAATAGAAAATAAGCATGTAATGCCTGTTGAAGTTATGCACAATCAACTCCCAATTATGGGCTTTAGAATCGATAATTTTTCTTATTTGACCGATGTCAAATTCATCGAAGAAGATCAATTGATCAAACTTAAAGGTTGTGATGTATTGGTTTTAAACGCTCTACGAATAGAACCGCATCCCACGCATTTAAATTTGGACCAAGCCATCGAGATGATCGGTATCATTAATCCAAAAAAGGCTTATTTGACCCACATCAGTCATCTGTTGGGTTTTCACGATGAAGTTTCAGCAGATTTACCAGAAAATGTTTTTTTGGCTTATGATAATTTAGAAATACACTCCAATTGAATCAGATGAAAAAGAATATTTTTATTTACCTGTTTGTTTTTACTGCCTTAATTCTTGTTTTTCAATTGGTGAATTCAAATAAAATTTTGAATCGTTTGGAGGGGAAGTTATCCACGATAAGCCAGTTTAATAAGCAATTAAAAGATTCCATTTATAATGTTCAGCTTCAGTTGGATGCTTCAACTGACTTCGTTTTAGAGGGGAATGAATATGCCCTGCGTTATTTTGAGCCCTTATCTATGGAAAATATTCAGAGTAGGGTGATGGATGCGCTTTATGAAACCAATTTATTAAAAGAAAAAAACAAATTGATTCCATATGCTGCTATGGACAGAACCTTTTTGATCAACAAAGTAAAAGTTTTGAATCACCGATGGATCATCGCAGATTTTTCTGATGGTACCCATTGGGGTGAATTGTTTCTAACCTATGAAATCAACAAAAGTGGTGGGGTGAGTTTTGAACTCAAGGAGCATTTTATCTATCCAAACCCTCATTAGTGTCTGATAACCATTTGAGTATATCTCTAAAGTTTTCTGGAGACACATTGTGACCGTCTGGATAGGAATTAAAGCTAACACTTGGGTTGTTCTTTTTGATTTGCTCAATGCTATTTTTCGCCCATTCGTAGGGTACGGTTACGTCATTAATTCCATGGGATGCATAGGCCAATACATTTTGGTAAGCCCCTAAAGGTTGGCTCAATAGCTGGGAATCAATATAGCCACTCATACAAACCCCTCTTCTGATTTTTGTAGGGTGATCCATCAATAGAGACCAGCTGAGTATGGCTCCCTGGCTAAATCCCATTAAAGAAATATCTTTTGGATTTAAATCATGCTCTTTTGTTAAGGAATCTAATTGATTTACAATGGTAGTCAATGACTTTTTCGCTTCTTCGATATCAGACCACTTGTCCTGGGAGGCATCAAAATGAATTGAGTACCAAGCACTGCCCCCAAATGGTGTACTGTAGGGCGCTTCAAGAGAAATGATAGTGTGGTCATTTGGCAAATAGTCTGCAAAGGAAAAGAGATCATCTGCATTGCTTCCATAGCCGTGTAAAAGGATAATGGCGGGCTGAGTTGCAGCTCTAGAATTTGCTTTTTTGATTTTATAAGACAACATCCTTTTCTATTCGTTCGTGATTAGATTTCCATTATAGATGGTTCCTAACACTTTTCCTTGATGGTCATGTCCGATATAGGCACTATTTTTTGAGGTTGATTTTAAATCATCTTGTGTAAAGTGGACGGATACATCAGGATCAAAAAGGCATAGGTCTGCTTTCTCTCCTATATTTACAATAGGGCAAGGAATGTCAAATTGCTTTGCCCCACGGGTTAAAAAATTGATGACGTGATCGAGAGGAAAAACCTTATTCAGCATCCCAAAACAACTTTCCAATCCCAGGCTTCCGGGTGCTGCGTTTTCAAACTCAATTTTTTTATGCTCTATGTTCATTGGCTCATGCATGCTGGTCACCATGTCGATAGTTCCATCCAAAAGGCCAGCTCTGAGGGCTTGCTGATCGTTTTTGGTTCGGATGGGTGGGAATACTTTAAAATTAGGGTCAAAGCTTTCCAGTTCGCGATCTTCAAAAACCAAGTGTGGCAAACCTACACTGCAACTCAGTTCGAGTCCTAACCACTTTGCAGATCTAATCAATTCCAGTCCATCCGCTGTACTTAAATAGGGAATATGTAATTTACCACCAGTGTATTTTAAGATTTCAATATCCCTTGAAATTTGAACTGATTCGGCCATAGAAGGGATGCCCTTCATGCCGATTTTTGTACTGCTAACCCCTTCATGCATTAATCCTCCAACTGCCAATTCTTTATTCTGAGGAAAAGAGATTACCCGACCATTAAAACTTTGACAATATTGAAGGGCAATTTTTAAAAGGTTGCCTTTGTCAATGGATATTTTATGGTCCCCAAATGCAATTGCTCCGTTACTATGCATGTCATAAAGTGAAGCCATTTGTTCCCCTTTAGAACCTACGGTCAAGGCACCGATTGGGTGGAGGGCAATCGGAAGTGTTGCTGTCATTTGGACCAAATTTCCAATGGCTGAGGCAGAGTCTGGAACTGGATCTGTATTGGAATTCAATAAAATTTTAGTAAAACCTGATTTTGCAGCCACAGCAGCGCCATTGGATAATGTTTCTCGCTCCTCATATCCGGGCTCACCAAAGGAAACAGAGGGGTCGAACCATCCTCTGGAAACATGAAGGTTTTTAAAAGAAACAGTTTTTACTCCCTTTATGGCACTGATGGAGGGCGAAATTTCACGGATTATCCCTTCTTGAATTAAAATATCTTGACTACTGGAATGAAAGGGGCTTTGGGGATCTAAAATTGTAACATTTTTAAGAAGTATCTGCATCAATGAATCACTATTTTACAAAAGTATAAAATCAAGTGGAAATTTAGCTACCGTTTTACATTCTCACTTAGAATTTTTCATAAGCTCCCAGTCCAAAAAGGGCAAAATCGTATTTAACAGGATCCTCTGAATCAAATTTTCTCAATCGTGCATCCAATTCTTTTAAAGCTTTGGCGTCATTTTGTTTTCGTTTCAATAGACCTAACTTTCTGGCTATATTTCCAGTATGGATGTCCAATGGAATGGATAAGGTCGAGGGAGAAACTTTTTTCCAAATTCCAAAATCAACTCCTTTAGTGTTGGGACGGACCATCCAACGCAGAAACATATTGATCCTTTTTGCTGCTGAATTTTTCAGGGGATCCGAAACGTGTTTTTCCGTTCTTCGAGGGTGTTCCAATTCAAAAAACAACCTTTTAAATTGATGAATACGCTCTTGCATGGGGATTTCCTCACTCCAAAAAATCTTTTCCAAGCCTCCGTGTTTTGTATAGATGTTTTTTAAAGAAAGAATAAAATACCGCAGATCAATTTCATTAAACGTTCTGTGAACAAAGCCATTAAAATTTTTCAAATCTTTCGTTTGATGGTGAAGCACAAAATCATAAGGGGAGGCATCCATTTTATTGATCATGTTTTGAGCACTTTTTAGAATACTCACCCTATTGCCCCATGCTATGGTTGCGCTTAGGAAGCCTGCAATCTCGATGTCTTCTTTCTTTGAAAATTGGTGTGGTATTTGAATGGGGTCTTTTTCAATAAAAGCAGGGGACTCAAATTCTTCTGACTTAAAGTCCAAAAATGATTTTAACTCCTCCAATTTCATTGAATGATTTTTCCATCTCTCAAAATAATTTTACGATCGGCCATATCTGCCAGCTTATCATTGTGGGTTACTATAATAAATGTACACCCCATTTTATCTCTCAACTTAAAAAAATCTTCGTGAAGTGCAGTCGCCATTTGAGAGTCCAAATTACCACTAGGCTCATCTGCAAAAATAATATCAGGATTGTTGATCAATGCTCGTGCCACAGCCACCCGCTGCTGCTCACCACCAGATAATTCTTGAGGTTTATGATGTTTTCTGTCGTAAAGTCCCATTTGCTCTAGCAATTCGTGGCTCCTCATTTTTAATTGCTGAGGATCTCTTTTTCCAATCCAACCGGGCATGCAAATATTTTCAAGGGCAGTAAACTCTGGTAACAATTCATGAAATTGGAAAATGAATCCCAGATGTTGATTTCTAAATTGTGCCATCTCATTCTGGGTCATTTTTTCAATAGCATGTCCCTTAATTTCCAAATGGCTATTATTTTTTTTCTCAGGCATATCAAGGGTGCCAAGTATCTGAAGAAGAGTAGTTTTCCCAGCACCAGAGGGGCCAACAATGGCTACCACCTCCCCTGATTGAATGTTTAAATCAATTCCTTTTAGAACCTCCAGGTCATCATAGCTTTTAAAAATATTCTTACAATTTATAATGGTTTCCACAGCTAGAAATTAATTTATGCAAATTAAATTAAATGCACCTAACATTCTTTTTTTGTTTTATGTTTTTAAGAACTGTTTATTAATTTCGTACATTTGCTAAACAAAATATTTTACTGTGATCAAACAAGCATATTTTGCTGGTGGATGTTTTTGGTGTACCGAATCTATTTTTCAGAGAGTGGATGGAGTTGTAAATGTTGTCCCAGGTTATATGGGTGGCCAAATAAAGAATCCTGCTTATCGCGAAGTATGTAATGGTAATACTGGACATACTGAAACCGTTAAAATATCATATGACCAAGAAAAGGTTTCCTATGGAGAACTTTTAGAAATCTTCTTTCTCACGCACGACCCAACAACAGTCAATAGGCAAGGAAATGATATCGGCACACAATATCGCTCTGCTATATTTTACAACAACCTAGAGGAAAAAATGCAAATTGAAGAGTGCATCAAAAATTTGCTTGATAAAGGGGTTTATGATCGTCCGATTGTAACAGAAATCAATACTGAGTGTCCTTTTTATGAGGCGGAGGTGGAACACCATGAGTATTATAACCATCACAAAGAACAGCCTTATTGCCAATTCGTTATCACCCCCAAAATTGAAAAATTAAAATCTATATTAAATCAATCCTCTATCTCATAATGAATGATAATTTTAACATCGACACCCTCTCAATCACGGAGGAAATTAAAGTAAACTTTTCAAAAATCATCGATCTTCTAGGTGAAGACAATCAAAGAGAAGGTTTGGAAAAAACTCCGATGCGTGCCGCAAAAGCCATGAAATTTTTGACAGAAGGCTATGAAAAGGACCCCAAGCAAATTTTACAAAGTGCTATGTTCAGTGAACATTACAATGAGATGGTGATTGTCAAAGACATTGAACTCTATTCCCTCTGCGAACATCACATGTTGCCTTTTTTCGGTAAAGCTCATATTGCTTACATTCCCAATGGTAAAATTGTGGGGTTGAGTAAATTACCTAGGGTAGTGGACATTTTCTCCAGAAGATTACAAGTACAAGAACGCTTGACAGAGCAGATTTTGGATTGTATCAATGATACCTTAAAACCAGAAGGAGTTGCTGTGGTCATCGAAGCGTCTCATATGTGTATGATGATGAGAGGAGTTCAGAAACAAAATTCTACTACTACTACATCCGGATTTAGAGGGTCTTTTAAAGAAACCGACACCAGAAACGAGTTTTTGAAACTTATTTCAACCCGTTTGGTTTAATATTGTTACTTTTTGAATAGAAATCCTAATCCAATTTTTTTGAGCATTTTTTTTTCAAATTCCCAAAAGAATCTAAACTGAAAGAATAAAGTCGCGACCACTATCAGTAATACTTGGTAGATGGGGAAGATGATTATTATTCTTAGTATCCAATACACTACCTTTCCTAGAGGAATATCATTAAAATAATGAGGATGAACTCCGATTAGATCAAGAACGGGTAAAGCAAGTTTTGCACTTGCAGAACCAGTGATTCCAAATACGATAAAGATAATGATCAATTGAAAATCGGATTTGATTCCCCATTTAATCTTGAGGCGTTCAAGCATTTTCTATCCTAATATTGAGACGATTTGCTGACCGAGCTCGAGGCCGATTCGATCCTGAGCCTCCATAGTAGCGGCACCAATGTGAGGGGTTAAAGATATTTTTGGATGCATCAATAATTTAATCTCAGGTTTCGGTTCATTTTCAAAAGTATCCAAGCAAGCGAAAGCAAGTTTGTTACTGTCCAAAGCATTTACAAGAGCTACTTCATCAATCACCCCACCTCTAGCAGCATTAACGATCGCTGAACCATCTTTCATCATTCCAAACTCCTTTGCGCCGATAACATAATCTTTCTGCGCTGGTACATGAAGGCTGATGAAATCGGATTGCTTTAAAACCTCATTCAATGAAACCGAGTTGATATCAACTTTGATGGATGCACCATTAAACAGTACAACCTCAACCTTTGCATTTTCAATATATTTGTCGGAAACCACAACATTCATTCCCACGCCCAGAGCAATTTTAGCAACCTCTTGTCCAATTCTTCCAAAACCGATGATACCCATTGTTTTACCACGCAATTCAATTCCTTTGGCATATTGTTTTTTCAACCCATTGAAATTGGTTTCACCTTCCAAGGGCATATTGCGATTGGCATCATACAAAAATCTGACTCCTCCGTAAAGATGGGCAAATACCAATTCTGCAACTGAAGAGGATGAGGCAGCAGGGGTATTGATAACACTCAATCCTTTTTCTCTGGCATATTCTACATCTATGTTGTCCATTCCAACACCTCCTCTGCCGATCACCTTGAGACCGGGACATAAATCGATTAAATCTTTCCTGGCTGTAGTGGCACTTCTAACCAATAAAACGGAAATTTTGTTCTCATTGATGAAACTGGCCAGTTGTTCTTGAGCAACATTGGTAGTGATGACTTCATAACCTGCTTTGGTCAATAGATCAATACCGGACTGGGAAATCCCATCGTTTGCTAATATTTTCATTTTTAAATTGTTGATTATGCTTTTCGTTCAAATTCTTTCATACAGTCCACCAAGGTTTCGATACTCTCAATGGGGAGTGCGTTATAGATAGAAGCTCGATACCCTCCAACAGATCTGTGCCCTTTGAGGCCACTGATGTTGGCCTGATTCCAAAGGGCATCAAATATTTCGGCTTGACTTTCGTCTTTCAGGTTGAATGTTGCGTTCATTTGACTGCGGTCCTCTTGGTTGGCAAAGCCTTCAAAAAGAGGATTTCGATCAATTTCCTCATAGATCAAAGCCGCTTTTTTGTCATTGTAGGCCCCAATACCGTCTAAACCTCCGTTTTTGGCGATCCACCTGAGATTGAGTAACACGGTGTAAACTGGAAAAACGGGAGGGGTGTTGAACATACTTCCTGCATTGGCTTGCACTTCATAATTCAGCATGGACGGGATGACTCTACTCACCTTATTGAATGAGGATTCTTTGATCACGACCAAGGTTACACCAGAGGGTCCCATATTTTTTTGAGCCCCCGCATAGAACAGGTCAAATTTTGAATAATCAAAAGGTCTTGAAAAAATATCAGAGCTCATGTCAGCAACCAGAGGGACTTGCGTTTCGGGTAAGGCCTTGTATTGGGTGCCAAAGATGGTATTGTTGGTGGTAATGTGAAGGTAATCAAGGTCCTCTGGAATATTGTACCCCTTTGGGATGTAATTAAAATTTTGATCTTTTGAAGAAGCCAATTCCTCCACCTCGCCCAAAAGCTTGGCTTCTTTTATGGCCTTTGAAGACCAGGTTCCAGAATTCACATAACCTGCTTTATTTTCCAGCAAATTATAAGCTGTCATTAGGAATTGCATGCTTGCACCTCCCTGAAGAAACATGGCTTTGTAACCTTTGCCCTCCAATCCCAAAAGATTTAAAGAGAGGGAGCAGGCTTCTTCCATTATGGCTATAAATTCCTTGCTCCTGTGAGATATTTCAATTAGTGATAAACCGATGTTATCCAATTCTTTTACGGCCTGGGAAGCCTGCTCGATCACTTCACTGGGGAGTATGGCAGGACCAGCGCTAAAATTGTGTTTTTTCATATCAATTTTCAATTTGCAAATATCAAAAGTTCAACTCAATTATCAATCGAAACCTTATTAATTTTTATCATTTTTTTTAACAAAACATAAACCTTTGAAAGATTTCACAATCCATTAAGGAATGCAAGGGTGTCAATCCCATCAGCATAATCCCTAAGCCCTGGGTTTTGAGCTTCACCAAAAGCAACAGTCCCTTTTATGGATTGGTTTGAAACGATACATTGAATGTTTTCCTTTTGTTCCTCCAAATGTTTTTCTAGTTGGGTAAAATCATTGTAGAATTCATAATGAGCCGTGGCAATGGGTGAGGGGATGGTTTGTTCTTCTCTGAGCATAAAAAAACCATTCTCTAAAAAATCAAATTCACTCATAAGATACACCGCCTTGTTGTAATCGTAATTGTTGGCATATTTTTTCATTTCAAGAACTTCAGCAAGGGGATAAAGACCGCCAAAAATTTTATTGAGGTCATAATTGGTCGGAAGATACAGTTTGGAAACATTTCTACATCCAAGTCCATAATATTGGAGCATATCTCTGCCCAAGCCCTCAAGCTCATTGAGACTTTCTTTTCCGTTCAAAACGGCAACCCCATTTTTGTTTTTCCGAATGATATGAGGGTATTTTGAAAAATAATGATCGAAATATCGTGCTGTATTATTGCTTCCCGTTGCAATCACAGCATCAAAATCCTCCAACTTTTTATCTGTGAAAGCAGTTGAAGCTTGAAAAAAAGGGTCAATTCCCACAAGATATGGAATCAAATTGCGGTCTTTTGTTGAACATTTAATGATAGCGTTGTTTCCTGAGATCCATATGCTGATAAGATCATGTAAACTCACCAGGGGGATATTGCCTGCGGTAATCAGTGCAATGGTTTTTGGGTTTTGATCGTTTTTGATTTCGTAGGAGGAGATCCATTTTTCAATCTCATGGGTTTGGAGGGCTTTTCCCCAGGATTGAATCGCTTCTAAATAGGATTTTTTTTGAAACCACCCATTCTCGATTTGAGATTGATGGATGGCCTTAAACAGTCCCTTGTAGTAAGGATTTTTCTCTGAAACATTCCTAAAAAAATGTCCCAGATTTATTAATGCGTTGACTCTGTCTTTGAGGGGACTCATTTATTTGTAAAGAATGAATTTAGGTCTTACTTTTGTGTTCAAATTTAAACAAACAATTCCATTATGGCCATTATCATTACTGACGAATGTATCAATTGTGGCGCTTGTGAACCCGAGTGCCCCAATACAGCAATTTATGAAGGCGCAGATGACTGGCGATACGAGGACGGAACCGATTTAAAGGGAGATGTGGTACTACCCAACGGTAAATCGGTTAACGCTGAAGAAGCTCAAATTCCTGTATCTGATGAGTTTTATTACATTGTTCCCGATAAATGCACAGAATGTAAAGGGTTTCACGATGAACCTCAGTGTGCTGCCGTTTGTCCTGTAGACTGTTGCATTCCGGATGAGGATAATGTTGAAAGCGAAGAAGTGTTGTTGAGCAAACAACGTTTTATGCACCAAAATTAATTTTTTTTATGAAAGCTGGAATTGTAGGCTTGCCCAATGTGGGCAAATCCACCTTGTTTAATTGTCTGTCTAACGCCAAGGCACAAAGTGCTAACTTTCCTTTTTGCACTATAGAACCCAACATTGGGGTGGTCAATGTGCCTGATCAGCGTTTGGATGTCCTGGCAGACCTGGTCCAACCCGAAAAAATAATCCCTGCAACCGTTGAAATTGTAGATATTGCTGGTCTCGTAAAGGGAGCGAGTAAAGGAGAGGGATTGGGCAATCAATTTTTGGGTAATATTAGAGAAACAGATGCTATACTTCATGTCTTGAGGTGTTTTGAAGACGATAATATCGTTCATGTTGATGGTTCAGTTGATCCTTTAAGAGACAAAGAAACGATTGATATAGAGCTACAATTAAAAGATTTAGAAAGTACAGAGAAAAGGAGGGAGAAAATCCTAAGAGCTGCCAAGACAGGCAATAAAGAGGCACAAAAGGAAGTCGTGGTATTGGATCAGATCATTAGCGCCCTTGAAGCGGCGAAAAATGTAAGATCGGTTGACTTTTCCGAAGATGATCGAATCAATTATGTGAATGGGCTTCAATTGATTACGGACAAGCCTGTGATGTACGTTTGTAATGTCAGTGAGGATGCCGCCGTCAATGGGAACGATTTTGTCAATCAGATCAGAGCAGCAGTGGCGCAAGAGAATGCTGAGGTATTGGTTTTGGCAGTCAGCATTGAGGCCGACATAAATGAACTGGATTCCTATGAAGAAAGACAACTATTTTTAGAAGATTTAGGGCTCTCCGAACCCGGTTCCGCCAAATTGATCCGATCGGCCTATCGGTTACTTTCCCTTCAAACCTATTTTACAGCTGGGGAAAAAGAGGTAAGGGCGTGGACCATTTTAAAAGGGGCAACAGCTCCGCAAGCTGCAGGGGTTATCCATACCGATTTTGAAAAAGGATTTATCCGTGCGGAGGTGATTTCATTTGAGGATTATCAGACATTAGGGAGTGAGCAAAAAGTCAAGGAAGCAGGTAAAATGAGGGTGGAAGGGAAGGAATACATCGTTCAAGACGGGGATGTGATGCACTTCCGTTTTAATGTATAGCTTTTGATCGGCTATCCTTCTAAAATCTATAGGTAAACCCTCCTGAAATGATATCGGATTCACTGATACTGAGGTATTCCACCATTAAACCAAAATCATTCGCTATCTGATACCTTAATCCAGCTTGAAAACCGATAACAAAGCCTGGCTCTGTGAGGCTTCCTTTGTAGCTTGAGGAAGGTGAGTTAAGTTCTTTGCTATTGTATGAAGTGTTCTTGTATCCTAAACGAATTCCAGCACTCAAGTTGAATTTGTTTTTGTTCAGCAGGTGATAATTGCTTTCCAATCCCCAAGTGGTGTTGGTTATTTTTGACTTTGGGTTGGTGGTAATGGGTACCACCCTATGGTTTAAATAAAACAATCCAAGCGAAACATTTTTTGAGATTGAATATTCCGCTTTTATTGAATAAGAAGAATTGGTTCCTGCCAATAAACTAACATAAAATTGATTTTGTTCAATCAATTGGGCTTGGCTCATTCCAAAAAAAAGGAGTGAAACAATAAAGATTAAATTTTTCATGATTATTTGGGTTTGATTCTATAAACTTAAAATAAATTTCACAACCCGCCCCCAGATTATCCATCGATCCCATCCAAAAAAACCTTTATTTTTTGATTTAAAACCCTATAAATTAAAGGAAGGAGGAATCGAATATTAAAACCCTGTCCCACAATAACTTAGCTTCATTAATAAAGTTTGTATGTGTGGGGTCAACTTGATAGGCGTCATGTGTTTCTATATCGGGGAAGGTAACCACCAGACTGTAGGTGTAGGAATTATCTACAACGGGTCGATCTGTAGCAGCAGGCAAACCAATATGGGCACTTACTAATTGGGAATTGGAACCTATGAATTTATTCAAGGCTTTCTCAAATTTTTCTCTGTCATTTTGATTTTTAGGATTTTTCAACCAGAAAAAAACCATGTGAATAAAATCGCCCTTAATTTTTTGGTACGGAATTTGTGTTTTCATTAATTGGATCTTTAAAAGTTATTCATTTTTTCGAATAGGATAATTTTTAGCCTCAATCTAAATATTTTTTTTAAAAGCCCTATTAACATTAAATGATATTGAAACTTCTCAACAATCGAAGATTGTAATTTGTTAATTTCTTTGACTTCAATCGAACAAAAAATTCCCGCCCAAATTATAATTTAGCGTAGGCCTTATGACGAAAGAAACCCAATACACAGAACAGAACATTCGCTCCCTAGATTGGAAGGAACACATCCGACTGCGTCCTGGAATGTATATTGGCAAATTGGGAGATGGCTCTTCCCCTGATGATGGAATCTACATTTTGTTGAAAGAAGTAATCGACAACTGTATTGATGAATTTGTAATGGGAGCAGGGAAAACCATAGAAATTGTCATTAAGGACAGTCGCGTCAGTGTTAGAGATTATGGCCGTGGTATACCGCTGGGTAAATTAGTAGATGTTGTTTCTAAAATGAATACTGGAGGAAAGTACGATTCCCGTGCTTTTAAAAAATCAGTTGGACTGAACGGGGTTGGAACCAAAGCCGTAAATGCCCTGTCCTCTATGTTCAAAGTAGAATCAGTCCGTGAAAATCAAACGACAGCTGCACTTTTTGAATATGGAAATTTGATCCAACAAGAACCCATAGCTTCCAGTTCCAAGAGAAAAGGAACTAAAGTCATTTTTGAACCTGATGTTTCCATCTTTAAGAATTTCAAATACCGAGTTGAATACGTAGAGCGCATGCTCAAGAACTACGTTTATCTCAATCCAGGACTGACCATAGACTTTAATGGTTCAAAATTCCTCTCAGAAAATGGATTAAGAGATTTGTTGGAGGACCAAACCAACGCCTCAGACCTGTTGTATCCCATCATTCACCTCCGTGGGGAAGACATAGAAGTAGCGATTACCCACAGTCGCTCCCAGTACAGTGAAGAATACCATTCTTTTGTCAATGGTCAGAACACTACACAAGGGGGTACCCATCAATCTGCTTTTAGGGAGGCCTTGGTCAAAACGATTCGTGAGTATTTCGGAAAAAATTTCGATGCTTCGGATATCAGAAAGTCAATCATTTCGGCCATCAGTATCAAAGTCATGGAACCTGTATTTGAGTCACAGACCAAAACCAAATTAGGTTCCACTGAAATGGGGGAGAAGATGCCCTCTGT
Organism: Bacteroidota bacterium; assembly: GCA_027621505.1. Taxonomy (GTDB): domain Bacteria; phylum Bacteroidota; class Bacteroidia; order Flavobacteriales; family Flavobacteriaceae; genus UBA8316. The sequence continues at coordinate 31,320 of JAQCBK010000009.1, read as the reverse complement.
TCGATCCTATATCAATGATTTTATAGGAACACAATTAGATAATTATCTTCATAAAAACCAGGAGACTTCCGAGGCCATCCGTCGAAAAATATTACAAGCAGAAAGGGAGCGAAAGGAGCTGTCTGGGATTCGAAAATTGGCAAAAGAGCGCGCCAAAAAAGCCAGTTTGCACAACAAAAAATTGAGGGATTGCAGAGTCCATCTGGGAGACCTTAAAAAAGACCGCAGATTGGAATCGACTATTTTTATTACCGAGGGCGACTCTGCCAGTGGTTCGATTACCAAATCAAGAGATGTAAATACGCAAGCCGTATTCAGTCTTAGAGGCAAGCCACTCAATACTTTTGGGATGACCAAAAAAATAGTTTATGAGAATGAGGAGTTCAACCTTTTGCAGGCGGCCCTCAATATAGAGGAAAGTATGGAGGATTTGCGCTACAACAACATTGTGATTGCCACCGATGCCGATGTGGATGGAATGCATATACGACTGCTGCTCATCACTTTCTTTTTACAGTTTTTTCCAGAACTCATAAAGGAAGGGCATCTCTATATTTTACAAACGCCCTTGTTTAGGGTAAGAGATAAAAAGCAAACCTTTTACTGCTATAGTGAACAGGAAAGAAAAGAAGCAATTCAAAAATTAAGCGGAAAGCCTGAAATCACTAGATTTAAAGGCTTGGGAGAAATCTCTCCCGATGAGTTTAAGCATTTTATTGGTGATGACATCCGCTTGGATCCCATTATGATGGACAAGTCCACCACCACAGATGAACTCTTGCAATTCTACATGGGTAAAAACACGCAGGATCGTCAAAGGTTTATCATAGATAATCTGAAGGTAGAGTTGGATGTTGCAGAAGAAATGGTATCATAAATGGATGAATTAGAGCACCAAAATCAATCCGAAGGAGTTAACGAAGGCGAAACCTTAGTTAAAGTTACAGGCATGTACAAGGATTGGTTCCTTGATTACGCTTCATATGTAATTTTGGAACGTGCTGTCCCATCGATTTACGATGGACTCAAGCCAGTTCAGCGAAGGATTCTTCATTCCATGAAAGATCTGGACGATGGTCGTTACAACAAAGTAGCAAATATTGTGGGGCATACCATGCAGTACCATCCGCATGGAGATGCCAGTATTGCCGATGCCATGGTTCAAATCGGTCAGAAAGATTTATTGATCGACACGCAAGGAAATTGGGGGAATATACTCACAGGGGATCGTGCGGCTGCCTCCAGATATATTGAAGCACGACTTTCAAAATTTGCTTTGGAGGTGGTCTTTAGTCCCAAGATCACGGACTGGCAACTTTCATACGATGGTAGAAAAAAAGAACCAGTTCAATTGCCGGTTAAATTTCCATTATTGTTGGCACAGGGAGCAGAGGGGATTGCTGTGGGGCTCTCCACCAAAATACTGCCACACAATTTTGTGGAATTACTCAATGCCAGTATTCAGCATTTGAAAGGAAAAAAAATTAAACTGTATCCTGATTTTCTAACGGGAGGGATTATCGACATCCAAGGATACAACGACGGCAAAAGGGGTGGTAAGGTCAGGGTCAGGGCCAAAATCAATCAATTGGATAAAAACACTTTGGTGATTAATGAAATTCCCTACGGCACTACGACCTCCAGTTTAATTGATAACATCCTGAAAGCCAATGAAAAGGGGAAAATCAAAATAAAAAAAATTGAGGACAATACGGCTGCTGAGGTGGAGATTATCATCCACCTTCCTCCCGCGATTTCTCCCGACAAAACGATTGATGCCCTCTATGCTTTCACCGATTGTGAAACATCAATTTCTCCATTGGGATGCGTTATTATTGACAACAAACCCCATTTTATTGGTGTCAGTGAAATGCTTGCACGCTCTACAGACCATACCCTTGAATTGCTCAAAAAAGAATTAGAGTTGCAGTTGCTGGAATTGGAAAATCAATGGCACCATGCCTCCCTTGAAAGAATATTTATTGAAAATAGAATTTATAGGGATATTGAAGAACAAGATACTTGGGAAGGAGTATTGGAGGCGATTAAGACAGGGCTTGAACCACACATTTCTATTCTCAAAAGGCCAGTCTTAGAGGAAGATTTACTGAAACTTACTGAAATCAGAATCAAGCGAATATCAAAATTTGATATCGATAAGGCCCAACAAAAGATAGAAGCACTTGAAGGGGATATTGCAGAAGTAAAGAACCATTTGGCCCATCTGGTGGACTATGCGATCAATTATTTTAAACATTTGATCAAAACCTATGGTAATGGGAGAGAAAGAATATCTGAGATTAGAATTTTTGACGATGTTGATGCCAAGAAGGTGGTGGTCAGAAATCAAAAACTATACGTCAATCGCGAGGAGGGTTTTATTGGAACTTCACTCAGAAAGGACGAGTATTTGTGTGATTGTGCCGATATTGATGATATCATTATTTTCACCAAAGAGGGGAAAATGCAAGTGGTCAAGGTAGACAGCAAGGTTTTTGTGGGTAAAGATATCATCCACGCATCAGTATTTAAGAAAAATGACACCCGAACCATCTACAATATGATTTATAGGGATGGTAATAAAGGGAACTCATACATCAAAAGATTTGCCGTTAAGGGCGTTACTCGTGAAAAAGTATACGACCTCACTCAAGGCACTGCTGGTTCTTCGGTGCTGTATTTCACTGCCAATCCCAATGGTGAGGCCGAGGTGGTAAATATTCTATTGAGAAACACTGGAAATGTTAAAAAGCTCAAGTGGGATTTGGATTTTGCCGACTTACAAATAAAAGGGAGAGCGGTCAGGGGAAATACCGTTACCAAATACAGTATTTTGAGGGTCGAACTCAAAGAGAAAGGGGTATCCACGCTCAAACCGAGAAAAATTTGGTTTGATGAAACCATTAACAGGCTCAACACCGATGAAAGAGGAACTTTATTGGGTGCCTTTAGGGGAGAAGACAAAATATTAGTGGTTAATCAGGGGGGGGATGCAAAAGTGGTTATACCCGACCTGTCATTACACTTTGACGAGTCCATGATTCTTATCGAAAAATGGATTCCCAATAAACCGATTACCGCAGTTTATTTTGATAATGAGAAAGAAAGATATTTTATCAAAAGGTTTCTAATTGAGAGCGAAGTCAAAGAGGACTCATTTATTAAACCAGAGGGAGAATTAATTTTCCTTAACACAAATTGGCGACCTCTCCTTCAGGTTGAATTTGTCAAACCAAGAGACAAAAAATCCCTACCACCTTTGGAAATTAATACGGAGGAATTTATAGCCGTCAAGGGATTCAAGGCCCTGGGCAATCAATTGACTCAAGACAAGATCAAAAAGATTGAACTCAAAGAAGCTTTGGCATACGATGAGGAGGAAAATATACTTGAGGAGATTGAGGTAAACGAGGAGGAAGCGTTGAATCCAGAGGAAGACTCACAAATCAAGCTGAACTTTTAGTGGATCTTATTTCCTTCTCATTTTCATATTAATAAATTCCACACCGAGTGAAAAGGCGATTGCAAAATAAAGATAGCCTTTGGGTATGGAACCAATTTCTTGATTCATTATCACGGCGTAAGACAAATGGGAAGCTTCTGCCAACAACATAAATCCAATCAATAAAAGAAAAGAAAGCCCTAATACTTGAAGAGAAGGATGCTGATTTACAAATCTTCCGACGGGGTGGGCGAAGAACATCATAATCAAAACGGAGATGACAATAGACAGTCCCATGACCCATCCAGCAAATGGAATGCCATTGCTCATTCCCAATGCTGTCAAAATGGAATCTACAGAAAAGACCAAGTTGATGATTGTAATTTGAATGATCACTTTGGACATGGATACCTGGACACTGGTTTGAAGGGGGTTTTCCGTTTTTGCTTCAACTTTTTCAAAGATTTCTTTGGTGCTTTTGTAGAGGAGAAACAAACCACCCAAAAAAAGGATCACCGCTTGACCTGAAACCTCTGCACTCACAAAATCACTTTCCAATTTGAACCAGGTGGCTTGCATACGCATCAAAACCGATATCCCCAACAAAAGAATCAACCTGAGTATCATGGCCATTAACAAACCAAATCCAATCGCTTTTTTTTGATGCTTCTCTGATAATTTCCCTGCTATAATTGAAATGAAAAGAATGTTGTCAATTCCTAAAACAATTTCAAGGAAAGTAAGGGTCAACAAAGCAGATATAACCTCGGAAGTAAAAAAAGTGTCCACGGTTTAATTGATTTTTTTAATGGTACCTCGTTGTTTATTATCGTTTTTTCCCACCAGGGAATATTCGAAAGTATAAGTGTTGGATTCGGTGGACAGAATTTTAATCTGAACGGGACGTTTGTCCTGATTTGAGGAGGGATTGATTTTGGTTAAGATACATTCACAATCATTCACCCAGCGAATGTTGGCAGAATCGATTTTACCTTCATAACTTTCAATTTCCAGATCATTGGTTCTGGTAAAATAAGAAGTTTTAATTTCACCGTTGATGACGGAAGTAAATTCAAATGAGCCAGTGTGGAATTTGGCACAGTCTCTCTCCACAGAAAAACAAGAACAGATCAAAAGCGATCCAAAAAAAATCAAAAGACAAGTTTTATGACTTGGGCAGCTACCTTTCAAAGCTTCCATCACTGTAAAGATAAATGATTTCTTTAGGAGTATCACTTTCTTTTTCATGATATGCCTCTGGGATTTTTATATCTGTTTGCGGTGCAATAATTATCTCTTTAGGAGCAGTTTGATTGGGATCGAATTCCTCTTGATCGGAGAAAGAAATCTTTTTTTGATTTTCGACAGTGGGAGAGGGGGAGCCTAAAATAAGCCAGTCCAATTCCACTTCATCAAAAGCATCATAAATTCTCATTAAAAATTCCAAACTGGGTTTATTTCTTCCAGATAGGATATGAGACATTGCAGATCTTTGGACTCCAATTTTGTTGGCAAAAGCAGCCGAGGAAAGTTGGTGATTGCTCTTGATTTCCTCTATTCTTTCGATAATCTCATGTGTGTTTAACATCGTAAACAATTAAGTATCTATGCAAATATATCGATAATTATCATTGAAATTGCAAGTAATAAGAAGTAATATTTTTTAATTCTATACATTAATAAAAATTCATAAATTATTGATAAACAAAAATATAATTTAAATACAATTAAAATGGTGTACAAATGTTATCAAATAGCCATACAAAAATGTTCATTATGTTTAATAATGTGAATTTAACCTGTTTATGATTGTAAACCTATACTTGTTTACATTTGTAATGTAATTGTAATTAATGATTTCTCATCACCGTTATTTGTCTTCTCAAAAGTGGAACGCATTCATCAGTTCAATGCCTTTTAATCTTCCAACAGAAGTCATAGGCTATTCTGTTTTAAAACAACCCATCTATGCCCATTCATTGGGTAATGGTCCAATAAAGGTGTTGATATGGTCTCAAATGCATGGTAATGAATCCACAACCACTCGTGCCCTCTTGGATGTATTCGATTTTTTATTTCAACCTTCAGGAAAACGACTTTTGGAGGCTTTAACGCTGATGATTGTTCCTCAATTGAATCCAGATGGAGCTGATGCCTATACGCGACAGAATGCCAACGGTGTTGACTTGAATCGTGATGCATTGGACCTTACACAGCCAGAGAGTTTTGCATTAGAGGCTCTTTTCAAACGCTTTATTCCCAATTTTTGTTTCAATTTACACGGCCAGCGTTCTATATTTTCCGCTGGAAAAAATGGAAAACCAGCTACTTTGTCCTTTTTATCTCCTGCAGCAAACCAAGAAAGAGGAATTACTGATGCCCGCACCAAGGCCATGCAGCTGATTGCGTGCATCCATAAAAGCCTGCAAGAGTACATTCCTGGACAAATCGGCCGCTATGACGATACTTTTAACCCCAATTGTGTTGGTGATCGTTTTACTTCACTTGGTGTCCCTACCGTGCTCTATGAGTCTGGTCACCATGGACTGGATTACGACCGAAATTTCACTAAAGAAGTAACGGTAAAAGCAATTATTTCAGGTCTTCAAAGCATTGCTTCCCGGGATTATCTCAAACAATCCATTGACGATTACAACTTGATTCCTCAAAACAGTGAAGATTACGTGGATTTGATCATTCAAAACATAGAGATTAGATCAGAAGGCCATGTATATAAAAACCAAGAGCTGGCAATACAATACACAGAGAAAAAGGTGGGGGATGAGGTGCATTTTATTCCTATCTGTGTAGATTTTGCCGAGAAAATAGATTGTTTAGCACACCAAGTTTTAACCGCCGATGAAGTCTTTCACGAACCTTATGTGGATTACACAAGAGGAAGAACTATAGAAATCTCTTAAAAAGACCTATATAAATGTTAATAAATCATGAATTAACTTATTCTGTTGAATATTATTAAAATAAATCCTTATTTTTGCTTAAAAACTAACAAATAATGAATAAGGTAAAATTGGATGAGGTTGACCATCAGATTCTGGACATCCTCATTGACAACACCCGGGTTCCATTCACAGACATTTCCAAAAGACTCCTTATATCGGCGGGAACCGTTCATGTAAGGGTGAAAAAAATGGAAGAAGCTGGCATCATTAAAGGGTCTTCGCTCAATTTGGACTATGTAAAATTGGGCTATTCCTTTATCGCTTACATTGGTATTTTTTTGGAAAAAACCAAAGTCATCAATGAAGTTGTCAAAAGTCTAAACGATATTCCTTTTGTTACAGTTGCTCACATTACCACAGGTAAATTTAATATCTTCTGTAAGGTTAGAGCTCACGATACCAAACACGCCAAAGAGATTATTTTTATGATCGACGACATTGATGGAGTATCCAGAACAGAAACCATGATCTCACTAGAGGAAAGTATCAATGACAAGAAAAGATTAATGCACAGGATTTTTAATGAATTATAAACTTAATACACAAGTACCCACTTAATGGCCAGAAAACCCAAAATTGAGAGATTCAATGAAAGCGTACTCTCTAAATTTCAAATTTACAACAGCCTTTTTCTTACTCTTCCATTTGATAGTATTAGAAACACTTCTATCCTAGTTCCTTTATTTGCAGATCATTGTAAAAATGCTTACGAGCAAAAATTGGATCCAAAAGAAATTACTTCAACTTTTTTTAACAGATATTTGCCTGAGTACGATGAAAAAGAACGTATCGATATTCTTTTTCGATTCATCCAATACATTGAACGTCAAGTAGTACTTTTTGATGCTATTGAAGATGCTTCTTTTGGATTTGTCAACAACATGCATGGTAGGGGAACCATTCGTCACCTCAAGGATGATGCATCCAACGAGCAAAAAGTAGAAGAACTCAAGGACTATCTCAATCAAATCAAAGTAAGAATTGTTCTTACAGCACACCCTACTCAATTTTATCCTGGCAGTGTTTTGGGGATCATTAATGACCTTTCCAAAGCCATTGATGCTGGCGAATTGGGGAAAGTGAAGCTTTTACTCACCCAACTCGGTAAAACAAAATTTTATAAAAAAACCAAACCCTCCCCATTTGACGAGGCCATAAGTTTGATTTGGTATTTGGAAAATGTTTTTTATCCTTCAGCCTCCACCATATACACCTACATCAAAAAACAAATTTTCAACAAAGCAGAATTGAACAATTCCATTTTTGATTTTGGTTTTTGGCCAGGCGGAGATCGAGATGGTAATCCCTATGTAACACCAGAGATTACCCTAAAAACCGCTGATAGATTGAGGTTTACCATTCTGAGGAACTACTTTAGGGAGGTGCGAAAAATGAAGAGAAAACTTACTTTCGACGGTTTAGAGGAAAAATTAGATGCCTTAGAAAACGACCTTTATGCTGCTCTTTTTTCCAAGAAGAAACCCGAACATTTTAATTTAAGTTTTTTTGAAAAATCCTTGGAGGATATCCATCAAGTGATCATCAACCAATCTGATGGATTGTATGAATCCCTTATTTTAGATTTGAAACACAAAGTAAAAATCTTTGGTTTTCATTTTGCCAGTCTTGATATTCGTCAAGACTCTAGAGTACACAAACAAGTTTTTGACGAAATTTTCTCTCATCCTGAGATTCATAAATATGTAAACGGACTTCCCAAAGGATTCAAGTCCTTGGATACCCCTGCTCGTCATAAAGTGTTGACATCCCTTACAGGGGATGTTCCGGAAAAACTATTTGATACCGCCATCACACGAGAGACCCTGGGAAGTATTCGTGCCATGAGGGTCATTCAGCAACAAAATGGCGAAAAAGGGTGTAATCGATACATCATCAGTAATTGTCAAAATATTGACAATGTATTGGAATTATTCGCCCTGCATAGGATTTGCGATTGGGACAATCCAACGGTTGATATTATTCCATTATTTGAAACGATTCCCGACTTGAAAGTATGTGAGCAAATCATGGAAACCCTCTATCAAAATGAAGCGTATAGAAACCATTTGGAATCGAGGGGGAACAAGCAAACCGTAATGCTTGGTTTCTCGGACGGCACCAAGGACGGAGGTTATTTTATGGCCAATTGGAGTATATACAAAGCTAAGGAGGATTTGACGAGATTGTCCAAACGCTACGGAATCAGTATTGCCTTTTTCGATGGTCGAGGAGGCCCACCGGCCAGAGGAGGGGGGAATACCCACGAATTTTATGCCTCCATGGGTAAAAACATCCAATCCGATGACATTCAGTTGACCATACAAGGACAAACCATCAGTTCTAATTTTGGCACCAATGACTCTTGCCAGTTCAATCTGGAACAATTATTAAGTTCAGGAATTCACAATCAAGTTTTTAACTCTGAACGAAACGATTTGTCCGACGAAGATCGTGAAACCATGAATCAATTGGCTTTAATCAGCCATGGTGCCTATCAAGATTTCAAAGCAAGACCAGAATTTATTCCTTATTTAGAGGAAATGACCACCCTTAAATATTATTCGAAAGCCAATATCGGAAGTCGGCCTTCCAAAAGAGGAAGTTCAAAAAAATTAGAATTTTCTGATCTCAGAGCTATCCCATTTGTGGGCAGTTGGAGTCAATCCAAACAAAATGTACCTGGCTTCTTCGGCGTTGGGACAGCAATTCAATCCTTTGAGAAAAACGACCAATTTGAAAAGGTAGTTCAATTGTATCAAAGATCACCCTTTTTCAGGACGCTAATCGCCAACAGTATGATGAGCCTAACGAAGTCTTTTTTTCCGCTAACAGCCTATATGCAGTATGACAAACGCTTTGGAGATTTTTGGAATTTAATTCACAATGAATTTTTGTTAACCAAAGAAATGATTCTCAAGTTGACGGGATTTGAGGAATTGATGGAAAACGAACCTGCTGGGAAAGCTTCTATCAAAATAAGGGAGGAAATCGTTCAACCTCTGCTGACCATTCAACAGTCGGCGTTGATGCATATCATTGAGGCCAAAAATTCGGGGAATCTTTCGGAGAAAACCATTGAACTGTACGATAAGATGGTGACGAGATCCTTGTTTGGAAACATCAACGCAAGTAGGAATTCCGCTTAGTCACTTTTGTAAAACTCAAATGCGGCTTTCAACTGGTTTGTAGTGACCTCAACATCAATTGCGGGCTTTCCTACCTCATGGAGCAGAACAAACTTAACCCTTCCATGGCTGTTTTTTTTATCATATTGCAGGAGCTCTATAATGGCATTGGTATCTTTTTCACTGAAACTTTCTTTAGGGAAAACACCTAAAAAGACCGATTTAATTTGTGCAGCGGCTTTCATATCAAGCCCACAATATTGGGTTGATAAATAGGCTTCTGTGATCATACCAATGGCAATGGCCTCTCCGTGCAATAGGGTCTTTTTTTCGGGCTTGGTCAAGCAATGTGTTTCAATAGCATGCCCAAGGGTATGTCCGAAATTTAGGATTTTTCTCAAGTTCGATTCATACAAGTCCTGGGTAACGACTTCATTTTTTATTGCAACCGAATGATGGATGTAGCGTTCCAAGTTTTCTTCTTTGGGAGACTTGTAGACTGACAATTCATCAAAATAGGCTGGATCTCTAATGATTCCGTGTTTTAACATTTCTGCATAACCACTTTTACATTCATTATCTGGGAGGGTATCCAAGTATTGGGTATCGATGATCACCATTTTGGGATGGGTAATGATACCAATCTGATTTTTAAGCCCTCCCAAATCAACTCCTGTTTTTCCTCCAACGGAGGCATCGACCATGGAGAGTAGGGTGGTGGGGACATTTACAAAATCAATACCTCTTTTGAATGCGGCAGCGACAAATCCACCCAAATCAGTTACTACTCCCCCTCCAAGATTGATCAAGAGACTCTTTCTATCGGCTCCTAAATCCGAAAGTTGTTGCCAAACCTTTTCACAGCTCTCCAAGTGTTTGTTCTCCTCACCTGCATCAATTTGGAGCACTGGAGTATTGGAGAGTTCGGGATTTTTTTTTAAAAACAAGGGAAGGCAGTGTTTTTGGGTATTAGAATCCACCAGTATAAAAACAGAGGAGTGAGAAGCACCGCTCAGAAAAGACTGGAGCACTGCATAGGCAGTATCTGAAAACAATACTTGGTAGCCAGATCCATGAATTGATGAGATGCCCTGTTTCATGGGTGTAAAAGTAAAACTTTAGATTGAATTAGAGCGATATTAAATCACTCACTGCGGTAACTGAGTTCTAAAACCCGCACCTCTTTTTCACAGTTCTCTACCCGCAATGTAAAGGGTTGCTCCCGCCAATAACCATTTAAAAGGTAAGTTTTGCAACTGTCTTTTAGGGTATCACTCTTTCCAAAATCCACATTTGACTTTGTCAAAAATGAATGAAATGCAATGGAATCAAATTCGGGATCAATACTCTGGTTTAGGCTCCAATTCTTTTTAGATAGATTACTGATTACCCTGTCATTGGGGCCATAATTACAACTGGTCTTTTTGCCTTTTAAAATAACTGCCAAAAAAATAAGCCCTATTGAAAACCCAATCATGTAAAATCCCAGTCGGTATAAAAGCTTCACTTGTTAACTATATTTATAGATCTTTTTTGATCCGTGTCGAATTCAATTTTTACCAAGGTGTAATGTCGAGGCAACAAGGGCTCAATCCGCTTTCCCCACTCGATCAAACAGTATTTTCCTGCATCGAGATATTCTTCGGTGCCAATATCCAAAGCCTCGTTGATACTTTCCAATCGATAGAAGTCGAAATGATAAATGATCCCTTTTTTCGGGCTATTGTAATGGTTAATGATAGAAAATGTAGGGCTGGAAACGGTATCAACGACTTCCCATTTTCGGCACAAACGAGAGATCAAGGTGGTTTTACCGCCCCCCATAGGTCCATCAAAACAGATGATATTGCTTTCGATTCGTTCCTCCAAAAAGTCAACCGCTTGATCGATCTGATCCAAATGATACTGAAAACTCATGCCTCAAAATTACGACTATCGGGGATGCATTACAACAAAAGGTATGATCATTTCTTCCATCGATACACCACCGTGTTGAAAAGTATTTCGAAAATGATTGGCATAGTGATTGAAGTTGTTTTGATAAATAAAATATTGTTGTTCGATGGCGAAGATGAAACGACTGTTAAGATGCGGGGCTGGCAATTGAATGACTTTTGGGTTATCAACTTCAATGATTGACTTGGCTTTACAGCTTAGACTTTGCCCTGTTTTGTATCTTAAATTCATACTCACTTCGCGATTGCCTTTCACCTCGATGGGTTGATCTACGTTGATCGTTCCGTGATCGGTGGTTATGACAAGATGGAAGCCCAATTTTCTGGCCTGCTGAATGATTTCCAACAATGGAGAGTTTTTAAACCAAGAGAGGGTCAATGATCGAAACGCTTTGTTGTCGGAAGCCAACTCCTTGATAATTTCCATTTCGGTTTTGGCGTGTGAGATCATGTCCACAAAATTGTAAACCAATACGATCAAATCGTTCTTTTGATGGTTGCTCAAAGACTGGCTCAATTCTCGTCCGGCTTTAAGGTTGGTGATTTTGAAGTAGTTGAATTTTGACTGAATCCCATTTCGTTTCAGTAACTCTCCCAAAAATGCATCTTCATTAAGGTTTTTTCCACCTTCTTCATTTTCGTTAACCCACAAGTGGGGATAGATCGTTTGCATTTCCAAAGGCATCATTCCTGAAAAAAGGGCATTTCTGGCATAGTGAGTGGCCGTGGGTAGGATGCTGTAGTAATTAATTTCCTCTTCTATTCGATAATAATTTTCAATAATGGGGGCAATCATCCTCCATTGGTCGAGTCTCAGGTTATCGATCACCAACATCAAGGTGGTGGGATTGGATTCTTTTTTTAGCAGCGGAAAAACTTTTTCCTTAAAGACTTGATGGGACAACAAAGGGCCTTTATTATCTCGAATCCAATCTTCGTAGTGCTGATTTATAAATTTGGCAAACAAGCGATTGGCCTCTTTCATTTGATTTTGGAAAATTTCCAACATGGCCAAGTCCTCTAGGTTTTCTAGCTCCATTTCCCAGTACAACATTTTTACATAAAAATCCTCCCAATGTTTGTGGGTATTGAGATCATTAAGGGACATGGAAATTCGCCTGAAGGCTTGCTGATAATTATTGATGGTTTTTTCAGCAATCAAATTTTTGTGTTGGAATAATTTTTTGAGTGCCAAAAGGATTTGATTGGGATTGACTGGCTTGATCAAATAATCGGAAATTTTCCCTCCTATGGCCTCTTCCATTATTTGTTCCTCCTCATTTTTGGTGATCATGATCACGGGTATATTGGGTGATTTTAATTTGATTTCATTCAATGTTTCCAAACCTCCCAGTCCCGGCATGTTTTCGTCCAGTAAGACCACATCGAATTTTTGATTCTCTAACAACAACAAAGCGTCTTGACCATTATTACAGGGCATGGTTTCATACCCCTTTCCCTGTAAAAACAATAGATGGGGCTTGAGTAATTCAATTTCGTCATCTACCCATAAGATCTTTATTGGACTCATATTATGTATATCTTTGCAGTAAGATTTAAACCATTGAAAACAAAAAAGGTCACCCTTTTAAACGATCCAATTTACGGATTTATTGGTATCCGCTCCCCATTAATTTTTGATGTTATTGCTCATCCTTGGTTTCAGCGTTTGAGGAGAATTTCACAAATGGGCTTTTCGTACTATGTATATCCTGGAGCCCATCACACCCGATTTGAACACGCATTGGGAGCCATGCATTTGATGTATGAGGTGATTGAAGTCTTAAAGAAAAAGGGGGTTAATGTTAGCCCAGAGGAAGAGGAAGCACTGCAGTTGGCAATATTGCTTCACGATATTGGCCACGGACCTTTCTCACATACCACTGAAGCACTATTGGCGAGCCATTGGATGCATGAAGAAATTTCTTTAGAGGTGATGAAAATGCTCAGCAGGGAGTTTGGAGGGGCTTTGGATTTGGCCATTTCCATTTTTACCAATACTTATCCCAGAAAATTCATGCATCAACTCATTGTTGGGCAGATCGATTTGGATCGAATGGATTACCTAAAAAGGGACAGTTTTTATTCTGGAGCAACAGAGGGAAATATCAACAGCAAGCGCATCATTGAGATGATGGTGGTGGTAGACGATCAATTGGCATTTGAAGAAAAAAGTCTTTACTCTATAGAAAAGTTTTTAATGGCGAGAAGGTTGATGTATTGGCAAGTTTACCTCCATAAAACCAGCCTCTGTGCAGAATTTCTTTTGACTCGAGTTTTGGAGCGAGCAAGATACTGTTATCTCAATGCTTCAGCTCCAGAGGCCTCACCACCCTTGCGCTATTTTCTGTCCCGAAATGACCTGAACGGTATTTCCATCCGTGAGAAGCTTGAAATGTTTTTGCAGTTGGATGACTCAGACATCATACAAGGATTAAAATCATGGCATTCCCATGAAGATTCAGTCCTCTCCAAAATGTCTAAAATGATGATCAACAGAGACTTGCCAAAAGTAAAAGTACAAGATCAACCCTTTGAAGCAGAATGGGTTGAAAAAAAATATCAGCGCTTGGAGGCGCATGGCATTTCTCCTGAGGATTTTAAATATTTTGTTTTTTCAGGAACCATTTCTAACCAGACCTATGTGCCCCAAGACAAAAAAATCCTCATCAAAACCAAGAAGGGGAAGCTGAGGGAGCTGCAGGAGGTCGATCCTTTTTTTTATGCAGAAGAACTCTCCAGCGTCCAGCAAAAGTATTTTTTATGTTTTCCCAGAAACAGACATCTAACTTAAATTTTATATTTTTGCAACAATGAAATTTACAGCCCAACAAATTGCTACTCAATTAGAAGGAACTGTTGAGGGAGATCCCAATGCAGAGGTATTTAAACTTTCTAAGATTGAAGATGCCCAAAAAGGATCACTGACATTTCTATCCAATCCAAAATACACCCCATTCATATACAAAACCCAAGCCTCGGTAACGATTGTGAATAAAGATTTTGTCCCCGATAACGATCTCTCCACCACCCTAGTAAGGGTATCCAATGCCTATGATTCTTTCTCGGTTTTGTTGGATTATTACAACAAAGTCAAGACCAGTAAAATAGGGATTGCCAAAACGACTTTCATTGATTCTTCTGTTCAATTGGGGGAAAATTGCTATGTCGGTCATATGAGTTGTATAGAGGAAAATACAGAAATATCCGATAATGTAAAGATTTTTCCGCAGGTCTTCATTGGCAATAATGTTTCTATTGGAGAGGGCACCATTATTTTTGCAGGGGCTAAAATTTTAGACGACACCATCATCGGTAAAAATTGTGTGATTCACAGTGGTGCTGTGATTGGTTCAGACGGGTTTGGTTTTGTGCCTCAGGAAAACGGGAATTACAAAAAAATACCTCAAACGGGTATTGTGGTGCTTGGTGATTATGTTGATGTGGGATCAAACTCTACCATAGATAGAGCTACTTTGGGAGTGACTTCAATTGGCAATGGTGTTAAGCTCGACAATCAAATTCAAATAGCTCATAATGTTGAAATAGGAGAGAACACCGTCATTGCAGCACAGACAGGCATTGCAGGTTCTTCTAAAATTGGGAAAAACTGTGTTATTGGCGGACAAGTTGGCATTATAGGTCACATTACCATTGGAGACAACGTTAAAATACAGGGGCAATCGGGAGTCATCAGCAGTATCAAAGAAGATCAAATCATTCAAGGAACCCCTGCCTTTTCCTACAACGCCTACAATAAATCCTATGTTTATTTTAAAAATTTACCCAAACTCGTTAAAGAAATGAACCGAATCATTAAGAAACTTGACCTATGACCAAAAACAAAATACTTCAAACCACGCTAAATGACAAAGTCACTCTCGATGGTGTTGGCCTTCATACCGGTATCCCCGTTCAGCTTACATTCAAACCTGCCCCAGAAGATTCAGGATTCGTTTTTGTAAGAACGGACTTGAACCCTAATGTTCGTATTCCTGCTGACATTCAATTTGTTGCCAATACAGATCGCGGAACCAATCTCGAAAAAGATGGTGTTAAAATTCAAACCACAGAACACGTATTGGCCTCTTTGGTGGGTATGGGAGTTGACAATTGCATCATTGAACTCACTTCGGCAGAATCGCCAATTATGGATGGATCTTCAAAGTATTTTGTAGAAGCAATAGAATCAGTCGGAATCAAAAAACAAAAAAAAAATAAAGAAGAGTATGTGGTAACTGAACTCATTTCATACAGGGATGAGGTCAGTGGAAGTGAAATTACTTTGATTCCTTCGGATAAATATCAAGTGACCACCATGGTCGATTTTGAAACCAAAGTCTTAGGAACACAAAATGCCTCCATTGAAGGTTTAGAGGAATTCAAAGATAAAATTGCTCCTTCCAGAACTTTCAGCTTTTTGCACGAGCTTGAAATGCTTTTGGAAAATGGACTAATCAAGGGGGGAGATCTCAACAACGCCATAGTCTATGTTGACAAACCTTTATCTGAGAGCAACATGGATAGACTGAAAGAAGCTTTTGGGAAAGATAATATTTCTGTCAAACCTAATGGAATATTGGACAACCTGAGCCTTCATTTTTCCAATGAGGCTGCGAGACACAAGTTGTTGGATGTAATTGGTGATTTGGCTTTGGTAGGGATGCCCATTAGAGGCAAAGTTTTTGCACATAAACCCGGTCACAAGGTCAATGCTGATTTTTCGAGGAAACTTTCTCAAATCATTAAACAAGAAAGACGCCATAACGCCCCAAAAGTGGACATCAATGCAGAACCATTAATGGATACAAACGACATTATCAAAATGTTGCCACACCGTCCCCCGTTTTTGCTCGTCGATAAAATTTTCGAATTATCTGATCATCATGTGATCGGTTTGAAGAACGTCACCATGAACGAACCTTTCTTTGTTGGTCATTTTCCTGGCGCACCTGTAATGCCAGGGGTTTTGCAAATTGAAGCCATGGCGCAAGCGGGAGGGGTTTTGTTACTCAATACGGTTCCAGATCCCGAAAACTACCTAACACTCTTTATGAAAATGGACAATGTTAAATTCAAAAGACCCGTAAAGCCTGGAGATACATTGATTTTTAAACTGGATTTAATTTCACCCATCAGAAGAGGTATTTGTCATATGAAAGGTATGATATTTGCCAATGGTAACTTGATGACCGAAGGAGAACTTATGGCACAAATCATCAAACGTAACTAATACAATGAAACAACCCCTTGCTTATATCCATCCCGAAGCTAAAGTAGCCAAGAATGTTGTGATTGAGCCTTTTACAACAATCGACAACAATGTAGAAATCGGAGAGGGTACCTGGATTGGTTCCAATGTTACTATCATGGAAGGCGCTCGGATTGGAAAAAACTGCAATATCTTTCCTGGAGCAGTAATTGCCGCGGTTCCTCAAGATTTAAAATTTAACGGGGAAGATACCCTTGCAGTTATAGGAGATAATACCACTATCAGAGAGTGTGTTACCATCAATAGGGGTACCTCTGATCGACAATTGACCAAAATTGGTAACAATTGTTTGATCATGGCTTATTGTCATGTTGCTCACGACTGTTTTGTAGGGGACAATTGTATTTTTTCAAACAACAGTACCCTCGCGGGTCATATCACCATTGGGAATTATGTAATATTGGCAGGATTGGTGGCTGTCCATCAGTTTTCTACCATAGGGGATCATGCTTTTATTGCAGGGGGATCACTGGTCAGAAAAGACGTTCCTCCCTATGTTAAAGCGGCTAGAGAGCCTCTTTCCTATGTTGGAATCAATTCTGTTGGATTGAGAAGAAGAGGGTTTAGTTCTAATAAAATCACCGAGATTCAAAACATCTACAGAACGCTCTACCAAAAAAAAATGAACAACAGTCAGGCAACAGACATTATTGAAGCTGAAATGATTGCGTCTCCAGAAAGAGATGAAATTTTACAATTCATAAGAAACTCCCAAAGGGGGATTATGAAAGGCTATTTTCAAAAAAGCTAAACCACAATGGCAACAACCTCAGACATCAGAAAAGGACTCTGTATCAAGCTCAGTAACGACATTTATAAAGTTGTCGAATTTCTTCACGTTAAACCCGGAAAAGGGCCTGCCTTCGTTCGAACAAAGCTCAAAAGCGTTACGACTGGAAAAGTGGTGGACAATACTTTTTCCGCTGGTCATAAAATTGAAGATATTCGAGTAGAGACCAATAAATATCAATTTTTGTACAATGATGGTGACGATTATAACTTTATGAATGTTGATGATTACAACCAAATCATTGTCAACAAAAACTCTATCGACAACCCGGAACTGATGAAAGAAGGTGAAATTGTAAGTATTTCAATCAATACTGAGGATGGCTTACCCCTTTCAGTAGACATGCCTGCCAGTGTGATTTTGGAAGTGATTCATACAGAACCCGGTGTAAAAGGCAATACAGCAACCAATGCGACCAAGCCAGCAACTGTTGAAACAGGTGCAAAAATAAATGTTCCTTTATTTATCAACGAAGGAGACAAAATAAAGGTAGATACCGACAAAGGAAATTATCAAGAAAGAATCAAATAATAATATAATATTTGTCTTTCAACCTTTTTAAAAAACTTAATTTTACAAAAACAATAAAGTACAAATGAGTGTATTGGTTAACAAGGATTCGAGAATAATTGTACAAGGATTTACTGGAAGCGAGGGTACTTTCCACGCAGAGCAAATGATCGCTTATGGAAGCCAAGTAGTGGGTGGTGTAACTCCAGGAAAGGGAGGACAAACGCATTTGGATAGGCCCGTTTTTAATTCTGTAGCCCAAGCTGTTAAAGAGGAAAATGCAGACACTTCTATTATTTTTGTTCCTCCTGCATTTGCCGCCGATGCCATCATGGAAGCTGCCGAAGCTGGAATCGAGGTCATCATTGCCATTACTGAAGGAATACCTGTTGCCGATATGACCAAAGTATCTGATTACATCAAGAAAAGAAATTGTACTCTTATCGGTCCGAATTGCCCCGGTGTGATCACTCCGGAAGAAGCCAAAGTCGGTATCATGCCTGGATTCGTTTTCAAAAAAGGCAAAGTTGGAATTGTTTCCAAATCGGGAACACTCACCTATGAAGCTGCCGATCAGGTAGTCAAAGTGGGGCTGGGAATTAGTACAGCCATAGGTATAGGAGGAGATCCCATCATTGGAACCACTACCAGAGATGCAGTGGAGTTGTTCATGAATGACCCCGAAACAGAGGCTATTGTTGTCATTGGTGAAATTGGAGGACAATTGGAATCGGATGCTGCTTTATGGATTAAAGAAAATGGCAATGCCAAGCCAGTCATTGGCTTTATCGCAGGAGAAACCGCTCCCAAAGGAAGAACCATGGGACATGCTGGTGCCATTGTTGGCGGTGCAGATGATACCGCTCAAGCCAAAAAAAGAATCATGAGTTCATGTGGCATTCACATCGTTGACTCCCCAGCCGATATTGGAAGAAAAGTAGCTCAAGTCTTATCATAATTTATTTATGAGTAAACTATTGGAAAACAAAACCGCAATCATAACCGGTGCCACTAGGGGAATCGGTAGGGGTATTGCACTCGCTTTTGCCCGTAATGGTTGCAATGTAGCTTTTACCTACAGCAGCTCGACCGAAGCGGCTCAGAACTTGGAAAAAGAACTCAATTCACTAAGGATCAAAGCAAAATCCTACCAAAGCA
Organism: Bacteroidota bacterium; assembly: GCA_027621505.1. Taxonomy (GTDB): domain Bacteria; phylum Bacteroidota; class Bacteroidia; order Flavobacteriales; family Flavobacteriaceae; genus UBA8316. Next base: position 12,105 of record JAQCBK010000009.1, on the reverse strand, counting down.
ATGCCGCAGATTTTGATCAAGCCCAACAACTGGTAGATGAAGTCATCAAAGAATTTGAAACCGTCGATATCCTTGTCAATAATGCGGGCATTACTAAGGACAACCTTTTGATGCGTATCGGTGAGGACGACTTTGATCAAGTCATTGAGGTCAATCTCAAATCGGTTTTCAATATGACCAAAGCCATTCAACGCACCTTTCTCAAGCAAAGACATGGTTCTCTGATCCATATGAGTTCTGTTGTGGGAATCAAAGGTAACGCGGGACAATCCAATTATGCCGCATCAAAAGCCGGTATCATAGGTTTTTCCAAAGCAATTGCCTTGGAGTTGGGATCTAGAAACATCAGAAGTAATGTGATTGCTCCTGGATTTATCGAAACGGAAATGACAGAAAAACTCCCAGAGGACGTGGTCCAAAAGTGGAGAGAAGGTATTCCTCTCAAAAGAGGGGGAACCCCTGAGGATGTTGCAAATGCCTGCGTTTTTTTAGCTTCAGATTTCTCAAACTATATAACTGGACAAGTACTCCAAGTAGATGGAGGCATGTTAACCTAAAACAATAATATTATGCAAAAATTACCCAAAATTGGATTACCTATCATTCTATTGGCCTTTGTGCTGATCATTTTTGTCTCCAAATCGTCCATCAATATTGGCTATGGAGAGGCAGGCGTACTGTTCAAAACTTTTGGCGGTGGAGTTGTCACTGACAAGCCTCCATTATCAGAAGGATTTCATGTTATTGCGCCTTGGAACAAGGTCTATATCTATAATGTAAAACAACAAGAATTCTTTGAAGGGAATATGCAAGTTTTGTCTTCCAACGGTTTGGAAATTTCCCTCGATGTCTCTGTATTGTACCAACCGGTATATAACGAATTGGGTTTGTTACACAAAACCAAAGGCGAGAATTATGTTAATATTGTTCTCATTCCGCAAATCCGTGCAGTTGCGCGAAGTGTGGTAGGACGATATACGCCCGAACAATTGTACTCTACCAAAAGAGACGCCATTCAGAATGAAATCTATGAGGAAACTCAAAAGGTTGTTGAAAATCAACACATTCAACTCAATGCGGTTTTGGTAAGAGATGTTTCCTTGCCCTTGGCCATCAAGGAAGGTATCGAAAGAAAATTAATCCAAGAGCAAGAAGCCCTAGAGTATGAATTCCGAATTGAAAAGGCGAAGCAAGAAGCCGAAAAACAAAGAATTGATGCAGAGGGTAAGGCCGCTGCTAACAGGATTCTAAGTGCTTCTATTACCAATATGATTTTAAAAGAAAAGGGGATTGAAGCCACCAAAGAGTTAGCGACTTCCCCCAATGCCAAGGTCATTGTTATTGGCAGTGGAGAGGATGGCATGCCCATAATTCTAGGAGGTCAATAAAATAGATTTGATTTCTCGTTGAAAAAAGTATTATATTTGCCTTGTGAAAAATACGAATCATCATATACATGTATCTATGACCCATCAAATGTGGTAATGATAATGTATTGACCATACTTAAAACCCGTTTGATTTCAAACGGGTTTTTTTATAAATATATTTACAATGATAAAAATTGCGATTCAAAAATCAGGGAGGCTCAATGAAGAGTCTCTGATCATGCTCAAAAAGTGTGGTATTTCCATTGACAATGGAAAAGATCAGCTGAAGGCTCCCGCTAGGAATTTTCCAATGGAGGTGCTTTACCTCAGAAATGGTGATATCCCACAATACCTAAGGGATGGAGTAGTGGATTTGGCCATCATCGGTGAAAATTTGATCCATGAAAAAGGAAAAGACTTGGTCGTTTTGGAAAAGCTTGGTTTTTCGAAATGTCGAGTATCAATTGCAGTCCCCAAGGAAACGTCTTTTGGAGGGGTAAGTGAATTGGAAGGAAAACGCATTGCCACTTCTTATCCCAATACCGTCAATCAATTTTTGGAAGCCAACGGGATTACCGCTGATTTGCACATCATCAATGGTTCTGTAGAGATTGCCCCCAATATTGGATTGGCTGATGCCATTTGTGATATCGTTTCCAGTGGCAGTACACTTTTTAAGAACAACCTCAATGAAGTTGTTAAAATACTTGAATCCCAAGCGGTCTTGGTACAATCACCAAGCCTACCTCTAGAGAAAAAGCAAATTGTTGAGAAATTACTTTTTCGTTTGGGAACTGTTATACGCGCTAAAAAATCAAAATATATTTTAATGAATACCCCCAATGATAAAATTGATCTGATAAGCAACATCTTACCAGTACTGAAAAGCCCTACCGTATTGCCTTTGGCCAAAGAAGGTTGGTCTTCTCTCCACTCGGTAATTGACGAATCCTCTTTTTGGGAAGTCATAGATGCGTTGAAAGCTGCAGGGGCAGAAGACATTTTGGTTTGTCCTATCGAAAAAATGGTTTTGTGATGCAAGTTTATACCAACCCCAAGCCCGACCAATGGGCGACTTTGACCCAAAGGGGCTCTGCCTCCTATGCTTCCTTAGAGCCTCTGGCCAAGGAAGTCTTTGATGAGGTTGCTCAGAAGGGAGATAAAGCATTAATGTATTATACCGAGAAATTTGATAAAGTCAAATTGGATGATTTCTCTGTTACTGATGAAGAAATTGAGCTGGCCAAAGCTCGTGTACCCGAGAAATTAAAGTTGGCCATCCAAAAAGCGAAAGAAAACATTTACCGCTTTCACAAGGCTCAAAAAACCAATGAGGTCAAAGTTGAGACCCAAAAAGGGGTCAATTGTTGGCAAAAAAAATTGCCCATAGAAAAAGTAGGCTTGTACATTCCCGGAGGATCTGCACCCTTATTTTCCACGATTCTGATGTTGGCCATTCCTGCTCAAGTTGCAGGATGTAGTCATGTTTTATTGTGCTCACCACCAGATAGTAATGGTGAGTTACCTGATGTAATACTTTATACGGCAAACCTTTGTGGAGTCGATAAAATATTTAAGTTGGGTGGGATGCAAGCCATTGCTGGAATGACATTGGGAACAGCCAGCCTACCCAAAGTAGATAAACTTTTTGGCCCTGGGAACCAATATGTAACTGTAGCCAAGCAGTTGGCGACCCAATATCAAGTATCCATTGATATGCCTGCAGGACCTAGCGAGTTGATGGTGGTAGCCGATGCCACTGCCAATGCTGCTTTTGTCGCTTCGGATCTTTTATCTCAAGCGGAGCATGGCCCCGACAGTCAAGTTCTTTTGGTTACTACAGATCGGGAGATGATCGATGATGTAACCGAGGAAATAGAAAGGCAAATTTCTGTTTTGGAACGAGAAGATACCGCTCGAAAGGCCCTTAATAACTCCAAAATCATCTATTTTGATCAGCAGGAGGAAGCTTTGGCATTTACCAATTTTTATGGGGCAGAGCATTTGATCGTTTGTTTGGAAAACGAAGAAGACTTTGTCAATCAGATCAAACACGCCGGTTCTGTCTTTATTGGAAACTACACCCCAGAAAGTGCAGGGGATTATGCCTCCGGAACCAACCATACTTTGCCGACCAACGGCTATGTAAGACAATACAGCGGGGTGAACTTGGATAGTTTTTTAAAAGCCATTACCTATCAAAAAATTACAGCTCAGGGATTACAAGATCTTGGGCCTGTGATTGAAGAAATGGCAAGTGCTGAAGGTTTACAAGCCCATAAAAATGCCGTTTCAATACGACTTAAAAAGCTTGCTAATGAATGATTCAGCAATAATACGACTTCTGAGACCCATGGTGAGGGAGATGGCTGCCTATCGTTCGGCCAGAGATGATTTTGAGGATTTTGAAGCACAAAAGACCTTTTTGGATGCCAACGAAAACCCTTTTGAAAGTGAAGTCAACCGCTATCCTGATCCCTTGCAGCGTAAATTAAAAACAGCTTTGGCTGAAATTAAAGGGGTCAAGCCTGACCAAATTTTATTGGGCAATGGCAGTGATGAGGTCTTGGACTTGATTTTTCGTGCATTTTGTGAGCCTGGACAAGATGAAGTCATCCTATTGCCACCTACCTATGGAATGTATGGGGTTTTGGCCCAGCTCAACAATATCAGAGCCCACGCTGTCCCCCTCAATACCAACTTTGAATTGGATTTGGAGGCCATTACAGCAAAGGTTGATAAAAAAACCAAGGTGATTTTTGTTTGTAGCCCAAACAATCCGACGGGAAACACCATTCCATTGAGTCAAATTGAAGCCCTTTTAAAGCGTTTTAAGGGCTTGGTAGTAGTGGATGAAGCCTATGTCGATTTCGCAGAACAAACCAGCGCATTAAGCCTCATTGATGCCTATCCCAAACTGATGATTTGCCAAACCTTTTCAAAAGCTTATGGATTGGCTGGGATTCGCTTGGGGATTGGCTTTGCTGATCCTTTAATCATTAGCTATTTAAATAAAATTAAGCCCCCGTACAACATTAATATACTGACTCAAAAAGCTGCAATGGCTTCATTGAAACAAAAAAAGGCAGTCGAGCATCAGGTTAAAGAATTGATTGCTGAGCGTCAAAATATGGAAAAGGTGTTGTTGAATTTCAACTTTGTTAGGAAAATTTTCCCAAGTAATGCCAATTTTCTTTTAATACAAGTGGACGATGCCAACAAGCGATACAGTCAACTGATTGAAAATGACATCGTGGTTAGAAACCGATCTTCACTCATCGGGTGTGAGAACTGCCTTCGGGTTACCATAGGAACTCCCCAAGAAAATATTAAATTTATGAATGTTTGTAAATCCATAGATCAATGAAGAAAGTATTGTTCATAGACCGTGACGGCACATTGACGCTAGAGCCTGGAGATTACCAGGTAGATGCCTTTGAAAAATTGGTTTTCTATCCCCAAGTATTCAGATACTTGGGCAGTATTGTCCGAGCATTGAACTATGAGTTGGTTATGGTCACCAATCAAGATGGATTGGGAACCGATAGTTTTCCAGAGGAAGAATTTTGGCCGTACCAGAATCACTTGGTCAAGTCTTTTGAAAACGAAGGTATTGTCTTTTCGGAAATCTTTATTGACAGAACCTTTCCAGAGGAGGGGGCCGATACCCGCAAACCTGGAACAGGAATGTTGACCGCTTACATGAACAACCCCCAATACGATTTAGCCAATTCCTTTGTCATAGGAGATCGATTGACAGACATGCAATTGGCCAAAAACTTGGGCGCTAAAGGCATTTTTATAGACAATTATCCAGATCTGGGAGTCGATGAAGTAAGTGATAACGATTTGGAGGGAACCATTGCCATCCGTACCCAAAGCTGGGAGGAGATCTACCAAATGTTATTGTTAAAAGAACGGGCAGTTCGTTATGAGCGGAACACCAAAGAAACACAAATCTCTGTCGATTTGAATCTGGACGGCTCAGGAAAAAGTGAAATCAATACGGGGATTTCATTTTTTGACCACATGCTGGATCAGTTAGCGCGCCATGGAGGTGTTGATTTGTTCATCCAGACCCAAGGAGATTTGGAAGTTGACGAACACCACACCATCGAAGACACCGCTATTGCTTTGGGGGAGTCTTTTGCCCGTGCTTTGGGGGATAAAAAAGGGATTGAACGCTATGGGTTTACACTGCCCATGGACGATGCATTGGCCCAAGTAGCGCTTGATTTTGGTGGCAGAAGTTGGTTGGTTTGGGAAACGGAATTCAAAAGAGAGATGATTGGGCAAATGCCTACAGAAATGTTTTACCACTTTTTTAAATCCTTTGCTGATGGTGCAAAAGCCAACATCAATATCAAAGCAGAGGGTACCAATGAACACCATAAGATCGAATCCATTTTTAAAGCCTTTGCCAAAGCCATTAAAATGGCGATCAAAAAAGATATCAACCATATGACTTTGCCTTCAACCAAAGGGACTTTATAAAATGAAAACGGTAATTGTCGATTATGATGCAGGGAATGTGAAAAGCCTCCAGTTTGCGCTGGAACGCTTGGGTGTGGTGGCTCAAATTACCCACGACACCGAACTTATTTCCGCTGCAGAGAAGGTGATCTTTCCTGGTCAAGGGGAGGCCTCTAGTGCCATGGAGAAATTAAAATCCAAAGGCCTGGATCGCTTGATCCCTCAACTCAAACAGCCTGTTTTAGGCATTTGCTTGGGGATGCAATTGCTGTTTAAAAAAACCGAAGAGGGGAACACCACAGCCCTGGGTATACTTCAAGAGACCGTCAAACGATTTCCCAATACGGTAAAAGTACCCCAAATGGGATGGAATCGGGTTCAACATGCATCGGAAGGCCTGTTTGATGGCATTTCCCAAGATTGTTATATGTACCTTGTTCACAGTTATTTTGTGCCATTAACGGCAGCCACAACTGCCAAAAGTGATTATGCAGGCACCTATAGTGTAGCAGTTCAAAAAGATAATTTTTTTGGGGTGCAATTTCACCCAGAAAAAAGCAGTAAGGATGGTTTGCGACTTTTGGAAAATTTTTTAAAAATTTAGCATGAGAATTATCCCAGCCATAGACATTATTGATAGAAAGTGTGTTCGACTCACTAAGGGAGATTACACCACCCAAAAAACCTATAATGAGGATCCATTAGAGGTCGCAAAGGCTTTTGAGGGAATTGGCGTGTCATACTTGCACCTAGTGGACTTGGACGGTGCAAAGGCCAAGAGCATTGTCAACCATAAAGTTTTGGAAAAACTGGCGACCCACACGCGTTTAAAAATAGATTTTGGAGGTGGGTTAAAATCCGACGAGGATCTGAAGATTGCTTTTGAATGCGGGGCACAACAAATTACAGGGGGGAGTATTGCGGTGAAACAACCGCATACTTTTAAGGCTTGGTTGAGCCGTTATGGAGGTGAAAAGATCATTTTGGGAGCCGATGTCAAAGACGAATGCATCGCCATCAGTGGCTGGACAGAAACCTCAGATCAAGAATTAATTCCTTTCATTCAAAAATACCAAGAAGAAGGCGTTCGATATGCGATTTGCACTGACATTAGCAAAGACGGTATGATGGAAGGGCCTGCTTTTGAACTGTATCAGTCCCTAATACAGGCCTGTTCTGGAATAAAGCTCATTGCCTCGGGGGGAATTTCCGATTTGGCCGAATTGCCCCGATTGGTCGAATTGGGGTGTGAGGGTGTCATTATAGGCAAGGCGATTTATGAAAAAAAGATCCGCTTGAAAGACTTAGAAACGTATATTTTAAAAAACAGTTAAACGATGTTAACCAAGAGAATCATCCCTTGTCTGGACATCAAAGACGGAAGAACTGTAAAAGGGGTCAATTTTGTGGATTTACGCGACGCTGGTGATCCTGTAGAACTGGCCACACGATACACAGATGAAGGGGCAGATGAATTGGTGTTTTTGGATATTTCCGCAACAGAACAGAAGCGTAAAACGCTGGCCGATTTGGTTTTGAAGGTTGCTGCGGCCTTAGACATTCCTTTTACCGTAGGAGGAGGGATCAGCAGCGTAGAGGATGCCAAAATATTATTGAGAAACGGTGCGGATAAAGTATCGATCAACTCTGCCGCCGTCCGCCGTCCGGAATTGATCAATGAATTGGCTGATGCTTTTGGGAGTCAGTGTGTTGTGGTGGCCATTGATGCCAAAAAAATTCAAGATCATTGGCGGGTGCATTTGGTAGGAGGGAAGGTCCCCACACCCATAGAACTATTCGAATGGGCAAGAGAAGCCGAAATTCGTGGTGCAGGAGAAATCCTTTTTACCTCAATGGATCACGATGGAACCAAAAACGGATTTGCGAATGCTGCCTTGGCTGAATTATCAGAAACGGTTAATATTCCGATTATAGCTTCTGGAGGGGCAGGAAATACGCACCACTTTGTGGAGGCTTTTAAAAAAGGAAAAGCTGATGCTGCACTGGCTGCCAGTGTTTTTCACTTTGGTGAAATTGCCATCCCAAAATTGAAAGAGATTTTAAAAAATAATAACATCGCAACAAGAATTGTAAATGAAAACCGCTGATTTTAATAAAAATACCGATGGCCTTCTGCCAGCTATCATTCAGGACGCTCAAACCCAAAATGTATTGATGCTGGGCTATATGAACGAAGCCGCTTTAGAAAAAACCCAGTCCACTGGAAGGGTCACTTTTTTCAGTAGAAGTAAACAAAGGTTATGGACCAAGGGAGAGGAAAGTGGTAATTTTTTGGAATTCAAATCCATTAAGGTTGACTGTGATCAAGACACCCTTTTGGTTAGGGCCACACCAGTAGGCCCCACTTGTCACAAAGGAACGGATACCTGTTGGGGGGAAAAGAACACCTCTGGATTGAGTTTCGTTAGGGATCTGGAGGCGATAATTGATGATCGTCAGCAAAACCCCTCACAAGACAGCTATGTGAGTAGCCTCTTTGAAAAGGGGGGGAATAAAATAGCCCAAAAAGTAGGGGAGGAAGCCGTAGAAGCGGTTATAGAGGCTGTTGATGGTAATGAAGCCTTGTTTATGGAGGAGGCGGCCGACCTATTTTTTCACTACCTCATTTTGTTGAAATCTAAAGGGAAGTCACTGGAGGATATTTTGGCCCTTTTAAAACAAAGAAAACGCTGAGTCACCTTTTCCATTTTGGTAGGGATTATTTTTGTAATTTTCTAAATATCAAAAGTTTCTAAAATGAAAAATACACCTCTTATTCTGATCCTGTGCGTTCTTACTGCCTGTAATTTCTTCTATCAAGAGAAACATCGGAAAAGTTTCGATCAGCTTTTGGAGAATTACTTCCAAGGCTCATTGGAGTTGTATCGCATCAACGCAACCTTTATGGGGGACGACCGCTACAATGATACCCTTCCTGATTTTTTATCAGATGCGTTTAAGGTTAAAGAAAGAGAATTTTTGAGCTCCTACATCGATAGCCTCTTTCATTATGAAGACGAATATTTGAGTCCTGATGAGCTAATGAGTAAGAAAATTCTTATCCGTGATTTAGAATTGGAGTTGAAAGGCACTACTTTTTACAAAGATTTGATGCCCATTGATCAAATGTGGACGTTTCATTTGACCATAGGTCAATTGGCCTCAGGAAAAGGAGCACAGCCTTTTGTTACAGCTCAAGATTATCGGAATTGGCTGATCCGCTTGGAAGGATATTTACAATGGATGTCCAGCGCAGAAGAAAAAATGAAACTGGGGATGGAAAAAGGTTATGTTTTGCCGAAATCCCTGATTGAAAAAGTAATTCCTCAATTGGCAGCGATGACAGGGTTGGAGGTAAGCTCTCACTTGTTCTACAATCCCATCAAAAACCTGCCCGATGGATTGACACAGGAAGAAAAAATGGAATTGACAGCTGCCTATGAACGGATGATCGGAGATAAAATCATTCCGGCCTATCAAAAACTTCACGATTTTATGGCTGGGCCTTATTATGAAGCCGGGAGAGAAACCAGTGGCTATGCTTCGTTTCCCGATGGTGAAGCGTATTACAAGCATGCGATTCAAGTGTATACCACTACCGACATGTCGGCAAATGAAATCCATCAACTTGGTCTGAAAGAAGTGGCGCGCATTCGTGGAGAAATGAAAAAGGTCATGGAAGAAGTCGGATTTAAAGGGACACTACTGGAATTTTTTGAACACGTTCGAAGTTCCAAAGAATTAATGCCTTTTGACAGCCCAGAACAGGTGATTGAGAACTTCAATGTAATGTATGAGAAGATGAAACCCTATGTGGATCAATTGTTTGATCTTCAACCCAAAACCCCTTTTGAAATAAGAAGGGTGGAGGCTTTTCGGGAAAAATCTGCAGCTGCTCATTACAACAGAGGTTCATTGGACGGCACTAGGCCAGGTATTTTTTATATTCCCATCCCCAATGTACAGCAATACAACGTTTTTGACAATGAAGCCTTGTTCTTGCACGAAGCCATACCGGGTCATCATTTTCAAATTTCAATACAACAGGAGAATCAAAACCTACCCAACTTTCGAAAGAATTCATTTTACAGTGCTTTTTCTGAGGGGTGGGCCCTCTATACTGAGTCTTTGGGAATGGAACTTGGACTGTATGAGGATCCTTATCAATATTTTGGAATGCTAAATATGGAAATGCATCGTGCCATCCGATTGGTGGTGGACACTGGTTTGCATGCCAAAGGCTGGACCAGAGAGCAATCCATTGCCTATTCATTGGAAAACGAAGGAGACTCAGAAGCCAAACTCACTGCTGAAATCGAGCGCTATATGGCCAATCCTGCCCAAGCGCTTTCCTATAAAATTGGACAGATGAAAATTCGTGAGCTTCGTAACTTGGCCGAAGAAAAAATGGGAGAGCGCTTTGATATCAGAACTTTCCACAGAAAGGTTTTAGAGGATGGCGCCATACCTTTGAGTATATTAGAGGAAAAGATTTTATCTTGGATTTCAGAATAAAAACTTTAAGATGCTTACCATAAATCCAGAACTATTTTCATTTTTTTCCAAACTCAAGGAAAACAACAACCGAGATTGGTTTCTCGACAATAAGGCTGAATTTAAAACCTTGGAGGCCGAGGTAAAGCTGTTTATGAAGGCTGTAGAGGAAAAAATGCAAAACTACGACAAGATCGAAAAAGCCAAGATGTTTCGGATCTATCGTGATGTTCGTTTTTCCAAGAACAAAATGCCTTATAAAAATCATTTTGGCATTGCTTTTCATCGTGAAAAACCTGCCCTAAGAGGGGGTTATTATATTCATTTAGAACCTGAAAACAGTTTTTTGGGAGTGGGTTTTTGGGCACCGAATCCAGAAGATCTTTTTCGCATTCGCAAAGAAATGGAATTGGATGGCGATGAACTAAGAACAATTATAGCTGACGCTGGCTTTAAAAAACATTGGGGGAATCTCTCAGGAGATGAGGTCAAAACCGCCCCTAAGGGTTTTTCCAAAGAACATCCCAATATTGATTTGATCAAAAAGAAACAATACGTTTTTGTCAAAAACTTTTCGGATCAAGAAGTCTTTGCTCCTCATTTTATTGAGCATATCGACACACATTTTCAAAACATTCGTCCCTTTTTTGATTACATGAGCAGTGTGCTTACCACAGACCTAAATGGAGAAAGCTTACTGGATTGATTCTCATTCTGATTTATCCAGCAATATCAGTTGCGAAACTAGATTTTTCATGTTGTCGTATCCGAAAATAAAACTGTGGCTTCCAGGATTGTAAAAATATTTTGTCGATTTGCTTTTCAGAAAATCCATCTCTTTTTCAGTCCAACGCCCTACCGCTTCGTCATTTGAGGTGCCAAAAAAAATTGTTTTTGAAAGATCAACATCTTTGAGAGCTTGAGTATAACGTGTAGTGCCCAATCCACTGGCCATAATTACAAGATTTCGAGCTTTTAGGGGGTCACTTTCACCGGGTACACTCATTTCAGATGGATTTTCTCCATTTTCATCATATTTATATGCTTTTCCTTTTTGAGCCCCTTTCCATACCAACTCGTCCAAATCCAAACGACAATTCAATATCGCATTGGCATTAGCAATATTTCCAAATTGTTTGAGAATCTCCTGTACCATAAATGCCCCTTAGGAGTGACCAATCAGGTAAACTATTTTGTTTTGGTCTTTGAAATGTTCAACCACCCTTTTAACGGCAGCAGCTGCAGTATTATTTTCTTTCACGGAATATTCGTAATTGAAATCGGTATACTTATCCAAGTCACTGTTAAAGTGTTGTGCCTGAAGCGGATACACTCTCAGGTCATCCAAGAAAAAATCATAGTCTTTACCACTGGTCGATTCTGGCTCCAATTCAAAGTTTTTTTTCCAATCTGGCCCCCCCCTGCAGAAAGACCCAAACCGTATCTGCCGATGATGCTCCTCTGACATCGAATAGCTTGTTGATATCTTCAGGCAATACGGTGGCTTTGTATGTAAGCTTTTCAGTTGTCTTAGAACTTTTCTCTTTACTACAAGAACAAATGAGAATGGAGATCAAAAACAGATAGGGGAGGTGTAGGTTTTTTTTCATAGGTTGAAGGATCTGGGGTTATTAATCATCCTAGTGCGATATTAATATAAAAAACTATTTTAGGAGAATTAAGCCTGTTTAAAATTTATTTGAAAGGCACAAGCTCAGAGAGATTCTGCTCTTGTTGCATATTTAAATGCGCCAAAAAAAATAGTGGAA
>JAQCBK010000008.1 GCA_027621505.1 Bacteroidota bacterium | reverse complement strand
TTTTAAATAATAATATTCTATTCTATTGAAAGTGTTGGACAATTTTTAAAGTGGATGAATAGGAGAAACTAGTACTCTGTGTAGAATATTTCGAGTTTAATACCCCCCTGGGATTGAATTGGGCTCTCAGATCCGTATAAGATAACTCCCTTCGGGTTAAGAATGGCAGTGGCAGGATAGTTGATAAGCTCCTGTGTAAAGGTCTCTGCTTTTTTTGAATAGATTGTCGCTAATCCCCCAGTAGGGACCAAACCTAAAGTCACATTGGTGGAGTCATTGCGGATCAGACGATTTACATGATCGGTAATCCTAAATTTATAACGAAAAGGGCGATCGTTATCATCGCGTTCCAATATACCTCCATAGACATACTTGTCTCTGTTTTTTTGAAGATTATTTACTGAGTTGTCAATGCTAAAATCCGATAAAGGAGAGCCATTGTCGTATTTGTATAAATAAAGCCTATCGGGAAAGTATGAAGGATTTGACAAACTGTGTTGATCAGCATTGATGTAAAGTACCAAATTGGCCTCGTTGATTACCCAGCGGTTTTCCCTTAACTGATTTAGCAATCTATTCTCATCATGATCTTGTTCAAACAACTTAAGCTTGGAAAACAAACCATTCCCGCTTAGATAAATATTTTCAGAGGGGGTTTGTTCCCTTGCAGCCAAGAGCTCCTGTTCAATTTGGCTATTGGTTTCCTTGTTCTTTATGGTAGAAAAATTGGTGCCAAAACCTAAAGTATATGTTTTCGCTTCTCTTTCAATGGTATCATCTGAGGTATCATCCGAAGTTTGGTTGGTATTTACGCGATCATACTCATACTCAATTCTTATTGAAGCGTTACGTATATCCAAAAGCATATATAAATCATCATCAAAGTTCTCTGCTTTAATGATAACACCCCTAAAGTGATGAGAAAAACTTTCGTTGTCAGAAAAAACCAAACTGCCCTCTTGATCTAAAATTTTTTCCTGGAAAAAATCAACATTCAATGGGACCCTGATCCTTGGTGTCAGTCGAGTCTCCACCTTATCCCGCTCATCAACATCTTCGGTTTCGGGATCGTCTTCGTCAAAATTAAACCGCAATTCATCAAAATTGAGTTGGTAACGGGCGTCGTGAAGTGTGGCGCCATAAAAACCCCTTTCAAAAAAATCAGTATTTGAAAAAAACTGGGACTTTTTCTCAAAATCAGTGGCAGGATCATAATCGGACAGAAAATACTTTAATTCGTATACCTTAAGATCAAATAATGACTCCCGATTTCCATAAATGGAATCTATTTCATAAGTTCTATTCTGATGATCATAGGTTTTATTGTCTTGATCTACATCGTCTAAAATCCCATCGCCATCACTGTCCGGACTTAAAGGGTTCAAATTGGAACGGGTCTCAATTATATCGCTAACGCCATCTCCATCAGTATCACTATCCTGGTCTTCCGGATCCAAGTCAAGAGCATCAATTACGCCATCTCGATCTTTATCATCAGTGTTGTTGAAAAAAGGAATTTCGAGATACACCTGAGTGACGGTTTCTCTTTCATTGATTAATTCAATGTTATCATCCTCTTCATCCTCCTCTTTAGTTTGGCTATACCTGCCAAAAATAGGATTAACACTGGCAGTAAGCCTCGCAGTGATTCCAGCCTCAGTAATTCCCAAACCGGGTAATTCAATTTTTCCTAATTGTGCCAAGGGCAGTCCATCGGTTTGGAAATAATTCACCTTACTTTGGTAAGAATAAACAGGAGCATCGTAGGATTTGGATTGAAGAGCCGTGGCCAAAAGGAGTTCCGATCCTGCGGAATGGTATTCTTTGTCGCAAGAAAGAAAAACAAACAACAGCAGTAGCACAAGAGATACACGGTGGTTGAGCATCCTCAAAAAATACATTCGTTATTTTAAAATATGGTTAGTGTAAAATTGAATGAAAGCATCCTCTTTAAGAGATTCTTCATAGCTAAGTCCCGGAATTTTATTGGATTTTAAATAACTTTCAATTGACTTAGGAATGGCTTCATCAGCTATGACGTATCCATCTGAAAAATTCAAACACAATTGAGTAAGACTTTCAAATTGAGGATCCTTCAAAGGCTCAATCATTTCGTCAGAAATATCATCAAAAGCCACTTTTTTGTGAAATTGTTTGGAAAAGGTCCCCTCAAAATCTTTGGCATACAATGAAGTTACTATTTTACTGTCAGCAAATATGGGTTCGTCTTTGTAATAGGTATTGAGATACAATGGGAACAGACTCGTAAACCATCCGTGTAGATGAATAATATCTGGAGACCAATTGAGTTTCTTAACGGTTTCGATCACTCCTTTGGTGAAGAAAATCATTCTTTCATCATTGTCTTTGAATGGCAATTGTTTTTCATCTTTTAAAAGAGCACGTCTCTTGAAATAATCTTCATTATCAATAAAATAGACTTGCATGCGCTCTTTGGGTATAGAAGCTACTTTTATGATCAACGGCATGTCCACATCATTGATAACCAAATTCATTCCTGATAGTCTTATCACCTCGTGCAACTGATGCCTTCTTTCATTGATTAAACCATATCTTGGCATGAAAATCCGCGTTTGACCTCCATGATCGTTAATGTTTTTTGGTATTTTGAACGAATGAATGGCTTGATTGGTCTGAGGAAGGTATGGAACCACTTCAGAAGAGATATTAAGAACCCTTTTGTCTTTCATAAATGCTCTTTTAATCTGAGGAGTCAAAGCCTGGCAAAATTACAAAAATTTAACGGAATATGCCGAATTACTTATCTTTGAAGCTGTTAATTTTTTATTAAATGAAGGTTTTCAAAGCGTCCAAATCTTTAGTATCACACTTGTCTAGTCAAAGCCGACCCCTCGGGTTTGTTCCAACTATGGGGGCGTTACACGATGGTCATTTGTCCTTGATTAACAAAGCATTAGAACAAAATCACAGCGTATTGGTCAGTATTTTTATCAATCCCACTCAATTCGATAATCAAACTGATCTTGAAAATTACCCCACCCATTTTGAAGCCGATTTACAAAAAATCGAAAAAATAAATGGTAACATAAGTGTATACCTCCCAAAAGCTTTCGATGTTTATGGGCAAAATATCCAATCAAAATCATTTGATTTGGGGGGCTTAGACCTAATAATGGAGGGGGAGAAGAGATCGGGACATTTTCAAGGGGTGGCAACCGTAGTATCTTATTTTTTAAACACCTTCCAACCCGAAAAAGCCTATTTTGGAGAAAAGGATTTCCAACAGTTGAGGATAGTAAATCACATAACCCAATCGCAAAAACTAAAAACTAAAATTGTCAGTTGCCCCATTGTAAGGGAAAAAGATGGCCTTGCCATGAGTTCTCGCAATGCTTTGCTGACCGAAACAGAACGAAAATTCGCCCCTAAATTGTATGAATCGCTTTGCTATGCAAAGAAAAATGCAAAGCATATCCAATATGGGCAGCTCAAAGATCGCATCAATGATTTTTTTAAAAAATATGACCTTTTAACTTTAGATTACTTCAGGATTACAAATGCTGCTACTCTCAAAGAAATAGATTTGGAGAAACCTGTTTCCAAGGGACGTGCCTTCATCGCTGCCCATTTGGGAAAAATTAGGTTAATTGATAATATGGATATGTCTTAAATGACTAAATTTGACCCGTGTTAATTGAGGTAATAAAATCTAAAATTCACAGGGTAAAAGTAACCGATGCTGATCTAAGCTACATCGGCAGTATCACCATTGATCGTGACCTGATCGATGCCGCTAATTTTTTGGTGGGCGAGAAAGTGCAAGTGGTGAACATCAATAATGGAGAAAGGCTAGTAACTTATATCATAGAGGGTGAAAGAGGAAGCGGAGAAGTAACCCTCAACGGCCCAGCCGCAAGAAAGGCTCAAAAAGGTGACATTGTTATCATCATTGGTTATGCACAAATGGACTTCGAGGAAGCGAAAAATTTTAAGCCCACAATAATTTTTCCAGACGAAAATACCAACCGATTAAACTAAGGATTTGAAAATAGTCCTTTCACTATTAAAGAAACTGATACCGCTTTTCATTGGAGTCTTTTTCATTTATCTGAGTTACTTAAATACCACTCCAGAAGACCGTCAAAATATTATTATGTACATCAAAAATGCAGACTTTAAGTACGTCTTTCTCTCTGCTTTTTTTGGAGTTCTTAGTCATATTTCAAGAGCCGTACGCTGGAAATATCTATTAAATCCGCTGGGGTACTACCCCAAAACCATCAATTCAATCATGGCCGTACTGATCGGGTACTTTTCCAATCTGGGCATTCCTCGATCTGGGGAAGTCCTCCGGTCTACTGCAATGGATCGATATGAAAACATTCCCTTTCAAAAAGCCTTTGGAACCGTCATTGCGGAACGTGTTGTTGATTTGATATTACTGATGAGCTGCATTCTTCTGGCTTTAAGTCTTCAATATGATTTAATCGCTGGCTATCTGGGTTTTGACAATATCAATTTTTTTCAAACCCTTCTGACCCTTCTAATATCAGCCATTTGCTTCATTTTTATCAGAAAATTTTTCATTCAATCGACCCATCCAGTTACCGAAAAAATAAAACAGTTTTTTTTGGGCATTTGGGAAGGAATGCTTTCGATCAAAAAAATGAAAAATAAGGGGTTATTTATTGCTCACACCTTTTTTATCTGGTTAATGTATGTACTCATGTTTTGGGTAATCAAGTTCTCCATTCCAGAGACCATTAACTTGGAAATGAATGCCATAATTCCAGCCTTTGTTGTAGGAGGACTCTCGATCTCGGCCACCAATGGAGGCATAGGAATATACCCCTATTCTGTTTCCCTTGTTTTGATTGCTTTCGGCATTTCCAAAGAATCAGCCCTGGCCTTCGGATGGATCATGTGGACCTGCCAAACACTCATGGTGGTGACTTTTGGAGCACTGGCATTTTTTGCATTACCTTTGGTTAATCGCCAGAAATAAACCTTTTTTCCGGTTGGCAGTCTATGAGTAAAGTGAAAACCTCTTTTTTTTGCCAGAGCTGTGGTACACAACACGCCCAGTGGCAGGGTCAATGCAATTCGTGTAAACAATGGAACACCCTCACTGAAGAGGTGATGGAAAAACCCAACAAGAAGGATTGGAAAAGCGAGAATAAACCTGGCACTCCTTCCAAACCGACAAAAATTAGTGAAATTGAGGTGTCTTCTGAGGCAAGAATCAATACCGGAGATGCCGAACTCAACCGTGTATTGGGAGGAGGAATTATTCCTGGGGCTCTGATGCTTTTGGGGGGGGAGCCTGGGATTGGAAAATCCACCTTGCTTTTGCAAATTGCCATGCGAATGGGGTGTAAAGTCTTGTATGTATCCGGAGAAGAAAGCCAACGACAGATAAAAATACGATCTGATAGAATGGATGTCTCCTCGGAGAATTGTTACATACTTAGTGAAACAAAAACACAAAATATTTTTTTCCAAATTGAAGCCCTGACTCCCGAATTGGTTATCATCGACTCCGTACAAACGCTTCATACGGATTATATAGACAGTAGCCCTGGTAGCGTATCCCAAATCCGAGAAAGCACCGCAGAATTTATCAAATTCGCCAAAGAAACCCACACCCCTGTTTTTTTGGTGGGTCATATCACCAAAGATGGTCAAATCGCTGGACCAAAAATACTGGAGCACATGGTAGATGTGGTTCTTCAATTTGAAGGAGACCGCAATCATATCTACCGTATTCTTAGAACCCAAAAAAATCGTTTCGGAGCTACCTCCGAAATTGGAATTTATGAAATGCTCTCCAAAGGCCTCCGGCCGGTGAGTAACCCCAGCGAACTTTTGATCTCAGAAAAAGACGAAAAGTTGAACGGCCACGCCATCGCTGCAACTATAGAGGGGATTCGACCATTGATGATAGAAATCCAAGCGTTGGTAAGCACCGCAGTTTACGGTACCCCACAAAGAACCTCAACAGGCTTTAATACCAAAAGACTCAATATGCTTCTGGCGGTATTAGAGAAAAGAGCTGGTTTTGCCCTGGCTACCAAAGATGTTTTTATTAACATTACAGGAGGAATTTCCATTGCTGATCCAGCGATTGATTTGGCAGTGATCGTAGCCATATTGTCCAGTTATCACGACATTGAGGTTTCGGAGAACATTTGTTTTGCCGCAGAAGTAGGACTTTCTGGCGAAATTAGACCCGTGCCCAAAACTGAACAACGCATACAAGAGGCATCAAAATTAGGATTCGAGACCATCGTCATTTCCAAATTTGCAAAAATCAGCAAACAAAATGAGTCGATAAAAGTTCTTGCGGTCTCCAAAATTGAAGCCTTAATTACCGCACTTTTTGGTTAGAATATCAATCCATTTCCGTTATAAAAATGTATTTTTAATTGATCTAAAATCAATTCAATGGATAAAGTAATCAAAGATTTTTTGGCTGAAGTCAATAAAAGAAATCAAAATGAGCCAGAGTTCATGCAAGCAGTAACCGAGGTGGCCGAAACAGTAATTCCCTATATCGTCAAAAACGATGTTTACTACGGTCAAAATATTTTGCTACGGATGGTGGAACCAGAACGTGTCGTTTCTTTCAGAGTAGCTTGGATTGATGATCAAGAGGAAATTCAAGTCAACCGGGGCTATAGAATAGAGATGAATTCGGCCATTGGGCCCTACAAAGGGGGACTTCGTTTTCATCCCAGTGTAAATCTGAGTGTTCTGAAGTTTTTGGCATTCGAACAAATATTCAAAAATAGTCTGACCACCCTCCCCATGGGAGGTGGAAAAGGGGGATCAGATTTTAACCCCAAGGGGAAAACAGATACCGAAGTGATGCGTTTTTGCCAAAGTTTCATGACCGAACTTTTCCGTCATATCGGCCCCAATCGAGATATTCCAGCTGGAGATATAGGTGTTGGGAGTAGAGAAATTGGCTACATGTTTGGTCAATATAAAAGATTGAAAAATGAGTTCACCGGTGTCCTGACAGGGAAAGGAATTTCTTGGGGAGGTTCATTGATCCGACCTGAGGCAACGGGATACGGTGTGGTGTATTTTGTCCAAAAAATGTTGGAACACAATGGTTCAGGGCTAAAAGACAAAAAAGTGGTGATATCTGGTAGTGGAAATGTAGCACAATACGCAGCTGAAAAGGCAATTCAATTGGGAGCCAAAGTTTTAACCCTATCAGATTCCTCTGGATATATTTTTGATTCCGAAGGCTTAGATACAGAGAAATTGGCTCATATTATGGAGTTGAAAAATATCAAAAGGGCGAGAATAAGCTCCTACCTTGACAAGTATCCCAAGGCAAAATTCATTGCTGGAAAAACCCCTTGGGAAGTGCCTTGCGAAATCGCTCTGCCCTGTGCTACTCAAAACGAATTGAACGAAAAAGACGCAATCAAATTGATTAAAAATGGATGTATTTGTGTGGGGGAAGGAGCCAATATGCCTTCCACCCCCGAGGCAATTCATCAATTCACTAACCATCAACTGCTCTATGCCCCGGGAAAAGCTTCCAATGCTGGAGGAGTTGCTGTTTCGGGATTGGAAATGGCGCAAAACTCGCTGCGTTACAATTGGACGAGAGACGAAGTCGATGCCAAACTACAATCCATTATGGCTGATATTCATCAATCTTGTTTGGATTATGGCACAGAAAAAGGCTTTGTAAACTATGTAAAAGGAGCGAATATTGCAGGCTTTGTAAAAGTCGCCGATGCCATGCTTGCTCAAGGGGTCGTCTAAAACTCTCCTTTGATCATGTTGGTTGAAACGAATGCAATCGTTCTAAGTACCCTCAAATATGGAGATTCCAGCCTTATTGCCCGTTGTTATTGTAAGGAATTGGGGTTGAAATCATTTCTGCTCAAGGGGATATTGTCTTCTAAAAAAGGAAATATTAAAAAATCATTTTTTCAGCCCATGAGTATAATCCAATTGATCACTCAAATAAAAAATGACAATCGCATTGGATTGTATTATATTAAGGAGGCTCGGATTCATTATCCTTTGATCGAAATTCCATCAGACATAAAAAAAAATGCCGTCGTATTTTTCATCTCTGAGGTATTGACAAAAACCATCACTGAAGATGGTGCTCCAAACCTCCCCCTATACCATTTTATTGAAAAAAACGTTATTTATTTAGAGGAAAAAGTATTTTCACCTCTTTTTCATCTAAAATTTATGATTGAGCTCAGTCAAAATCTTGGTTTTTATCCCAATCAAACGGGCATAGAAGAACCATTTTTTGATCTTGAAAGTGGTTGTTTCTCCGGTTTTTCCTCCTCAAAATATCAAATTGGAGGCGACTTGGCTTTGGCATTCAAAAAACTACTCAATACTCGTTTTGAACTATTGAATGAGATAAGGATCCCCAATCCCCTCAGAATAGAATTATTGAACGTTTTGATAGATTATTTTAATTTACATTTACAAGGCTTTGGAAAAATAAAGTCAGTCGATATACTCCATGAAATCTTCCGTTAAAAAATCATTAATACTCTGGACTACTTCATTTTTGTGCCTCCACAATCTGTGTGGCCAAGAAATTTGGGTGGAGGACAGTATTAGTGGAGCCCCCATTGAAGATGTTCATGTTTTTACTGAAAGTGGAAATCACAGTACCCTTACCGATGCCCTGGGTAAAGTGAACATTAAAAATTTTCCAATGGAGGAGACAATCAACTTTAGCCTTTTGGGTTACCAGCCCACGAGCATTGATTATCTTGAAATTTTAGAAGGTAAAAAAATAATCCAAATGGTTCCAGAGGACCAAACCTTGGAGGAGGTCGTTTTGTCAATAGCAAGATCCCAGGCCACGCGAGACATCATCGCAGAGCAAGTAGGAGTTATATCACGAAACGAAATCGATCTAAATACCAAAACAACTGGGGCAGACCTCCTAGAGCTCAACCCAAATATTAGACTTCAAAAATCTCAAGGGGGAGGAGGTAGCCCAGCATTAAGAGGGTTTGAAGCCAATAGGGTATTGCTTGTTGTTGATGGGGTAAGAATGAACAATGCCATTTATCGATCCGGTCATTTGCAAAACGCCATAACGATCGACCCCCATAATATTGAACGGGTAGAAGTTACCTTTGGGTCATCCTCTGTGGGCTATGGCTCTGACGCATTGGGAGGGGTGATCCACTATTACACAAAATCCCCCAAGTTGAACGAAAATAAGGTGGTGCAATCCGAATTTTCTTCTGCCTTTAATCACGCCAACCGGTCTTTGGTTCATAACATCAACACGACCTTGAGTTTCAAAAATTGGGGAAGCCTCACCAGTGTTAGTTTTTCGAATTTTGGTGATATCCGAATAGGAGAGAACCGCAGACATGGATTTTCGCAATGGGGATTGACCCCCTATTTCTCTCTCAATAGCAGAAATGAATACAGGGCCAATCCAACGTACAATTCTAATCCCAATATTCAAAAAAACACAGGCTACGACCAATATGACCTATTTCAAAAGTTCTTGTTCAAATTACCCAAGGACATGGTTTTGAATATGAACATTCAATACTCAGAATCGTCCGACATTGATCGGTATGATAAGTTATCAGAAGTACGGAGTGGTAGCCTGCGCTTCAGTGAATGGTACTATGGCCCGCAAAAGCGGTTTTTTCTGTCTCCACAACTCAAATTTTTTCTGGGAAAAAATTGGTTGAAAAAAGGAACAATAACCGCTGCCTATCAAAATGTCCAAGAATCGAGGATCAATCGAAGATTTGAAAGTCTCACTCGAGCCCATCAAATTGAAAACGTCGATGTTTTTAGTGTTAACGCTGATTTTTACGGAAATTTCGCTAAAGGGCACTCTTTTTCTTATGGAGTTGAATGGACTCATAATGAGATAAAATCCCTAGGCTTTTCCTCAGATTTGATCATCGAGTTGGAAAATATCGTCGGCTACACCAATACAACAAATATTCCATCACGTTACCCCAACGATGGAAGTAGTGCGTCGAGTTTTGCCGCTTATTTGAATTGGATTTACAGAGCAAACGAACGCTTGACCCTTAATGGAGGACTCAGAATGACAGGATCTCAGGTCATGGCCCGTTGGAACGAAACCGCATTGGTGGATAAACTGCTCTCAGAAGTGGATTTAAATTCTAATGCACTAACCTATACCTTGGCCATGACCTATCGCCCCAACCCCAAATGGCAAATCAACAGTTTAATTTCGAGTGGATTTAGAAATCCAAATATCGATGATATTGGAAAAATTCGTGAAAGTAATGGTATTTTATTGGTTCCTAACTCCTTCCTTAAGCCAGAATATGCCTACACTTTTGAGTCCGGTATCAAACATATGGCTCCAAACAAAATGAGCTATATTGATTTGAGAGGATATATCACCATGATTTCCAGACATATCGTTAGATCTGACTTTATTGTTTTTACTGACAAAACAACTGAAGATGAAAACACCATTATGTACAATGGGGAGGAGGTTCTCACCCAAGCCAATAAAAACTTGGGCAATCGCTTCATTTGTGGCGGATCCCTCGAAGCCCAATGGACCGTTGCTGATCCCTTGATTATCAGAGGGGGATTGACCCATACCACGGCAGATCAAAATGCAGATTATGGACCCATGCCTTCTATTGCTCCGCTTTTTGGTAGTTTTTCCATTTCCTATGTGTCAAAAAAATTAGAGACCCAATTGCTATGGAAATTTAGCGATTCAAAAGATCCTACCGAATACAGTTGGGGGGGGGAAGATGGGCTCAATGAAACCCCAATAGTCAACCCATTGGCCAGTGATGAAAGCATTCGTTACTATGGGATGCCCTCATGGAGTATATGGTCTATTTTGTCCCAATATCAATTTAAAGAAAATGTCACTTTTAACCTTGGGCTTAGGAACATTTTCGATTTACACTACAGGACTTTTGGTTCAGGAATCTCAAGCGAAGGGAGGAGTTTTCAGTTGGGTGTAAAGGTAAAATTCTAAAATCCTTTTTTTTTGCCTAAAATCCTTAATTTCGCATCTCTTAATAAAGCAGCCTGACATGGTTTTTAAGGAACATAAAATACTGGATTTGCCCAAAATTTCAGAGGAAGTATTGACCTTTTGGGAAAAAAGCCAGGTTTTTGAGAAGAGCATTTCCGAGAGAGAAAACCATCCGCCATTTATTTTTTATGAAGGGCCCCCCTCCGCCAATGGAATGCCTGGAATTCATCACGTGATGGCGCGAACGATTAAAGATATTTTTTGTCGTTATAAAACCCAAAAAGGATACCAAGTTCATAGAAAAGCAGGTTGGGACACCCACGGGTTACCAGTAGAGTTAGGCGTTGAAAAAGCTTTGAATATAACCAAAGAGGATATTGGCAATAGCATAACGGTTAAGGAATACAACGCCGCCTGCAAGGCAGCTGTTATGAAATATACAGATGTTTGGAATCAACTGACCCAAAAAATGGGCTATTGGGTTGACATGAATGATCCCTACGTAACCTATACCACCAAGTACATGGAAACGGTTTGGTGGCTTCTCAAACAGATCTTCGACAAGGGACTTTTGTATAAGGGCTATACCATACAGCCATACTCTCCCAAAGCAGGAACTGGACTTAGCTCCCATGAGCTGAACCAACCAGGCACCTACCAAGATGTAAGCGATACTACCGTAACGGCACAGTTCAAAACCAAAGAAGAATCTCTGCCTGACTTTTTGAAAGGCTCAACCCCTCTTTATCTTCTGGCTTGGACCACCACTCCTTGGACACTGCCCTCAAATACTGCATTGACCGTTGGCTCAAAAATTGACTATGTTTTGATCCATAGCTTCAACCAATACACTTTTGAACCCATTCGAGTGATTTTGGCAAAAACTTTGGTGAGCAAACAATTTTCCGGAAAATACAAGCTTGTAGAGCATGCGTCTGACTTGGAAGGCTTCACCCAAGACGATAAGATGATTCCTTATTACATAGAAAAACACTTCAAAGGCAAAGCACTACTAGACATACGTTATGAAAAAATATGGCAAGAAGCTCCAGAACCGATAGATCAGCCAGAGAATGCTTATCGGGTTATTCAGGGTGATTTTGTAACCACTGAGGATGGGACTGGGATCGTTCATACCGCCCCTACTTTTGGAGCCGACGATGCCAAAGTGGCCAAAGAAGCTACTCCCGAGGTTCCCCCCTTATTAATCATGGATGAAAACCAACGTAAGGTGCCATTGGTCGATTTACAAGGAAGATTTAGACCTGAAATGGGGCGTTTGGCAGGTCAATATGTCAAAAATGAATATTATGAAGAGGGGAAAGCCCCCGAAAAATCAGTAGATGTTCTGATCGCCATCCAGCTTAAAGAAGAAAATGCTGCATTCAAAGTTGAAAAGTACGTACACTCCTACCCCAATTGTTGGAGAACAGACAAACCCATATTGTATTATCCTCTTGACTCATGGTTTATCAAGGTTACAGACATCAAAGACCGACTGACTGCCCTCAATGAAAAAATCAACTGGAAGCCTAAATCTACTGGTGATGGGCGTTTTGGAAACTGGCTTGCAAATGCCAACGACTGGAATCTTTCAAGATCCAGATTTTGGGGGATCCCACTTCCGATATGGAGGAGTGAAGAGGGGCAAGAAACTAAAATCATAGGGTCTGTCGCTCAACTGTATGAAGAAATCGAAATCTCGATTCAAAAAGGTTTGATGAAAGATAATCCGCTCAAAGAATTTCAGTTGGGAGACATGAGCGATGAGAACTATGAAAAGATAGACCTCCACAAACACATTGTAGATAAAATTATTTTAACTTCAGCAAAAGGCTTGCCGATGCATCGTGAGAAAGATTTAATCGATGTATGGTTTGACTCGGGCTCAATGCCATATGCCCAATGGCACTACCCCTTTGAAAATAAAGAAAAAATTGATGCGGGCGAAGCTTTCCCTGCCGACTACATAGCAGAAGGGGTAGATCAAACCCGTGGGTGGTTCTATACCCTTCATGCCATTAGCACACTGGTTTTTGATTCCATTTCCTACAAAAATGTGGTTTCCAACGGATTGGTACTGGATAAAAATGGACAAAAAATGTCCAAAAGATTGGGTAATGCCATAGATCCATTCGAAACCATTGACCAATATGGCCCCGATGCAACCCGTTGGTACATGATTTCCAATGCCAACCCATGGGACAATCTCAAATTTGACTTAGATGGGATAGGCGAAGTCCAACGAAAGTTTTTCGGCACTTTACACAACACTTATTCTTTTTTTAGCCTTTATGCCAACATTGATGGTTTCAAAAACGAAGAAGCACCTGTTCCTATTGATGACCGTTCCGAATTGGATCGTTGGATTTTGTCTGAATTAAATAGTTTGATTGGAAAAGTTGATGCTTTCTACGAAGATTATGAGCCCACCAAAGCCACCCGAGCCATATCAGAATTTGTCCAAGAAAAATTGAGTAATTGGTATGTAAGATTGAGCAGAAGACGATTTTGGAAAGGGGATTATCAAAAAGACAAAATCGCAGCTTATCAAACCCTTTGGGAATGTTTGCTAAAGATAACCCAATTGGCCGCGCCCGTAGCTCCATTTTATAGTGACCGTTTGTATCAAGATTTGACCGAAAATACTGCTGGGCAAAAATCCCAGTCGGTTCATTTATCAACTTTCCCGAGTGTCAACCCCAATACCATCGACATCCCCTTAGAAAACCAAATCAACAAAGCCCGTAATATCACTTCTTTGGCCCTTTCGCTTAGGAAAAAAGAGCAAATTAAGGTACGACAGCCCCTACAAACTTTAATGGTTGCTGTAAATGGGCCTGAAGAAAAAGCTGAAATCAAAAAAATACAAGAACAGATAAGATCAGAAATCAATGTTAAAGTGATTGAATTGATCGATGATGAGAGCAATATATTGGTCAAAGAAATCAAACCCAATTTTAAAGTTTTAGGCCCTCGATTTGGTAAAGAAATGGGGGCAGTAGTCGCTAAGATTAATGCATTTGGTGACGCTGAAATTAAGACTTTAGAGCAAGAGGGTAAAATTAACATTCTTCATAATGAAAAAAATATTACCTTGGAGTTGAGTGAGGTGGAAATCATCTCCAAAGATATTGAAGGTTGGCTGGTGGCTCATGGAAATGGATTGACTGTAGCACTTGATATTTCTTTGAATGAGGATTTGGTTGATGAAGGTATTGCCAGAGAGTTGGTCAATCGTATTCAAAACCTAAGAAAAGACTCAGGGCTGGAGGTAACTGATAAAATTGATATCAATTTCCTGGCAGACGATGAGTTGATAGAAAAAATTAACAAAAACAGCGCCTATATTTGCTCTGAAACCTTAGGAGAAAAAATCGATTTCCCCAAAGAGATGAATGAAGGTGTTGTTGTTGAATTTGATAACATTAAAACACAAATAACCATTAAAAGAATCTAAGATGGCAGAAGAAAAAAAAACTCGATATTCCGACGAAGAATTGGATCATTTTAGAGTATTAATTGAAGAAAAGATCAAAAAAGCTAAAGCAGACTTAGAATTATTGAAGAGCGCCTATATGAATGATGGGAACAATGGAACTGACGATACCTCGCCCACCTTTAAGGCCTTTGAAGAAGGTTCTGAAACCATGTCAAAGGAAGCCAACACCCAGTTGGCCATCCGACAAGAAAAATTTATTCGCGACCTAAAGAATGCTCTGATTCGAATCGAAAATAAAAGCTATGGCATCTGTAGGGTGACTGGAAAGTTAATCAACAAGCAAAGGCTTTTGTTGGTACCACATGCTACATTGAGCATTGAGGCCAAAAACCTGCAAAAATAACTTTTGAAAGTTCGTTTTTCCAATATCAACCTTACAACTGCAATTGCAATTGCTTTTTGCTTGTTGTTGATGGATCAGGCCTTCAAGTTTTTCATTAAGTTGAACTACCCGCTGTCCCTGTATGGTAATGGTGCTATTATCGATTGGGGGTTTTTTAAGCTATTGTTTGTAGAAAATAAGGGCATGGCCATGGGAACAAAACTCAATGACATCCTCCCGTTTTTTTCCGATAAGATGGCCAAACTGGTGCTGACTATCTTCCGAATGATTGCCATCGTTGGAATTGGCTATTGGCTTTGGGACAATGTTCGGAAACAAAGCTCCAATCTTTTTCGTTGGGCCCTGTGTTTGATCTTTGCCGGGGCTTTGGGCAATCTGATCGACTCTATTTTTTACGGTGTTATTTTTTCTCACAGCTATGGGCAGGTAGCCACACTATTTCCCGAAGGTGGGGGCTATGCTCCATTATTTCAGGGACATGTAGTTGATATGCTGCAATTCCCTCTGGTCAGTTGGAATTGGCCCGACTGGATGCCTTGGGTAGGAGGTGAACCCTATACTTTTTTCCAATATGTCTTCAATATCGCCGATTCCGCCATCAGCATCGGTGTCGGGATTTTGATTGTTTTTAATAAAAGTATTTTTGGAAAAGTTGAATGACGCAATTTCCTTTAAAAATTGTAAACCTCCCTTGGAGAAACAACATAATCCAAGCCTACATCATATGGGTCAATATCTACAATTTTGGAGACAGGATCAAAAAAAGACAAACCTACTTTAATGGTGCTTTTAGGACATTCTCCCAAAAAACGATCATAGTAACCTTTGCCGTAACCTATGCGATGACCTTTCAGATCAAAGACCAACAGCGGGACAAAAATCACCTCCATTTGCTGGGGGGTGATGGCAATGCCGGAAAGCGGTTCAGGGATACCCCAACGGTTCAGTTTTAGGGGGGTTTGATCCGAAAGCAAGTAGTGCTCCAAGGCCTGGTCATCGACTATTTTGGGCACAACAGGCTGTTTGTCTTTTCCTTGAAGTATGGAAAGCAGGTAGGAAGTATCTACCTCTTTGTTCTTTTCAGCGGTCAGAAAAAGGTGATAAAGGGAGTGCTCCCAAATATCTAATGTCAAACAACGATTGGAAATCTCAATACTCCAATCAGCAATCTGATCTTGTGAGAGCACATCTCTTCGCTTTCGATATTCTGTTCTCAATGCCAGCTTGGTTCTCAAATCTTCAAGTTTTAATTTAAAATTAATCAATTTTGAATGTTCACCGCTTCTCTGGAGGTTTTTCTCAACTTGCAGAAAAACGTAACTTCGTCCTATGGAAAAGGCACCCATTGGCATACAGTTCAAAACCCTACCCACAGACCCCGGTGTATATCAATATTTCGATAAAAACGATACGGTTATTTATGTGGGCAAAGCCAAAAACCTTAAGCGCAGGGTGACCTCCTACTTTACAAAAGTCCATGACAATGCCAAAACACGGATCTTGGTCAAGAAAATTCACCGTATGGAACACATAGTAGTCCCTACGGAAGTCGATGCATTGCTGCTGGAGAATAATCTCATTAAAAAATACCGCCCCAGATACAACATCCTTTTAAAAGACGATAAAACCTACCCTTGGATCTGTATTAAAAAAGAGCCTTTCCCAAGGATCTTTAGTACCCGTAAGGTAATTCGCGACGGATCGGAATATTTTGGGCCCTATCCCAACGTAAAAACAGTATATACCTTGTTGGAGCTGATTCGTGGACTTTACCCCATTCGAACTTGTAGCTACGACCTCTCCCATGAAAAAGTACAAAAACAGTCCTACAAAGTTTGTCTGGAATACCATATCGGTAATTGTCTGGCACCCTGCGAGGCTAAAGTGGAAGAAGGAGAATACAACAATAACATTTCAGCCATTCGGGACATCATCAAGGGAAATTTCAGAAGCTCACTGGATCAGTTCAAATACCAAATGGAAACATTCTCCGCATCAATGGAATTTGAGCGGGCGCAGGAGATCAAAGAAAAGCTGGAATCCTTGGAAAACTACCAAGCCAAATCTACTGTAGTAAATCCCAAGATTACCAATGTGGACGTTTTTACCATCATTGCTGACGAAAGCTATGGCTATGTTAACTTTCTTCAGGTAGCCTATGGATCTATCATACGTTCTCATACCGTTGAGATTAAGAAAAAACTGGAGGAAAGCGATGCCGAAATGTTGCCATTGGCTGTCATTGACATGAGAGAACGTTTTAATTCACAATCCAAAGAAATCTACCTTCCTTTTGAGATTGATTTGGGACCAAAAATAAAAATCACAGTTCCCAAATTGGGAGACAAAAAAAAGCTGGTAGAACTGTCCCAAAGAAACGCCAAGTTTTTCCGTTTGGAGCGGTTCAAGCAAATGAAAATTGTAGATCCCGAACGCCACATCAAAAGATTGATGCAACAAATGAAAACCGACCTTCGCCTACAAAATGAGCCGGTTCATATAGAGTGTTTTGACAATTCCAATATCCAAGGAACCAACCCCACTGCAGCCTGTGTGGTGTTTAGAAATGGCAAGCCATTCAAAAAGGATTACCGTCATTTTAAAATCAAAACGGTGGAGGGCCCAGACGATTTTGCCTCTATGGAGGAAGTCGTCCACCGTCGCTACAAACGACTTTCCGATGAGGGGCAATCTCTTCCCCAATTGATTGTTATCGACGGGGGTAAAGGACAACTCTCATCAGCGGTAAAAAGTCTGGATCGGTTGGGCCTAAGAGGACAAATTGCCATTATTGGAATTGCCAAAAGACTAGAGGAAATCTATTTTCCTGGGGACAGTATTCCCATGTATTTGGATAAAAAATCAGAAACGCTGAAAATCATCCAGCAATTGCGAAATGAAGCACATCGATTTGGATTGACACTCCACAGGAATATCCGCAGCAAAAATGCACTAAAATCCCCTCTGGACGAAGTCGAGGGCATTGGCCCCAAAACCAAAGAACTTCTCCTTAAAAAATTTAAATCCTTAAAAAGAATCAAAGCCGCCTCAGAAGGAGATCTCGTCCATTTACTGGGAAGTGCAAAAGGTGTTAAAATATATCAAAAGTTAAAATCGCTTTGATCGCATTTTTGATTTTTTCTTAACGCATATCCATAGGCCATTAGAATGATTTCTCTAATTTTATGCCCATGAGATTTAAGAAAAGACATCTTTTCGTTTTTTTGCTTATGAACATTAGCACACTTGGCTTTTCCCAGCTCAGTGATCAAGATCAGCATACGAAAGCCCAATTACCATTTAAAGCTGGAGAGTGGTTTAAATTCAGGATTCACTATGGTTTTTTCAATGCCAGTTATGCCACCTTAGGGCTTTCTCGAGATACCATTAACGACACTCCTGTTCTCCACGCAAAAGGCTATGGCACCACAACAGGACTGGCACGTTGGTTTTTTAAAGTTGAAGACCACTATGACACCTATTTCGATGAGAAAAAAGTAATTCCATATTGGTTTGTTCGTGATATCTACGAGGGCGGTTATACCAAAAATTTAGAGATCCATTTTGACCACAAAGAAAATCTGGCGCGTGTCAAAAATTTGGAAAACAACAAAGAAGGAACCTATGAAATTGCAGATCGGGCACAAGACCTCATCTCAGCATTCTACTACCTGAGGGCTTATTACCCTGAAGATAAATTAGATCCCAATGAGACCTTTAGCATCAATATGTTCTTTGATTACGAGAATTATATTTTTAAAATGAAATTCTTGGGAAATGAAATCCTATCTACAAAGTTTGGCAAAATTAAATGCATGAAATTCAGACCTTATGTGCAATCGGGAAGGGTCTTTAGAGAGCAAGAGAGCGTCACTCTTTGGGTAACTGAAGATGATAATAAAATCCCCATCAGGCTGCAAGCGGATTTGGTCATCGGTTCGATCAAAGTTGATTTAGAAGAATTTAAAAACCTGGCATTCCCATTCAAGATTGAATTTGACAACACTAATTGATTGTTTAATTTCTTTGTATAACTTTCTGTTAAATGGCTTGTGATTCGATTGTTAAAGATTTTAATTTGCTTCTATAAAGATTCCTTTCGTACTATATGAAGAAGATTTTTATTCTTTTTTTGTTTTTGGTAGGTTTTGTTGGGTGGGTCTCCTGTGGTTCAGAAAACCCATCTATTAATACCAATGTTACGGCTCCTACTCCAGAAAAGAAACCCAAAATTATGAAGTACGGTTATGATTTAGAAGATCATCAAATCGTAAACAAAAAAATAAAAAGGGGAGATACTTTCGGATCCATTCTTGAGACCAATGGAATCGACTATCCAGAAGTATACAATATTCTTCAGGCCATTAAGAACGAAGTGAGTGTAAGACGTTTGGTTGTAGGTAAAAGATACAGCCTATTGTATTCCAAAGACAGTATAGCCACACCCAAAGCATTTGTCTACGAACCCGAAGTGGACGGTTACACGGTCGTTCAACTCAGAGATAGCATCTATGGTAAAAAAGTCTCCAAACCCATCAAAACCGTTCTGAGAGAGGGAAATGGCTTAATCGAAAACTCGCTATACGAAACGATGATGAACAGTGGGTTAAACGACCAATTGACCTATTATTTAGCAGATGTTTACGCATGGAATATTGATTTTTACCGACTTTTTAAAGGCGACCGGTTCAAGGTCATTTATACCGAAAAATTTGTGGATGATACCATATCCATTGGAATAGACCGCATCAAAGCCGCCATTTTTGAGCATGCTGGTAAGGATTTCTATGCTTTTGAATTTCAGCCCGACACATTGAAAGGGATTGTGGAATATTTTGATGAAAAAGCCAAAAACCTAAGAAGGGCTTTTCTTAAAGCACCGGTAAAATTTGGCCCTATTACCTCACGCTACAATCTCAAGCGCAAGATCGCCTATTACGGCAACCGGATCAAACCACACCGAGGTACAGATTTTGCGGCGGGTGTTGGCACCCCCATACTCGCCACTGCCAATGGAGTTGTGGTTAAATCCTCATACACCAAAGGAAACGGAAACTATGTCACCATCAAACACAATAATACCTACAGTACTCAGTATCTCCATATGAAACGCCGCAAGGTAAAAGTGGGAGAGTTTGTAACCCAAGGACAGGAGATCGGATGGGTAGGTATGACCGGCTATACCTCAGGCCCTCATGTGTGTTATCGTTTTTGGAAAAATGGTAGACAGGTAGATCCTTTTAAACAAAAACTCCCTGAGGCCGAGCCCATTTCTCGCGAATTAAAATTGAGCTACTTTGATGCCATAACCGATTTGAAAACCCAGCTTGACTGTATCTCTTTTTCTCCAAATTCAACATACATTAACTCAGCTTTAGCCCTCTCAGAAAGTGACACTCAGTAAGCACAACCCTCTGTCCCTCAAATCCTGGAAATCCCTTTTGGCCAAACACAAAAAAGACAGTGGAAAGAAAATCTCTGACTACTTTGATGAAGACCCCAATCGTGTCAATGAACTTGCACTATCCTGGGAATCTTTTTATGTAGATTACTCCAAAAATCTTTTGGATAAGGAGACCATCGACCTCCTTATTTCAATGGCTCATGAAGCAGGATTAGAAAAAGCCATCAAGTCCTATTTTGAAGGAGAAAATATCAATGAAACGGAGAACAGGGCGGTACTGCACACCGCATTGAGACAGCTTAATCCAGCTTCAATTGAAATCCACGGAGACGATATCCTCCCAAAAATTGAGCTGGTTAAAAAACAAATGTTTGATTTTGCAGACCAGGTCATCTCTGGAGATTGGAAGGGATACACAGGAAAAGCCATCCGCCATATTGTCAATATCGGGATTGGCGGTTCAGATCTTGGTCCAGCTATGGTCACTGAGGCGCTAGCGTTTTATGGCAATCACCTTGATGTGACTTTTGTCTCCAATGTTGAAGGAGACCATGTAGAGGAAGTGATTAAGAAAATAGACCCAGAAACCACTCTATTTATCATCGTATCCAAAAGCTTTACCACTCAAGAAACATTGAGCAATGCGAATACCTTAAGGAAATGGTTTTTAAATCAGGCCCCTGAGTCGGCTATCAGCAATCATTTTATCGCGGTTTCGACCCATTTGAAAATGGTAACCCAATTTGGAATTTCAGAGGAAAATATCTTCCCGATGAACGATTGGGTAGGGGGGCGTTTTTCATTGTGGAGTACGGTTGGACTCTCCATTTGTTTGGCCATTGGACCAAAACATTTTGAAGATTTGCTCAGTGGGGCTGGAAAGATGGATCAACATTTTCGCACTGCCGACTTTCATGAAAATATCCCAGTTATCTTGGCTTTGATCACTGTGTGGTACAATAACTTTTGGGAGGTAGAAACCGAGGCCATCATTCCCTATTCTCAATATTTAAGGAGTCTACCTGCCTATCTTCAACAAGCCATCATGGAGAGCAATGGCAAAGGGGTAGATCGAAATGGAGAAGTGGTAAAATATCAAACCGGCAATATCATCTGGGGTGCATCGGGCACCAATGCGCAACACGCTTTCTTTCAATTGATGCACCAAGGAACCAAAATGATCCCGGCGGATTTTATTGGGTTTGCCAAACCTTTGCATCAAGGAAACGACCACCAAGACAAATTGATGTCCAATTTTTTCGCCCAAACACAAGCCTTGATGCAAGGTAAAAATGCTGAGGCCGTCAGAAAAGAACTCTCCAATCAGGGAATTTCTGCCGAAAAAATTGAGGCGCTGGTACCCTTTAAAGTTTTTGAGGGTAACCGTCCCACCAATACGATTTTTATTGAACAACTTACCCCCAACAACTTAGGGGCGCTCATCGCAATGTATGAGCACAGAATTTTTGTTCAGGGAGTGATTTGGAACATCTTCAGTTATGATCAGTGGGGGGTGGAATTGGGTAAGCAATTGGCCAACAACATATTGAAAGATTTTGAAGAAGAAGCATTGGGTCATCACGACCCTTCGACTCGGAAATTGATCCAACACTATAAAAAATTCCGAAACTAAAATTTCAAATCTTTCAAGATCAATTGTAAGCTCCGCTCCCCTCTAAATTCATTTTCCTCTACCGTATAAAGAATTTGAAAAAGATCTCTGCTTTTTATTTTACTGATGTGATTGGCCATCCCAAAACCAATCCCTGACAGCCTTGCGCTTGAGGAGTCTATTACTTCCAGTTTGAGGTGGCTTTGATCTTCACCTACCGCCCTAGTCTTTCCTCCATCCAAACAATCTTTGGTCAAAAAAACAGGCCGCATATTGCCAGGGCCAAAAGGTGCCATCTGTTCCATAATCCTGTAAAATTTGGGCGTGATTTTATCCAATGTCAATTCGAGGTCATAGGAGGTTGAGGGAATGCGTTGTTCAGGTAGAATAACGCTTTCTACTGCTGATTCAAAAGCTTTTTTGAATGGGAGGTAATTTTCGGGTTTAATGGTTAAACCTGCAGCGTAACGATGACCACCAAATTGAATGATATGCTCCCTACAGCTTTCTAGAAGCTGATAAACATCCACGCCCTTGACCGAACGAACAGACGCAGTGTAGAAAGCTCCAGAAGCAGCAAAAACAACCGTAGGTCTATAATAGGTTTCGATCAATCTCGAAGCAACAATCCCTACGACCCCTTTGTGCCAGTCAGGCTGAAAAACGACAGTGGAATACAAAGACTCCTCTTGATTTTGTTTGATTTGGTCCAAAGCTTGGGCGGTAATTTTTTGATCCAATTCCTTCCTTTCACTATTGAACAGTTCTATTGCCCTGGCTCGCGAAAGGGCTACCTCTTTGTTCTCCGACAAGAGCAAATCAACCGCGTGACTTCCATGTTGAATCCTCCCAGCTCCATTGATTCTTGGCGCAATGACAAATACCAGGTCGGAGACATTAATTTTTCTTTTGAGTTGGTGGATAAAAAAACGAATGCCGAGCCTAGGGTTTTCTTGTATTTGTTGGAGACCAAAATGAGTAATTAATCTGTTCTCTCCTAGCATGGGAACGATGTCAGCCGCAATGGCCATGGCAACCAAATCCATGAACGAAATGATGTCTTCAATTTTTCCCCCCATTTCCAATGTCAATGCGTGAATGAGCTTAAAGCCTATTCCACAACCACATAGATCCTTAAATGGATAGTTACAATTGACTTGTTTTGGATCTAAAATGGCGACTGCAGGAGGAAGTACTTCCCCAGGGAGGTGATGGTCACAGATGATGAAATCAATTGCTAAGGTTTGAGCATAAACCACCTTGTCCACGGCTTTGATTCCACAGTCCAATGCAATGATCAGACTGATATTCTCGGCCTTGGCGTGATCTATCCCTTTAAATGATATTCCATAACCCTCCTCATATCGATCCGGGATATAATAGAGACAATGGGGATGGTATTGCTTCAAAAAAGAAAACAATAAGGCCACGGCAGTGGTACCATCTACATCATAATCCCCATAGACCATTATTTTTTCCTTCTGATCTATGGCAGAAAGGATTCGATCTACCGCTTCACGCATACCTAACATCAAAAATGGATCATGCAGATCGGAAAGATCGGGTCGAAAAAAAGATTTAGCAGTATCAAAATCTTCAATGCCTCTTTGAATCAATAATACGGCTATTTCGTAGGGCACACCAATTTCACTTTGTAAATGATTTATTTTATCTTCGTTGGGAAGGGGTTTGGAACTCCAGTTCATCCTCATCATTTATTTTGAGACCCAGCTACACAGATTACAAATTCTCCCTTGGGAGGATGGATTTCAAAATATTTTACCGCCTCCTCCAAGGTGCCTCTAAAAGTTTCTTCATACATTTTTGACAACTCTCTGGAAATAGAAATCCTCCGATCACCCCCAAAAGACTCAGCAAATTGTTTTAAAGTCTTCATCAGTTTGTGGGGAGATTCATAAAAAATTAGGGTTCTACTTTCATGAATGAGATTTTGCAAACGTTTGTTTCTTCCTTTTTTTGGAGGTAAAAAACCTTCAAAAATAAATCGATCGCAAGGCAAACCACTTTGAACAAGAGCAGGAATTAGAGCAGTAGCCCCTGGTAAACAGGTAATCTTAAAGTTGAGGGACAACACCTCACGAACCAGAAGAAAACCAGGGTCTGAAACCCCTGGAGTACCAGCATCAGAAATAAGTGCAATGTTCTGTCCAATGGACAGTTTAGAACAAACCTCCTTTAATCTATGATGTTCATTGTGCGCATGAAAAGATACCATGGGTGTAGTTATTTGGAAATGTTTGAGCAATTTACTACTCGTTCGGGTGTCCTCAGCCAAAATGAGATCCACCTCGTTTAAAGTCGTTACCGCTCGGTATGTAATGTCTCCAAGGTTTCCTATTGGCGTTGGTACTAAAAAAAGTTCCCCCATTCTCTCTCGGTTGAAAATCTATGACCTATTCGAAATTGTTCTCTACAATTTTCAAAAATCGGACTTCATAATGCTCTTTCCCCTCCCAATCATTGTAATCGGGTTTGATCATTTCTAAAATAAATTTTTGAGCATCCTCCCATGACTGATGGGTGACAATCTGTGAAATAGCACGTTGATAATCATTGGGATTTTGATCAAAAAGGTGTTTGATGAATGCCAATCGATCGTTGAGATCAATCTGCAGATCTTTTGAAAATTTATCATTCAAGCTTTTAGGATTTTCCTGATCATTGAGGGAAATTTCTTCTTTTTTTTCAAAAGATAATTCTCTCCCGCTGTCTTGAAATAAATTCACCTCCTTTGGCTTGGCCTCAGGAATTTCTTTGACAATTTCCTTTATGGCGTCCATTATAGGGGGTAATTCTTCACGATCGCTAATGAGTTCATTCGATTTTTTTGACTCGGGTTGTACTTTAACAAAATCCACTGCCTGATCAAAATTCTGTTCAAAATCCTCCCAGAAATCTTTGTTAAAGCCCTCTGTGTTTTTGATCAAAACCAAACGTTCAAAGATCGATAATGTAGCATCGTAAAGCTCTTGATAATTGTATGGCTCCTTCATTTCCAATATTTCATGGGCAAGCTGTTGGAGTTGTTGATGGATTTTATTGGGCATGATTTATGCTAATTCAAAGCTTTGATTTAATACCTTTGTTTGATTGTAAATTACAAAATGTTTTTAGAAAATCCAGTAACCCATAGAGAACAATTTGGTTGGATCGAAGTGATCTGTGGTTCTATGTTTTCTGGAAAAACAGAAGAATTAATCCGTCGGCTCAAACGCGCTCAATTTGCAAAACAAAAAATTGAAATATTCAAACCGGCTATTGATAAGCGATATGATGACCAGATGGTTACTTCGCATGACGCTAATCGAATTCCATCCACATCGGTTCCAGCAGCAGCAAATATTCCCATTCTTGCCAACGACTGTCAAGTAGTAGGCATTGACGAAGCTCAATTTTTTGATGATGAAATTGTTGAAGTATGCAATGATTTGGCCAATCGTGGAGTACGTGTGATCGTTGCAGGTTTGGATATGGACTATAAAGGGAATCCTTTTGGACCCATGCCTGCTCTAATGGCCACCGCCGAATACGTGACCAAAGTGCACGCTGTATGCACACGAACGGGAAATTTGGCACATTACAGCCACAGAACCTCGGATCAAAAAGATCTGGTGGTAATAGGTGAAAAAGAAAACTATGAACCACTGAGTAGGGAGGCTTTCAATAAAGCCATTAGAAATCAAGAAAAGAAGGAAAACCGAAACGACCAAAAACATTTATCTTGACCTTTCTTGAAATTGATTTAAAAAAATTAGAATTCAATTATCATTCCATCCGAAAGAGATTAAAATCTCAAACCAAAATTATTGGCGTCATAAAGGCCAATGCCTATGGAAGTGCCTCTGGCGCCATTGCTGAAAAATTAATCTCATTGGGGGTCGAGGCTTTGGCTGTATCCTATGCATCGGAAGGGATAGAATTGAGGCAATTAGGCATCAAGGCTCCTATTTTGGTTTTTTACCCGCAGGTAGATTGTTTTAAAGATATTATTGATCACAACCTTGAACCAGTTTTGTACAGTAAAAGAAGCTGGGAAAAATGGGTAGCAGAAAGCCGAAAGACAAAAAAATCAATCCCTCCCATTCATATTAAATACAATACAGGTCTCAACCGCATCGGGTTCCAGCCAGATGAGGTACATTGGGTTTTGGAGCAACTTAAAAATTCAACTTTCGAAGTAAAATCCATTTATACCCATCTAGGACAAACAGAATATCCCAAACCAGATTCGGTTACCTCAAATCAAATCTCTCTTTTTGAACAAATCATTGAAAAACATAAAGCCCATTCCAGCAGATCTGTAGCATATCACCTTTTGAATACTTCTGGACTATTCAATTATCCAGAACATCAGATGGATTGGGTCAGAATAGGGATCGGATTTTACGGATATGCCAACCGAGCAGAGTGGAATCAATCGCTAAAGCCTATTGTAACCCTCAAAACACACATCACTCAAATCCACGAGCTTAAATCAGGGGATACGGTAGGATATAATAGTGGCTGGAAGGCCTCCAAAAATACCCGTATTGCTGTATTGCCCTTAGGGCACGCCGATGGATTTTCAAGGCAATACGGCCAAGGTAAAGGCTGGGTATTAATTGATGGTCAGAAAGCCCCAGTGGTAGGAAATGTATGCATGGACATGGTAATGGTTGAAATAGGTGATATCGCCTGCATTGAGGGAAGCGAAGTTATGATTTTAGGAGAAGGGATCAGAGCCGATGCTTTGGCTGAAGCATCAGGAACCATCTCCTACGAGTTGCTTACGGCCTTGGGTAAGCGTATTCCAAGAGTTATAAAGCAATAAAAAAGCACCAATTGTTATAAATCGAACATTTAGTTAAAATTTTGAAAAATAACCTTTTGAAATTGTTGGCCAATCCATATGGCTTAATTTTGCCAAAAATTTAAATCATGAAATTAGCAGTAGTTGGAGCTACAGGAATGGTAGGAGAAGTGATGCTTCGCGTCTTGGCCGAAAGAAATTTCCCTTTTACAGAATTAATACCAGTAGCATCTGAGCGGTCGGTGGGTAAAAAGGTAGATTGTGGGACAAAAAGCTTTGAGGTAGTAGGTCTTGAAACTGCAGTCTCACTCCAACCTGATATTGCCCTATTCTCTGCGGGGGGATCTACCTCTTTGGAATGGGCCCCTAAGTTTGAAGCCGTAGGAACGGTAGTCATTGATAATTCTTCGGCATGGCGGATGGATCCCACTAAAAAATTGATCATCCCTGAAATCAATGCCAAAACATTGGGTCCCTCAGACAAAATCATAGCCAACCCCAACTGCTCAAC
The DNA here is from genome assembly GCA_027621505.1 of Bacteroidota bacterium. Lineage (GTDB taxonomy): Bacteria > Bacteroidota > Bacteroidia > Flavobacteriales > Flavobacteriaceae > UBA8316. The sequence continues at coordinate 21,084 of JAQCBK010000008.1, read as the reverse complement.
GATTCAAATGCTGGTTGCTTTGTCGCCTTTACAAGAGAAGTACGGGATTGAACGCATTGTGGTATCAACTTATCAGTCCATTACAGGGACGGGAGTCAAAGCGGTTCAACAGTTGGAAAACGAATACAAATCGGAAAAAGGTGAAATGGCTTATCCCTACCCCATCCATAGAAATGCACTTCCGCATTGCGACGTTTTTATGGAAAACGGCTATACCAAAGAAGAGATGAAACTGGTCAATGAAACCCGTAAGATTCTTAATGATGATTCCATTGGGATTACAGCCACAGCGATCAGAATTCCAGTAGTAGGGGGGCATAGTGAGTCAATCAATGTCGAATTGAAAAATGACTTTGAACTGGAAGAGGTAAGGAATCTATTGAGCGAGAGTGCGGGATTGGTCGTGCAGGATAATCCGGCCACCAATACCTATCCCATGCCGATTTATGCTGAAGGAAAAAATGAAGTTTATGTAGGTAGAATCAGAAGAGACGAATCCCAGCCAAGAACCCTCAACCTTTGGGTGGTTGCAGATAACCTTAGGAAAGGAGCTGCCACCAACACCATCCAAATTGCTGAATATTTGTTGGAAAAAGGCTTAATTTAATTTTGAATCGACTTTTTACTTTTCTTGAGCAAGTGGTAAAAATCCAATGTGAGCTCTGCCAAATTATTTTTGTTTTCCAAATCTACTTTTTGAGACCATTGATGAAGTTTTTTTTCATACCAGTTCATAAAAGTCTCTGAACGATAAGGCAAATCCATCAAAGAGAGGATCAAGGTTCCCAAATTGGGATAAAAAAAATCTGAATTGATTCCTATGGGGGTGCACAACTGAGATACCCTCACTCCTTTGATTTCAACTTGCAAAAGGAATAAGACAATATCGATGTTTCCACTAAAAGAAAATAAAGATGGAGGACGGTTAAGTACAGTTTTTTTCATGACAACTAAATTTGGAGTTGATCAAAGATAAAGATTTTTTATTTCTTATTTGGAAACTACAAGTCGATTTGGAAATATGTAGTGAAAACGTTTTGTTAAAGTTTAAAAATTTTAGTTAATTTCATGGGAAGAATAAATGATTAAAATGCCCCACATGGTTAATAATTTTCCTTCTGTTTTTTATCAATATATATATATGATTTGCTCCCATGTCTTATTTTTTTCATTTATTCATTCTTCACTTAACAATAACTTATATGGCCAGTAAAAGTTTTAAAAAAGAAATGACACAACGCTTTATCGAGCTTGTCAAATTCCTTACTATGAGTGAAAAAGTTCAATCTAAAACTGAGATTGGAATTTTGATGGATCAACCTTTACAAGTGGTTTCTAAACTTCTTAGCGGCGAACGCATTATCACCTTGGAACAAATTCAAAAACTCATATTGAATACCAATATTGATGCACATTGGTTCATCACCGGCAAAGGATTGATGCTCAGGGACGACACGAGCTCTATCAAAGAATCAAAAATGGCCTACTACCTCAGTAACAATGAATCTTCACGAAGCATAGCCGCCATACTTCCACTGGTAGCAGACTTAGAGGAAAGAATAGAGGAATTAAGGAAGGAGAACGAGGGGATTCAAAATCAGCTAAAAGAATTGAATCACGCATTATTTCTTTTGAAAAAGGAAAAAAAAGCTAATCCTCCATCGAAAAGTTCTCCATGAATTTGGTGGTATAATTTCCTGAAATATAATCTGGATGATCCATCAATTTTCGGTGAAAGGGAATGGTTGTTTTAATGCCTTCAATGACAAATTCATCCAGCGCACGTCTCATTTTGTTGATGGCTTCTTCTCTGGTCTGAGCCGTTGTAATTAGCTTGGCAATCATAGAGTCGTAGTGTGGTGGTATGATGTATCCTCCATAAACATGGGTATCCAATCTTACGCCATGGCCTCCCGGAAAATGGAGGGTAGATATTTTTCCAGGACTGGGTCTAAAGTCATTATAAGGATCTTCAGCATTTATTCTACATTCGATAGAATGCATTTTCGGAATATAATTTTCTCCGGAGATGGGTACGCCTGCCGCGACCAAGATCTGTTCTCTAATGAGATCAAAATTGATGACTTGTTCGGTAATGGGATGTTCCACCTGAATTCGTGTGTTCATCTCCATAAAGTAAAAATTTCGATGCTTATCGACCAAAAATTCTACTGTGCCAGCGCCCTCATATTTTATATACTCAGCGGCTTTTACCGCTGCTGCTCCCATTGCCTCTCTCAGCTCATCGGTCATGAAAGGAGATGGGGTTTCTTCCGTTAGTTTTTGGTGTCTTCTCTGAACGGAACAATCGCGTTCGGAAAGATGGCAAGCCTTGCCTTTTGAATCCCCAACCACCTGTATTTCAATATGTCGGGGTTCTTCGATCAGCTTTTCCATATACATCCCATCATTTCCAAAGGAAGCGGCTGCTTCTTGTCGGGCACTTTCCCAAGCTTTTTGTAAATCTTCTTCTTTCCACACAGCACGCATTCCCTTTCCACCACCACCGGCTGTAGCCTTTAACATAACGGGATATCCGATTTGTTTAGCCACTTTTTTGGCTTTATCAAAGGACTCCAAAATACCTTCAGATCCAGGAATAGTGGGGACTCCAGCAGCTTTCATGGTTGCTTTTGCGGTAGCTTTGTCCCCCATTTTTTCAATCATTTCACAGGACGCCCCAATAAACTTTATCCCGTGCTCTTTACAGATTTTAGAAAATTTTGAGTTCTCCGACAAAAAACCGTAACCAGGATGAATGGCATCGGCATTACAAATTTCTGCAGCAGCCATGATATTGGCTATTTTTAGGTAGGACTCAGAGCTAGGTGGGGGGCCTATACAAACAGCCTCATCAGCAAAGCGCACATGAAGGCTCTCCTTGTCTGCAGTGGAGTATACACCAACCGTTTTTATACCCATTTCTTTACAAGTCCTGATTAATCGCATGGCGATCTCACCACGATTGGCAATTAAAATCTTTTTAAACATTGGCGAAAGGATTATGCCGGTTCTATTATAAATAAAGGTTGATCAAATTCAACTGGTGAGGAATCATCCACCAGAATTTTAACAATTTTACCACTCACTTCAGATTCAATTTCATTTAACAATTTCATGGCTTCCACCACGCACAATACATCGCCTTCCTTAATTACATCCCCCACCTCAACAAACACTTCGTGGTCTGGAGATGGTTTTCTGTAGAAGGTTCCAATCATTGGAGACTTGATCGTCAAAAGATTATCCGAATCATCAACTGCTGATTCACTAGAGGAACTGGCCGGTGCTTTGACCTCTGGAGCTACTTGGGGTATGGGAGGGGTCTGTACAACCATGTTAGGAACAGCTTGTACCATGGACTGATGATCAACTAAGGGATTGTCAGCATTTGTTTTGATGGTGATTTTAAAATCCCCTGTTTCGAGTTTAACCTCGTGAGCTCCTGATTTGGCAACAAATTTGATAAGATTTTGAATTTCTTTTATTTCCATAATTCAAATAATTTAAAATTTAATATGCCCATGTTAAATAGGCTGCCCCCCAAGTGAATCCACCACCAAAAGCGGCAAAAATCAACCGGTCCCCAGGCTTCAATTTAGACTCATAGTCTTTGAGTAGAAGCGGTAAGGTGGCTGCTGTTGTATTTCCAAAATATTCAATATTGGACATCACTTTATCATCAGATAATTTGACCCGTTTAGCAATGGCATCTATAATTCTTTTGTTCGCTTGATGAGGAACCAAATAAGCAATCGTATTGGGGTCAATATTATTTCGTTTAATTATTTTTTCTGTGGCATCTGCCATTTCTGATACAGCATACTTAAAAACGGTTTTGCCGTCTTGATACAAGCAGTGTAATCCTGCTTCCAGAGTTTCCTTAGAGGTAGGATAGAGTGAGCCTCCTGCTTTGATGTTTAGAAATAACCTGCCGTTACCATCGGATCTCAAATACTCATCTTCCCAACCATGGTCAGACTCACTTGCCTCAAACAATACAGCCCCTGCACCGTCTCCAAAAATAATACAAGTGGTTCTATCGGTATAGTCCACAATGGAAGACATTTTATCAGCGCCAATGAGCAAGACTTTCTCATAACGTCCTCCCGCAATCATATTGGCAGCATTGGACATTCCATAGAGGAAACCCGAACAAGCAGCTTGCATATCATAGGCAAAAGCATTGGTAGCTCCTATTTCTGAGGCTACATAGGCAGCTGTTGCCGCAACATTCATATCGGGGGTAATGGTTGCCACGATAACCGCATCAATTTCAAGAGGGTCTAAGTTTCTTTTTTCTAAAAGATCTTTTGCTGCATTAATGGCCATGAAAGAAGTTCCTTTGTTTGGATCTTTGAGTATTCTTCTTTCTTTAATCCCCGTTCTGGCAACAATCCATTCATCGTTGGTCTCCACCATTTTCTCAAGGTCTGCATTGGTAAGCTTATCCTCTGGAACATATGCCCCTACCGCGGTGATCGCTGCTTTTTTTGGGGGTAAATGGGTTTCTTTTATCAACAAATCACTTCCTTTAGAACTGCCAATATTAAATGTGAAGATAGTAGTTTTTTATAGCAAACAAAATCTTTGTCCATAAAAAAAGCTCTTCAAAAAAAGAAGAGCTATAGGTTAATCGATGGTTTTGATCAAGCCTCTAAAGACTCATTATTGTCGATCAAAACTTTCCCTCTGTAGTATAGCTTACCTTCATGCCAGTGGGCACGATGATACAAATGGGCCTCTCCAGTAGTTCCGCAAGTTCCAATTTGAGGAGTGGTCGCTTTAAAGTGCGTTCTTCTTTTGTCTCTTCGGGTTTTCGATATTTTTCTTTTAGGATGCGCCATTTTTATCGTTTTTAAATTTTAATCTATGATTATAATAACTCTTTGAGTTTGTCCCATCGGGGATCAATATCATTCGATGAGGATTTTTGTTGGGGTTCCAAATTTTTTAGTTTTTCCAAAATCTCTGACTTTAATGTTCCATCTTCAATTCCAGGATGAACTTTTTTTTGTGGCACGGAAAGCACAATCATCTCATAGATGTACTGTGCCACTTGGATTTCGTGATAACCATGAGGAAGAGTTAAAATCTCGTCGTTGTCATGGTTTTCCTCAGTCCCAAATTTCACAACCAATGTGAAATCAGTATCGACCGCCAAGTCAAAAAGTTCTGTAGTGATGTCACAAGGAACAGTTACCTGGCCTTTGGCGTAAAAATTTAACTCCAAAAGGGTCGTTTTTTTTTCAAAAACCAATTCTACATCCAATTGCGCTTGGTGAAAATCTAAAAAATCAAAACCTTTAAAGAACTTATTATCTACTTTAAAATCGAATCGATGAACGCCATTTTTCAACCCGATAAAAGGGATCAGAAATGCTGAATACTCCTCCATCATTACGACTTTTAAGCGTGCAAATTTATAAAAAAAACACTTTAATCAGTATCTATGGAGAATTTTTCGCTTTTATTTTCAACTCTGTTGCTTTTTTTTTGTTTTCTATTCAAAAAAATCTTCCTGGCCAGAAACATTGCATTTCTAAAAGATTCGATTTCAGCAACTCCTTTACCTGCGATTTCGAAGGCAGTACCATGATCGGGAGAGGTTCTCACTTTACTCAGTCCCGCTGTAAAATTTACCCCCTCCCCAAAGGTTAATGTTTTGAATGGGATCAATCCTTGATCGTGATACATGGCCAAGATAGCGTCAAATTGCAAGTGGGTTTGAGTACCGAAGAAGCTGTCTGCAGCATAAGGACCATAAACCAAATGGCCTTTCTCAGCAAATTCTTGGATGATCGGTCGTAGGATCTGATCGTCTTCTTCTCCGATTAATCCATGATCTCCTGTATGCGGATTGAGACCTAATACTGCAATTTTTGGTCGTGAGCTATTAAAATCCAATTGTAAAGAATTTTCCAATTGATGAATTTTTTCTCTCAAGGCATCCTTTGTAAGGAAACTCGAAATCTGTTTTACGGCAATGTGATCACTCACTAGTGCTACCTTTAATGCATCGGAAACCATAAACATCAGGCTATTACCCTCTAATTCCTGGGCCAAATAATCCGTATGGCCAGGAAAATTAAACTCCTTGGATTGAATGGTTTCTTTGTTAATGGGAGCGGTAACCAAAGCATCTATCGATCCTTTTTTGAGGGCATCTGTAGCCAATTGAAAGGATTTAAAAGCCACCCCTCCAGCCACTTTTGAAGCCTCTCCGAAAATCAAGGCTGCTTCGAGCATGGGGAAGTTATGCACATTAAGTTTTGATTCATGAAGACTTTGGTCTTTATTGATCAAAGATAAAACCGTGTTGAGCTGAAAATGTTTTTTTTGCTTTTCTAAAAGTTCAAGAGGGCCATAAACCAAGGGAGTAAAAAAATCAAAGAGCCTTCGGTCTTGAAATATCTTTAAAATAATTTCAATGCCAATACCATTTGGATCCCCAATAGAAATCCCCAACTTTATTTTACCCAACATTGGTGTTGCTTTTATTCCTAATTTTACAACAAAAATATATAAATCTAACAGATGTTTACTGGAATAATTGAGGCCTTTGGAAAAGTTGTTGATTTAAAGAATGACCAAGAAAACCTCCACCTTAGCCTTGAAAGCAGTTTAACCCAAGAATTAAAAATTGACCAAAGTTTAGCACACAATGGCGTTTGCCTGACCGTGGTTGATATAAATGACCATCGGTATACGGTTACTGCTATACAAGAAACGTTAGAAAAAACAAATCTAGGAAGTCTGAAAAATGATGATTTGATCAATTTAGAGAGAGCCATGATGATGAACAGTCGCTTGGATGGCCACATAGTTCAGGGCCATGTAGATCAGATTGGTTTTTGCAAGGGGGTCGATTTTAAAGAAGGCAGTTGGGTTTTTGATTTCGAATACGAAAAAAACACAAACAACATCACCATTGAAAAGGGATCCATCTGCGTGAATGGTGTCAGTCTCACAGTGATCAATTCTAGATTGCATCAGTTCTCCGTAGCGATCATTCCCTATACCTATGAGCACACCAATTTTCACCTCATCCAAAAGGGGGATGCGGTCAACTTGGAATTTGATATGATTGGTAAGTACATTTCTAAACTACACCGTTTGCAAGTTTAAATATTAATCGATTATATTTAAGAAAATTAAAACATGGGAGTACTTGAACTATCTACTATATTATTGTGTTTAGCATCTTTTTTTACACTGATCAATATCAGGCTGTTAAAACTTCCCCTTACCATAGGCTTAATGATATTGGCGCTGTGTTTATCGTTTTTAGTAACAGTCGTGGGTATAATATTTCCTCAAGTATTTGAGACAGTTACCGAGATAACGAGGGAGTTTGATTTCAGCGAACTTTTGGTCAATGTAATGCTTCCCTTTCTTCTGTTTGCGGGGGCCATGAGTGTGAACGTTCACGAACTCCTTAAAGATAAAGTGACCATACTACTGTTAGCGAGCTTTGGTGTTCTCTTTTCAACATTTGCTGTCGGTACTGGGGTTTACTGGTTGGTCAATCAACCGGTTTTCGGGCTAGTAAGCATGAATTTGACTTATATAGATTGTCTTTTATTTGGGGCTTTGATCGCTCCCACTGATCCCATCGCTGTTTTGGCCATGATCAAAAAAATGAATTTATCTTCCATTACTGAAACCCGTATTGCTGGTGAATCACTATTTAATGATGGTATCGGCGTGGTTGTTTTTTTAACCCTTTTGGGCATCAAACAAGATGGTGTTGAAAATATCACCGCTGCTGCGGTTGGAACTTTATTTGTTACAGAAGTCATTGGCGGTATTGCTTTAGGTTCGTTGATGGGTTATTTCGGGCTAAAACTTTTAAAATACATTGAAAACGAACATACCGAATTGGAGGTTTTGGTTACCTTGTCTTTGGTGTTACTTCTTCCCATCATCTCTCACCATTTTCATTTTTCTGCTGTCCTCGGGGTGGTCATGATGGGACTGTTTTTAAATCAAAACTTAGACGTTGATCAAAATCAAGAGGGAGTACAAAAGGTCATGGGCGATTACGTATATAAATTTTGGCACCTTTTGGATGAAACTTTAAATGCTATACTTTTTATTCTCATTGGATTAGAAATCATTATGATTTTTGAATCTTTCCAAACACCGTTCATTTTAATTTCCCTATTGGTGATTGTATTGGTGGTCGTTTCGCGTTGGATCGGAGTGAGCATTCCCATTGCCTTTTTGTCGCTATTTAAAAAATTTGAAAAGAAAACCGCTTTGATTATCACCTGGGGAGGACTTCGGGGTGGATTGAGTGTTGCTTTGGCACTAAACCTACCCGATTCGATTGGCGAGGGGAAATCATTAATCCTTTTCCTTACCTATGTTATCGTGTTGTTTACAATTTTGGGACAGGGATTGACCTTGAAAAAAATCGTAAAATAAAGGGCAAAATTTTTTTCTTTTTTATATTTGTAATTGAGTTGTTAATGCTGTGACAACAGCGATGTTTAACTAATGTAGAAAGGAGGTGTCAAATGTCTTACGAATGTAATTTAAGGAATTTAGGACAGCAGATACCCACCCGTATTTTGTTCTGAATCATCCTTATCTATAAAGCAAATGCGAGCCGATGGGCTCGCATTTTTTTTGACTTCGTTCGAAAGGTTTACCTTAGAAAATAATTCTAATTATATTTATAGCTATGGAAGATGATTTGGCCATAGTAATTCCCTGCTACAACGAAGCCAATCGTTTGCCTGTAATACAGTTTGAACGCTTCCTTCCCCAGAACCCAAAAATCTTCATTTTTTTCGTTAACGATGGTTCTCAAGACAAAACTAAGGAGGTATTGGGACGCCTCAAAAATCGGTTTTTTAAACAGATAGAAATACTCAACCTTTCCCAAAACCAAGGTAAAGCCAATGCTGTTTTAGAAGGAATAACGAAAGTTCTAAAAGAACAACGCTTTCATAAAGTTGCTTATCTAGATGCCGACTTAGCCACCCCATTGGAGGAATGTATTCGATTATCTCATTATGTCACTGGGAAAATAGTCATGACCTTTGGATCAAGGATTTTAAAACTGGACAACCAAATCAAAAGAAAATGGTATCGTTTTATTCTAGGCAGGGTGGTGGCAACGGCCATTTCTAAAACTTTAAAACTAAGCATTTACGATTCCCAATGTGGATGTAAGATTTTTGAAATTCATGCTGCGAAAAAAGTTTTCGATCGCCCCTTTATTTCTAAATGGCTTTTTGATGTAGAAATATTCCATAGAATGATCAGTGTTTACGGACGCAGCCAAATTCAAGATCATCTGTTGGAAGTGCCTTTAAAAGTATGGGTAGATACCCCCGATTCCAGGGTAAGTCCTCTTTATTTTTTTAGGCTTTGGTGGGATCTGTTTAAAATTTCTAAAAAATACCAAAGTTGAGTTTAAAAGAAAAAATCAGCCGGGATATAAAGACCCCCTACGGTCTCGTTTTTTTGGGATTAGCAGGGATACGGTTATTTTTTAATGCGGTGATTCCCTTGACCGACAAAACCGAAGCCCGATATGGTGAGATTGCTCGATTGATGGCAGAAACTGGTAATTGGATTGTTCCACAAATCGATTATGGGGTGCCCTTCTGGGCCAAGCCCCCCCTGTCAGCATGGCTTTCTGCAGTTGCAGTCCACCTCTTTGGCGATAGTGAGTTTGTCTTGAGACTGCCTTATTGGATTGTAGCGGTCTTGATTGCCATACTTCTTACCCACTACGGTCATCATAAAAAAATAAATGTATTCCTCCCTGGAATGGTCCTCTTTACCCTCCCCGAATTTTTTCTTCACGCTGGGGTACTCTCCACCGATATGATGCTTTCATTTTCCATTGCACTGATTATGTTGGGTTTTTGGGAATTTATCCATTCAAATAAGCCCAAGCTCTTCGGTTTACTTTTCTTTGTCGGGATTGGTTTGGGATTATTGGCCAAAGGCCCTATAGTAGGTGTCCTGAGCATTCCTCCCCTTTTTATTTGGTGCCTTTGGCAAAGAATTTCCTTAAAAAAAATATTAAAAATGCCCTGGGTTTTGGGCTTGATTGTTTGTCTTTCAATCGCGCTACCATGGTACTATATGATGGAGATCAACTCCCCCGGTTTTATTGACTATTTTGTTGTGGGGGAGCACTTTTTGAGGTTTATCGATTCTTCTTGGTCTGGCGACAAATATGGATTTTCCAAACAGCAACCTTTGGGAATCATTTGGGCCTTTCTTTTGGGAGGCGCCTTACCGTGGTCTTTTGTTCTGTTGGCCTCTTTTAGAAAAGGATTTCAAAGCATTTGGAATGACCCTTGGCAAGGCTTTCTTTGGCTGTGGATTTTGTGGACGCCTTTTTTCTTTACCTTCTCTAGCAGCTTGATTCATACCTATACCCTACCTGTTATGATTCCAATCGCCCTGTTGATTACCCATCATTGGCTGGCTTTTAACAGAAAAAAAACGATGCTCTATATGGCTGTAGCCCTGCCAGTTCTGCTGTTCGGAAGCTACTTTTTTAAACCCATTCAACAACTGATCTCAACCAGCACAGATAAGGCAATGGTTCTCCACCCCAATGTGAATGCCTCCAACCTCTATGCCCTATCCTCAAAATCTTATTCCAGTCAGTTTTACTCGAAAGGCAAAATAAAAGTTATTATGCTCGATCAAATGGAAAATTTGCCAAAGCGGTCAAGCCCCAGTTTCGTTATCATCAAAAAAAGAGATTTTCAAAAGATCAGTCCTGAACTCTCTGAGAAGTTAATTCCTTTGATGGAACGAAGAAAAGACGGGATCTATACATTTAGATAAATACAAATGTTAAATTTACGTTGTATTTTGATCGCTCCATATTTTTAAATCAGAATAGCAATAAATTTGATTAAAAACGAAATTGGACCAAGCTTTAAAAATAATTGGAAGTGAGGAATGGTGCCAAATTGACGCAATAGGGATTCCTGCTATCAAAGCCAGAGTAGATTCCGGTGCTAAAACGTCCTCCATTCAAGCTACCAACATCACCCCTTTTGTTAAAAGAAACGAGAATTGGGTACGGTTTGAAGTAAACCCTTTGCAGGATAATCTTAGCCTGACCTTGGATTGCTCTGCCAAAGTCATCGATATCAGAAAAATTAAAAGCTCCTCAGGGATTGTTGAAGAACGTTATGTGATCCTTGTACCGATTCGGTTGGGAAAAGATTTTTTTGAAATAGAGTTGACCCTCTCCAAGCGGGACAATATGGAATACCGAATGTTACTAGGAAGACAGGCACTTCAAAAAAGGTATTTGGTTAACTCAGATCTTAACTTTTGCCACGGTAACTATTCCGATGAAAAGCTACAAGGTTTATACAGCCATCTCATCTCCCAAAAATCGGGATATCAAATTGCACTGTTGGCCACCGACAGAACCCTATACAGCAATAAAAGACTAATGGATGCCGCAATAGCAAGAGGCCACGAAATCAATTTTTACAACATCCAGCATTGTTATATGAGATTGGACACCCAATCTCCAGAAGTCAGATACCGAGGGGGCAAATTAATTGAGGGAATCCATGCCGTCATTCCAAGAATACGACCCAACATGACCTTCTATGGTTGTGCCTTGCTTAGACAATTTAAATCCATTGGATCTTATTGTGTGAACTCGGCAGAGGCCATTTCGCAGTCCAGAGATAAATTATTCTCCTCTCAATTGTTCAACAAACACGGCATTGATATTCCAATAACTGGTTTTGCTAAATCCCCCTTAGACACCAAAGACATGATCAATTTGGTAGGCGGTGCACCCTTGATCATCAAATTACTACAAAGTGCTCAGGGTAAAGGAGTGGTATCTGCAGAGACCAATAAAGCCGCAGAAAGCGTAATCAATGCCTTTAAAAGTCTTCAGGCCAACATTTTAGTTCAAGAATTTATCAAAGAAGCCGGAGGAAAAGACATCCGTTGTTTGGTAGTAGATGGTAAGGTAGTAGCCTCCATCCAGCGACAAGCCTCTGCGGGAGAATTCCGATCCAATATTCACCAAGGGGGAACTGCCAGTAAAATAAAAATCACTCCCGATGAAAGAAAAATGGCCTTGAAGGCAGCGAAAATTTTAAATCTGGACGTTGCCGGTGTCGATATCATTAGATCTTCAAGGGGCCCTCTATTGTTGGAAGTCAATTCTTCTCCAGGACTGGAGGGTGTGGAAAATGCAACCGGAATCGATGTAGCAAAAACGATCATTATGGCCATCGAAAAGAAGCTAAGAAAGAAAAATGCGTCTAATCTTTAAGTCCACTCTTTATTTTTTGGTATTGGCCACAGCTGTTCTTCAGGCTCAAATCACTGGAACAGTAATTGATCAAAATACCAACTTACCCATTGAGTATGCCACCATTACCCTGGAGCAGGAGGAGCAAATATTGGAGGGAACCGTCTCAGCACAAAATGGAAGTTTCTTATTACCGGTGTCCAACTCGGGAGAATTTTCCATAAAAGTTTCCTTCCTAGGGTATGAACCTTTTATTGTGAGTGATTTAAAAATTCAAACGAAGAGCCCCCTAGACCTTGGAAGGATATTCCTACAGCCGGGTCAAAATTTTCTTGATGAGATTGTATTGAATGCTGAATCCAATGCATTTCAAAATAAAATAGACCGAAAGGTCTATGCTGCTGGTGAATTCTCAACAGCGAGAGGAGGAACTGGAATGGATATCATTCGCAACCTTCCATCGGTAACCGTCAACGGTCTGGGGGAAATCAGCGTCAGAGGAAGTACTGGCTTTGTGGTGCTGTTAAACAACAAACCCGTACAATCCGATATACAGCAACTGTTGAGCCAAATCCCCGCCAACAGCATCAAAAATATAGAAATCATCACCGCACCCTCAGCACAATACGACGCAGAAGGAAAAGCAGGAATCATCAACGTACTCACCCTGAAAAATGTTTTACAGGGAGACTATTTTCAATTCAACACCCTCTTGGGGGCCCCCTCTATAGAAAATTACAAAAATGCAATGCCCTCTCATCGCTACGGAGCAGATATCATATACAATACCGTAGGGGAAAAATGGAATATTTCTTCTGGGTTGAGCTTTCAAAGAAACGATCTTTCTGGTAGAAGAGAGGGAGATGCTTTCACCCTTATTGGAGACAAATACACCCGATTTCCCTCCGATGGAGAGCGGAGCTTTGATGAAATCAATTTCTCTGGTCGTTTGACGGCAGACTACAGCCTTTCAGATAATGATCAATTTTCCCTTGGCCTCTTTGCCGGAAAGAGAACCAAAGAAAGAACCGCCGATATCCTCTACTATGCGAATCATGCCATCACTGATAAGATTGACTATCGTTTCCAATACTACAATGAAAACTTGAGGGTGAGAAAAAGTGACTTCATATTGGGAAGTTTGGATTACGATCATGATTTTACAAATGCAGCCCAACTCCACACCTCCTTTCTTTATGAATACACACTACTCGGGGGGCCAACAACCAACAGGAACTTGGGTCATCCCGATAACTCTTTTGTATATCAGGATGAATACAATACCAACGACAATCCACTCTATGGTTTACGTTTTAACTTGGATTATGCCTTCCAACCGCTGAGTATTGGTACGCTGAAAATGGGGTATCAATATAGAAATTTGGATCACCGAGGCGATTTCTTCTACGAGCGGAAAAATAATGAAACACAAGTTTTTGAACTGGTTCCTGAGTTTTCAAGTGAGGTCGGCCTGAAAAGATCCATTCATGCGGCCTTCCTTCAATACAATGGAGCCTATAAGAACTGGGAATTTTCGGCCGGCTTAAGGATGGAAAATATGCGAAGGAACTTGTCTTTAAAAGATAAAACAGGAGGGTTCAATCAAGATTATTCATTGGATTTTACCAAGCTTTTCCCATCGGCAAGTGTGCAATACCTCTGGAAAGATAAAGTAACCTTTCAATTGGCCTACAGCAAACGAATCGAGCGCACGACCACATTTAAGATGAACCCTTTTCCAGAACGCGAACACTCCGAGACCCTAGAACAAGGGGATCCCAATTTGCATCCTGAGATGATCGATCAGTTGGAACTGGGAGTGAGCTATAAAAGTGCGAATGGGATTCGTTTTTTTTCAACCAGTTATTTTCGAAATGTTGATCATTTAATCAATCGGGTCAACAACGTTTACAATGATACCATTTTGAACCGAATCTATTCTAACGTTGGAAAAGCAACAGTTGTGGGTAGAGATTTAGGGAGTGAATTTGAGCTTGCAAAAAGATTAAAAGTCCTTGCTTCGGCCAACATCTATTACTACGAAATCAATGGCTCTTTTGACAATTTACCCGTCAATAATGAAGCCTATATTTACAGCTACAACATCAATAGTACCTATCGGTTTTCCGACACAGCTTTTGCACAGTTTAACTTCAATTATATTTCCAAAAGGGTAACGGCCCAAGGTGAGGACTCTAGATTCTATTCGCCTAATCTTACCCTGACCAAGCGTTTTTGGAATAACCAACTGACTGCTACACTTCAATGGAAAAACATCGATATGGGGTTGATGAATTCCAATGAACAAAGGATCACCACCCGTAGGGAAGGAGAGTTTTTTACCACGACCAATTATGTTTATGAGGCAGATATGGTTCTACTCAATTTGAGCTATAATTTTAACAATCGAAAAAATACGGCCAAGTTCATCGACAGCGAATTTGGCAAACGGGAATTTTAGAACTTGTGTGAACCGTCGCAAAACGGCATGTCTTTGGACTTGGTACATCCACAAAGGGTAAACCTATTCCCGTGTTTGATTGGATTTCCATCCATGTCCGTCAGATTGACTTTGCCTTCAATTACGATTTGTCCTTTTGGTTTTCTATATACTCTGGGGGTTCCTTCCTCAGTTGAGTCTTTTGTCATATCCATCAATTTTCCATCAAATAATCCATCCTTCGGTTGACCAAATCATTCGGTCGGTCGTACCATTCGCTTGGAAAAATTTCTTTAGTAAAATCAAACTTTGTTTGGGGCTTAAAGTTTTTGATCAAGGCCAAGCTGTTGAGCATGAGATTGGCTTCGGTCTCCGACTGGGCGTTTTTTAATAATGCTAGGATGGTATCGTTATCCAAAATGTCCGCGTGCAACGCAAGATACTCCCATGCTCTGATCCTTACCAAATTTTCAGAATCATCATTCAAAACGGATTGGATCAACGGGACAAATGAATTGGCTTGGGCTCCAAAAGCGGAACAAACCACCAATCCCCAATAACGCTTCCAGGGGTTGGTGTCCGTTAATGCATTTTGGATTTGCTCCTGCGCCTGGTTGAACGTTTTTAAATTCAGGTCTGCAATATCCATCAATGCGTTGATTTCGTCTTGGTGATTTTGTCCAAAAGCTACGGGATTTTCAAGTGCATTTTCCAATAAAAAAGGTTCAGGGTAAAAACTCAGATCGGGGAGACCCGCTAACTTTTCCCTTAGCTGACTTCTCATTTGAGAAAGGATTTCTTGGTGCTCCTTACTTTTAGATAGGTCAATGACCTCATGCGGATCTGTTTCCAAATCATAGAGTGCTTCAGGGCTTTTCATTTCAAAAAATTGAGATTGGGCTTGGCTGAGCTTTCCTTTATCGTAAAGCGCCTTCCACTCCTGATAAGCAAGCATTTTATAACGGTAAAAGTTGTAAAGCCCATCTGGGTTAAAAGGTTGGTAATTTCTAATGTACTTGTACTTTCCTACCCTAAGGGTCCTGACCAAATCATATTTTTCATCAAACCGATCTGCATGTCCGAAAGCGGTGTTTTTATTTTTTATTGTTTGCGAGTCAGCAAATTTTCCGAGTACGGCTTTCCCATCAAGAAATTCGGGAGGTGTGATCCCGGCCAAAGAAAGTACAGTAGGAGCCATGTCCACAAACTCGACAAACGTTTTAGAATTTGTTCCCCTGCCTTGATCAAACAAATGCTTCCATTTTTCGGGAATATAAATGACCAAAGGAACTTGTAATCCACTCTCATAAGCATACCCTTTGCTTCTGGGCAGTACTCCGCCATGATCACCAAAATAAAATATGATGGTATCGTCCATCAATCCATCACTTTTTAAACCTTGGATGAACTTCGCCATTTGTTGGTCAGCAAGCTTGTGCCTGTTTTGTAAATGCTGGTAAGAAAATCGAAAAGTTTTGGTATTGGGATGATAAGGAAAAATATGGACGTCATCTAATTCCTCAACAGAGGCTGTATCAATGGCCTGCTGGTCAAAGTGTAAATTTCCTTCGTGGGTCACCGTATGGTTTTGAATATGAAAAAAGGGTTGGCCGGGTTGCCTATTTTTATAAGAGGCTTTTTGTGATGACTCGTCCCAAACACCTTCGGGAAGTATAAAATTATAATCCTGCTTGTGACTGTTGGTCGTGTAATAGCCTGCTTGCCTTAGATAAAAAGGAAAGGGCATTACCCCCTCAGGCAAAGGAACGCTTTCGGCCCTTCGGTGAAATTGCATTAAAACTCTTGGGGCATAACATCCGGTTATGAGGGTGCTCCTTGCAACAGAGCAAACTGGGGCGTTGGAAAAGGCATGGTCATAAACTACACCGTTTTGGGCCAATGCCTCAATGGCAGGCATGCTGGCGCCCTTTTCATTGTATAGCTTCATATGATGAGGGGAATTGTCCTCTGTTGTTAACCATACAATATTGGGTAAAGAATGTTCTGAGGGGCCACAGCCCCAAAAAAACCATAGCAATCCAAGCAAAGAAAATCCTCGCATTATTTAAAGTTGAGAGTAGGACATGGGGATAAGAAAAGTACGGGTAATAGTAGAGCAACAACTGTCTTTATAGGCCGGGTCGCTTTTCAACTTGGTCCAGGTCGGATGATCAGAAAACTGACCCCAATTTTCATTTCTTTCTTCCAAGCTTTCAAAAGCCAGCATATAGGTCAAACAAGGCATACGATCCCCAGCAATTTTATCTCCAAAAAATACTGATCCAAAATCCAGCTGATCGAACAACTCCAACTCACCTTCATTAAACATATTTACTTTTCTTCGGTAAGCATCCTCGGAATGACTTTCGTAGGTACGCAACTCGAAAAAACGATTTTTATCATCCGGTTTGACCATTTTGGGCATGCCGTCAAAAGCCATGTATAGTGAAGTTTCGTATCGGTTGAAGATGGGTTGGTTTTGCGGGCTTAGTACTGAAGAAGCTTTTTGGAGTTTTGAGTTACTGGCCATGTGAGCACGGGCCTTTTGATAAGTCTCCATGTTTGCAAAGGGAATGAATACGTAAATTTTTCTGGGGAGATCCTCAGAAACCTCCTCAAAAACTCCTATGTCCTTGATCCCATGTTGATTCATTATGGGGATAAAGTAATCTTTGAAATAGGTATTGAAATTTTTAAAGTTGGAATATTGGAAAAGTTCGTAGGTTCTGATCTCATAAACTTGTTGCTGTGCCAAGAGTTGGATAGATAGAATCAGTGCCAATAGAAGTACTATTTTTTTCATGTGAATAATTATATTTCGTAAATATAATTTATATTGAGGTTTTAGGTTAAGCGTTTTTTAAAAAAATGAAAACATCCAATTTGTCTTAAAAGTGAATGTTTTTTGCAAAAAAAGATCAAAATGAGTCAAAAATTGATCAAAATGGGTCAAAATGAGTCGAAAATGCGGTTTTTTGTACTCATTGCATTTTTTGATCGATGGCATCTGCAAGTTGAAAGTCCAACTCGGTAATGTCATTTTGATCGTGGGTCCAAAGTTCCAAGCTGACCCGAGAGTAAACATTAATGATTTTGGGATGGTGATTCATTGATTCAGCGATCTCCCCTATTGTATTGATGAACGCCAATGCCTCTTTAAAATTTTTAAATTCAAATGTTTTGATTAATTTACCATTGCTTTGTTTCCATTTTCCCTCCATAAGTATAATTTTATTGAATTAAAATTAGTCAATTACCACATGAAAAATCTGATCTTCTGCGCACTTATTTTCATAAATATTGTTGTTTTATCTTGTCGTCGAGAAGATAAGGCTGCTCCTCCTAACATCGTTTATATTTTAGCCGACGACCTTGGCTATGGTGATTTGGAGGCTTTCAACACAGCGGGAAAAATCAAAACGCCAAATTTGGATCAAATGGCAAAACAGGGAATGATCTTCACAGATGCCCATACATCCTCATCGGTGTGTACCCCTACCCGATATGGTATTTTGACGGGCCGGTACAATTGGAGAAGCCCTTTAAAAAAAGGGGTTTTGAGTGGTACCTCTGCGGCTTTGATTCCAAAGGACAGATCCACTGTGGCCTCTTTTTTAAAATCCAACGGTTATCAAACTGCCTTCATCGGCAAATGGCATTTGGGCTGGAATTGGGCCTTAAAAGACAGCATTTTTCAAAATACTCCTATAAAGGATCATGAAATTTTTGAAAAAATTGATTTCACTAGAAACGTCACCCAAAGTCCCAATGATTTGGGTTTTGATTATGCCTATGGTCATTGTGGCTCATTGGATATGCCTCCCTATGTATATGTAGAAAATGAGCGGATCACTGCTTTGGTTGATACGGTCACCCTGAGAAAAGGAGATTATCACTGGTGGAGAGAGGGCCCTACGGCTCGAGATTTCGACCACGAACAAGTCACTCCTCATTTATTTGACAAAGCGGAAGCTTATATTGCTGAGGTCAGTGAAAAGGGAGCCCCTTTTTTCCTTTATCTACCATTGCCCTCTCCTCATACCCCCATCTTACCCACCGACGAATGGAGAGGGAAAAGTGGTTTGAATCCCTATGCTGATTTTGTAATGCAAATCGACCATAGGGTTGGAAAGCTGAATCAGCTGCTGGAACAATTGGGAATTTCGGAAAATACGATGGTGATTTTTACCAGTGACAACGGATGCTCTCCCCAAGCAAAATTTGATGTATTGGGCGCAAAGGGACATGATCCCAGCGGTATTTATAGAGGGCACAAAGCGGATATATTTGAAGGCGGGCACCGAGTTCCTTTTATTGTCAAATGGCCCAACATAATTAAAGGCGGTGCTATCAATCAACGAACCATTTGTACAACCGATTTACTGGCTACTTGTGCCGATCTGTTAGGAAAACCCCTTGCGGACAATGCAGGAGAAGACAGTTTTTCCATGCTCCCCCTCTTTTCTAAAGCCACTGAAGGAGACTACCTAAGAAGCTTTACAATCCATCATTCCATCAATGGTAGTTTTGCCATCAGAAAAGGCGATTTTAAATTTATTTTTTGTCCCGGTTCAGGAGGCTGGAGTTCCCCGCGACCTTCAAAAAAAGAAACCCTAGGCTTGCCTAAATTTCAGCTTTATAATCTGAAAGACGATCCCAAAGAAATGGTTAACCTTTATGGTCAAAAACCAAAAATTGAGCAGGAGTTGATCGCGCTGTTCAAAACGGCCATTGAAAAAGGAAGAACAACAGCGGGAGTCCCTCAGCAAAACCACCCTACTCATTTTTCAGGCCTAAAATGGAATCCTTTGACTGTTTTTGATGTAAAATGATCCCTTACCAATTGAACCAATAAGTCAGTTTTAGGTTAATGGATCTGAATTTGGGCCTCAGATCGTTTTGGGTAAAATAATTGTCGTTATACACCAAGTAAAGATAAGATAAGGGGGCAAAACGCCACTGCAGTCTGGAGTTGATCCCCAGGTTGTCCCGCTGGTTGCTGAATTGGATCAAAGTGTTCCAAAAAAGTTTTTTGCTGAAGGTAGCCTCCGTTTTTAAGGTCATCAACAGAATATCTGCATCCGAATAAGGCTTGGGTAAACGCAAGCCGTCGTATTTTAATGAGAGTCCAAAATTCACCCAAGGTTGAATCCTGTATTGCACTGCAGCACCAAAAGATCGGATATTACCATTGTAGAACTGTCCCAAGGTCGAGTCCAAATCGTAGGTAAACAATTGCGCCCTATTGGATTGAAAATTGAGTTTTAAGGAGGTGAAATAGAATTCTTGTCCTTTGGGTAATGGTTCAGTATCACTTTTTCCTGAGGGATTAAAAGGGGCATTGAGGTAAACGTGGTTGTTGATCAGATAGGCAAAGGCGGTGGCTCGGTTTTTGAATTCGGTTTCTAAACTTAAACGGTAGAAATGTTCTGTTTTTTGATAGTCCAAAGTCGGTTTCCACACATTGACCACAACAGCCATCAACTCATGGGTATTGAAAATTCCTTTTTTGGGATAAAAAATTCTCTTCACGCCCTGACCAGTCTTAAAAATATCTGTCCTTGGGACAAAACCAAGATCAGCTCTAAAGTCTTGATCCACAAAGGTGATATCACCGATAAAAACCCATTCCCTCAGATTGTAAAACAGGTTGGCTTGGGTAGAGAAATTCCCCTCGTGATCGTTGGGTTGAAATGATTTGTGTGCATAGAAACGTCCGGTCAGCTTGTTGTCGACCGAGGCCAGATTGTATTCCAACCCCATGACTCGATTGTAGCTGTCGTTTTCCTCAAGAAAAGTTTCATTCCCAAAGGATTCGCGATTGACCCAAAAAGCACTGAGGCTGGATCGTTTTCCTACCTTTCTTTGTAAGGCTAACATCATATTATTGTTGGAGGCAATCTCATTGGTGGGGTCATTTACAGTCTGAATGTTAAGTAGTCCAAGGCGCCAATCTTCGTTGATTTTTCCACTCAAACGCAAACCACCGATAATATCGTTTTGGATCAGATCATCGTTCTTGTTTTTGGCCAAACCAATTCTAAGAGAGAAAAAGGGCTTGGCCTCCTCAAAAGTATTGCCGTAGTTTTCGAAAAGGTCGCTGTTGTCGATAAAAAATTGTCGCTTTTCTGGAAGCTGTAATTCAAAACGGGTGAGGTTGGTAAAGACATCATCCACCTCAACATTGGAAAAATCTGGATTTAAAGTCAGGTCCAAATTCATTCCATTACCAATGGCGAGTTTTGCATCACCACCCACAAGCATTGAGGCCTTATTTTCTTTTTTTTGAAAATCGTTGTCCCACAAAATATTGGAATAGGGCATCAGTGCGATAGGGGCTTTTGATTTTCCAAGTGGTTTTTCAAAAAAAAGC
>JAQCBK010000052.1 GCA_027621505.1 Bacteroidota bacterium | reverse complement strand
TTCCAATTGATGATTTCTCTTCCATCAATGGCCATTGTAATTTGATTTTCTTTTTTGACCAACTGAACCTTGTGAATTGATTTAGAATCGGCGGGTATTCCTTTTTCTCCGTATTGAACAACCACAAAACCCTTGTTTTTTCTGACATGAGAAAAGGGACGATCTGGTTTTTTAGGGTTATTGGTATAGTAGGATATATGATAATTATTCAAATCACCTTTGGTATATTGTTTAAAAATTCCTGTCCTCTTTTTTTGTGAAGCATGCATGACATCTTTGCCATTGATTCCCTTTGCTGCAAAAAATACAATACAGAGTCCCGCATCAGTATTGAGGTTTTGCAACTCCCATTCTGCAATGAAGTTTGCGGGAATTTCCTTTGGGCACCAAAATACATGATGCGATTTTTGATCAGTAGAGTACATTTCCAACCAATTATTTTTTATAAATACCTTAGCATCGCCCTCCAATACCCAGTCTTTTATATAGTCAGGGGTAGAAAATTTATTTTGATAAAGAACAGATTGTTTCTTATAACTGATCGGCTGTTTTGAAACGGGATTTCTTAAAAAATTAATGTATTCTGAAGCCGCCAATAAAAAAGCACCTGTTCCAAATTCATGCCAAGAATTCTCATCATAGGGTTTAGGATCTTTTCCTACTGGCTGAACGTAACCCAATCGACCTTCATCATTGACATGTTTTGTCAACTCCTCCCAAGCGGCAATTGCTGGTTTTTCAAACAAATCGCGATCCAATAAACCATTATTGATGCCCCACAAAAAACCATAACAGAAAAAGGCACTGCCACTATTTTCAGGAATATCAATTTCAGCTGTTTGGATAAATTGATCTCCTTTGCGGTTGAGGTAAGCAAAAATTCCAGGATCTAAAAGATTAGAACGCCAAAGTCCATCGCTCGTCATTTCTTGAAGTTCCAAAAGTCGGTTTGCCATGTTTTGAAATTGTTCTTTCAATAATTTGCGTTTGGGGTGGTTTTTAGGAATGATTTCCAACATGTGAACCAGTCCTCCAAATACCCAACCATTACCTCTACTCCAGAAAATTTTCTTTCCAGATTTGGTTTTTTTACCAAAATATCGATCATCTCGATAGATTAAATTTTCTTCTTTATCCCACAAATAATCTGTAGTGATCAACCAATGATCTATGGCATAATCCAAATATTGCATTTCACCTGTAATCTGATACATTTTGGCAAAGGTTGGAGGAGCCATAAAAAGTGCATCACACCAACTCCACCACTCGTGTTTGTAGGGATTGTTATCATACCTCACATCGGGTTTGGGTTGATTTCTGAGTAAATTGGCGTCCAGTACCCACTTAATGTTTTTGATCAATTCTTCCCCTCCTTTTTGCTGAAAAAGATCCAAGTAAATTTGTCCGATCGCAATCTTATCAGCATGATACATGTCGGCTATGGTTTCCCAATTATGATTTTTTCCCACTTGGTAGAGGAAGTCCTGATAGTTCTTGTTTTTTGTGGTTTTAAAAGCTTTCATCATACCGATATAATGGCTAGAAAACTGCCAATTGGTCAAAGTATATTTTTCGACATGGTCGGTTTGCTCATTTTGCCATTTGATTACATTATCGATGAGCTCGACCACTTGATCTATTGATTTTTGTTGAGATTGCGCCATTAATGAGCACCCCCATAACAATAGGATGACTTTAGGCATGTAATGATTTTTTCTCATTTTTTTAAATTGTTATTTTTTATAATAGAAACTGCTTTTGTTTGAAAACACTCCAATACTCCTAGTTGATTTGTATTAAAAGGTCTCAATGGAAAATTTATTTTGTTTTGGTTTGTTGATTTCAAGATAAGTATTCACCTTTTGAACTAACTCGGGCACTTCAGAGGCAATATCTTCATCCGTTCTTCCTTCTAACATTTGATTAAATACTTGAATATTCCCTTCTTTATTGACCAAAATTTTATAATCTCTATAACGAATAAAATAATTCCATCTCGGTTCTATAGGGACATGCTTTTTTAGTCGATTAATGACTCCATGATTTTCCGCTTGATCGGCAATATTATTGAATTGATTGGGATCATTCTGAAGGTCGTATAACTCATAACTCCCGTCGAAATAGGAGATCAATTGCCAATGGGGAGTTGAAACTGTGTGGGATCCAATCGAGAAAGTAGTTATCGTTACATCTGCCCTATCGAATTGTTGTTGCTTTAGAATTGGCATAAGACTTGTTCCCTCCCAATGTGTTTTTTTAGAGATACCGGCTATATCAGCCATAGTAGGAGCCAAATCCAATAAATTAACTGTTTTTGTTACCCTTATGGATTTTTTAAATTGTTTTTTCCCTTGGGGAGGTACAATTAAAAAAGGAACACGAGTACTTCTGTACCATCCCGTAGCTTTGCCCCAATGAAATTTTTCACCCAGATGCCATCCATGATCTGACCACAGCACCACCCATGTGTTTTTCATTAGTTCATGTTGATTCAAAGCTTCAACGACCTCTCCTATCAGTTCATCAACAAAAGAAACAGAGGCCAAATAAGATCCTACTGCATTGGGCCACTCATCGTATTTAAGAAGGGTTTCATGTCGTCCTGAAGTTTTAGGATACAAAGCCAATTGTTTGGATCTGTAGGGTAAATCATCAAGGTCTCCATCAGGCACCTCAGGGAGGGTAATCTTGTCCAGGGGATACAAATCGTGGAATCTTTTTGGATTAAACAAAGGTTGATGAGGACGCTCAAATCCAATGGCTAGAAAAAAAGGTTGGTCTTTGATTTTCTCCAATTTATCAATTGCCCAATCTGCACTTTTCCGGTCAGAAAATAAACCATCGGGTAGATCCACTGGCCCCCAATCAAAAGTATGGGCTTTATTCCAATATCGGTCAGCAGGCATACCATTGAGCGGGAGTCGAAAGGTCTTGCCTAATTTAGTGACTTCATGAAAAGGCTTTTGTTTGCTGTTTTGCAACTCAGCAGTGGTGAAGGGTGCAGAAGAACCCGTTCTTCCAGCATATTCATCGAAAGCATCTTTTGGAACGTTAGCTGCTCCTCCGTGGAATATTTTACCAACTCCATAGACTCGATATCCGTTTTTTCTGAAATGCTCCGGTAGGGTAACCACTTCAGGCAAATCGCGACTGAACTTAATGTTGTTGTCATAAATGCCTGAGGTTACAGGTTGCATTCCACTCAATATTGCTGTTCTTGATGGGCCACAAACTGGAGCAGGGCAATGAGCATTTACAAAAGAGTAACCATTTCCAGCCAATCGATCCATGTTTGGGGTAATGGCCTGATCATGACCTAAAAAACCAACCCAATCATTCAAATCATCTATGGCAATAAAAACAATATTGGGTTTTTCAACTGGGGTTTCAACAAGCGTGTTACAAGAAAAAAATCCCGCCGTTATTATAGAAATCAATAAAATCTGCTTTGCTTTCAATTTTTTTATGATGATTTTTTCATTTAACCATTGAAGTTTCTGGAAGCGATGGCAATTTTGCCAGTTCAGAAGCTAATTTTGATTTTATCAATTTTTGGTCTTCACTCAACTCCTTATTTTTCAAAGGTGACCGAATAATAAAGTTCCAAAAAGTAAAGTAATAATTTGTATTTCTTTCATAGTAGTTTTCATAAATATTTAAATACTTAAATGAGCATCTACAAGGGTTAATAATTTTTTCTCATCGACTTTTAAACCAAATCCAGGTTTGAATTTGGCCTCTACCTTTCCTTCTTGATTTAGGTGGGTGGCTTTTTCTATAATGCATTGAAGAAAAGCATCTTGCTCCTGTGGTTTTTCCATGGCTTCCACCACCGAAGCTTCATTCCCTATGGCCAATTGCTGCCAAAATGTACAAGCAGCACCAATTAAACTGGAATCACCGATCATGATACCCTTTTTAGAAGCTCTAATCACTTTGGATATTTCATTGACTTCGGAAAAAGTACCCATACAATTGGGATGGAGATTAAAGAAATTTCCCATTCGATCATCAAAATATTTAATGCTTTTAGAGGGAGGACGCATGATATGATCGGGAATGATAGATAGTTTTCCTACATTGGCTTGTAGATAAATTAATTCATCTTTCTTGAGGTTTGAGGGATCTTCAACCCCATCCATTCCAGCCTCATTGAGTGCGATCAAAACTTTGGAAAGCTCTTTGAGGTCTGTAACATGATCATATCCACGATTGGGATCGCCCAATATATAAGAATCTGGTCCAAGGAATTTTCTTAATGCACTAATGTTTTTTTTGTCTGTTTCAAAATCTCCAAACATTTTAATTTTAACATAACGATACATGTTTTGATCTACAGCAATTTGTGCTTGCTTAACTACCATGTCTTCCTCTTTTTCTAAAATACAGAAAATAGCAGGTACAGGAGCCTCACCTTTAAGCCCCCATATTTTAATGGTAGGTTTGTTTTCAATTTTACCCATCAAATCGTATAAGGTCATCAACAAGCCCTCAGTAACAATGGGCCTCCAGTTGCCTTGAAAAAATTGATTTCTCACTTCATCAATGGCATTGCCCAAAGTCATGCCCTTTAACAGTTTAAATTTTTGAGAATATTCTGACAAATCGAAATCTGGCTGATTACTGGATACTTTTGATTCTCCCCAACCAACATGATTCCCGCCTTTAATGTTGATCATCACATGTTGCCGATTTTTCCAAACCCCATAACTAAAGTTGCGTTCTTTGTTAACGTTGATTAAAAACAGATTGATTTCATCGAGTTTCACCTCAAGAGAGGAACTAAAAGATAAGTTGGAATAAAGATTGGGAGTCAGCAGCAACGGCAATACTCCACTGGATTGTTTTATGAATTTCCTTCTTGACTGATTCATCTATAAATTTTAAATTTCAGTTTTTTTTATTTCGGCATTGGCCTCATCAAGAAAACGGACCAAAGCATCATTCAATTTAATGACCAATTCAGGCATTTCTTTAGAAAGGTCATTTTTTTCTTCAATATCTTTAGAAAGATCAAAAAGTTCATAAGATTTGTAACGCCAGTCCTTGACCAACTTGTAATCGCCCCATCGGATGGCAGAGCTGGGCTTTCGATTCGCTGCTTGGTGAAAAATCAAGAAGGGAGCATTTCGCTCCACAACACCTTTTCCCTTATTGTGAATGATGGGAGCTATGTTTCCACCGTCAAGAATTTGAGGCAAAGGGCCTTGAAAACCAGCCAACCTTGCTACAGTAGGTAAAATATCTAAACCAGTTATGGGTACGTTGGAATGGGTATTTTTAGAAACACCTGGTCCCGCAACAATAAAAGGAACCCTGAGCCCCCCCTCATACATTGATCCCTTTCCTCCTCTCAAGGGGAAGTTTCTCGCAACTTTTTGTTCTGGACCAATGGGAATTGAGGTTCTTCCTCCATTATCAGATAAAAAAATGATGTAGGTATTGTCTCCAATACCAAGAGATGCTATCTTGTCAAGTAGCATTCCAATTCCTTCATCCATATCCTCGGTCATTGCTGCAAACTCAGGGACAAAATGCTTTTGTCCTTTTTCCAGCTTACTATATTTATTAATGTTTTTGGCACTATAAGTAATGGCCAAATGAACAGCATAATGAGAAATTTGAATGAAAAAAGGCTTTTTGCTTTTGGTTTGCTCTTCAATAAAATCAATAGACCGCTCTGTAAGTGAAAATATGAGTTTGGGGTCTTCATAAGCTTTGGGCCAAGCCTCTCCCATTTCAAAAGGAAAATCTTTCCCCTCTTTTTGAAGTGTTTTCTTACCTCCTCCCGTGTTATTTCCCGTAAGACCATCACTAAAATCATATCCCATTTCCTCAGGAGTGAAATGGTCATATCGGGCATCCCATTTTCCATAATGAGCGGTGACATAATTGGAATCTGCCATTTTGAGTATTTTGGGAATGGTCATTTGCTTTCTAAAAGCCTTGGTCCAATTCTCCCGATCTTTTTGATATTCGTGTTTGGCAGGAGTCAATCCTGTCAGTATGCTTTTTCTGGTTGGAGAACAATAGGGTGCTGGTGCATAACCATTGGTCATTCTCATACCACTTCTTGCCAACCGTTCCATATTGGGGGTTTGATAAAAATCACTTTTTGTTCTTGGATCAGTAGGATCAGCCAAAAAGGAAGTCCCTACCCAACTTTGATCGTCGGTAAGTATTACAATAAAATTAGGTTTTGCATGGGTTTCTTTCTGAGCATTACAAGATGAAAAGAAAACAAACAATCCTATGATGGGAATATTTAAGTATAATGCTTTTAAAGAAATTGATTTCATCTGAAGAAGGGTATATTTTTTTGATTTTCGTGTAGGGACACACAAGCAAATTTATTTTTTTTTAATAACATTTGATGGTATTTTCAATTCAATTGCATGATAAAAATTAAACTTATAAAATGTTGTTTTAAAGATGTTCTACTTTTAAAGAATTGGCTTTTTTCACAAAAAGAGTTTCTTTAATGAGAGGGCATCGCACCATAAACCAAGTTTTCAAAAATTTCTATCCTGTCATATTTCCAGCCCTTCATTTGGGTCATGGTCATGGAAGCAATTCTAAAAATACCATTGTCCTGAAAGCGATGTTGTTAAAATGATGAAGAGGGGAAAATACTTCATGGATTGAAATTAAAGCCACTGATATGTGAATTGAAAAAAGTGAATATTACAGGCATTAAAAAACCCGTTTTTGAATAAGCAAAAACGGGTTTTATAAAAGTAAATTGATTATTAATAGCCTGGATTTTGAGCTACATCACTGCTAGATAGATCTATTTCAGAAAGTGGAATAGGTCTTAAATAATGGTGTTCTTTGATGTAGTTAAGCCCTCCAATCCAAGGATTGAATGCTTTTGCTCTTTCAATGAGTTTTCCAGTTCTTTTAAGATCGTACCATCTCAAACCTTCACCCATAAATTCTCTGGCTCTTTCGTCAAGAATCATATCGATGGTAACGGCTCCAGAAGCTCTGTAGCTTTTGGTCGTAAGATCATCAAGGTCGGTAGGGTCAGCGGCCATATTAGCAGCATTAGTAGCGCCAACAGCTCTATTCACTACTGCATTGTAATAATTGGCGGCAGATCCTATCGATCCATCAGAAGCTCCTTTTACAATGGCCTCAGCAGCAATAAGGTAGGCTTCAGAAGATCTCATTAGCGGGTGATCAAATTGACCAAAAGCATCTCCGTAGGGAATTCCGGGCTCCCAGAATTTGAACATCATTGGAGTTTTATTTCTACCATGATAATTAGATTGATCAATTGTACCAATTTCATCAGTATTAATCACCGCATAATCCATATTTCCTCCTACATCTTTTCCTCTTTCAGTCAATAAAGTTGCTGGATTATTCCAATCTCTGAACTCAACAACAACATCACCAATTTCAATATCAATAGGATCAACGCCAGGAGCTGGAGTGAAATTAAGATTTTCTACGACAGCATATACTTTTTCAACAAAATTTAAATCATATCGAGAGTCGGTATTAGGATCAAACAACCTCCAAACTGCAGGAAGTGTATTGTGGTCCCCTAAGTGCCTGTTGTAGTCTGAAGTTCTACCTCGCATACCTGGAAACTCGCCGGGGTCTCCACCAAATCTACTATGAGAATTATTTCCTCCATCACTAGTGACATCTTCAAGTTTGTTGGTAATAGCATTACCAGAATATTGAACGGCAAAAACAACTTCACTATTTTTTGCGTTTTGATCGGCTGGGCCATGTGTTTGGTTGGTTGGGTCTTCAGATTTTTTAGGAAATAAATCTTTATAATCTGAAACCAAAGGATAAGCAGCAATTACTTTGTCTGCATATTCTCTTGCTGAATTAAAATCAGCAGAAGATCCGCCCAGAGAATTATTAAAGTTCCATCCTCTAGTAAGATAAACACGAGCCAAAAGATGTTGGGCCGCGCCTTTAGTGGCTCTTCCATAGTCTGAGGCTGTCGCGGGCAATACCGCTTCGGCTTCAGTTAAATCTTTGATGATTTGAGTGTACACTTCAGCAGAGGGAACTCTTGTAACTTCTTTGATCGCAGATTTGGTTTCATCAAGAGGCATCGGAATGTCTCCAAATTGTTGAACCAAAGAGAAATAACAGAAAGCTCTAATAAATTTACCTTCTGCAATTCTAATCTCCATTTTAGCAGTATAGGTTCCAGGATCTTCAACACCAGCTGCACGGCTGATCAGAGTATTGGCTCTGTTAATGTTCTTGTAATGGAAAACCCAAAAATCCTTGACTGAACCGTCTCCGTCGGTCAATTCTGGACCGTAGGTTTCGATACTTGTATTTTGTTGAGTACCCACCATATCATAAGCTGTAGCACTGGAAAATAGATCTGTACCGTTCAATGTAAGATCTCTGAGTTCAGTAATTGGTCTCAACAATGGATAAATCGATTTGCTTAAGTCTTCAAAGCCAGAAGGTGTAGAGAAATAATCTGTTGCCGTCCGATTTGATATGCTCTGTTCAACTAATATCTCTTCGGTATCACAACCGATAAGAACAGTCAAAGCAAGTGTTAAAATAATTTTATAAAGTGTTTTCATATTCGATTTAATTTCATTTAAATTTTTCATGATATATAATATTTTTGAAATTAAAAATTAAGATTAACCCCAATCAGCATGGTCATTGCTGGTAAATCATCATTCCAGGTACCAGAATTGTATTCTGGATCTAAACTTAGAAAATCAGAAAAAACAAATGGATTTTGTAATTGACCGTAAATTCTAAATCTTGATACTCCCAGTTGATCAAGAACATTTTTGGGTAAACTATAGCCCATGGTGATGTCAGAAATTCTAACAAAATCTGCCATCTGATGACTAAGTCCAACTCTAGAGTTACCTCCTCTATCCTCTCTTGCGTTAGAATTTAATCCAGGTCCAGTTACTGGACTAAAATATGTATTACTGGGATTCGTAGGCGTCCAGAAATCAATATCCGCTGATCTGTTGTAACGGTCACTGTTAACTTCTCCCATGGTTCCAAGTAGGAATTGATTGGAATACATTAAACCTTGTCTTGTGTAGATAAAAAACGACAAGTCCCAATTTTTGTAATTCATTTGATTCCTTAAACCTGCAGTCCAATCGGGTGTTTGTTTTCCCAAGATCATTCTATCATCTGAATTAATCACTTTGTCGTTGTTGAGATCCATGATTTTGACTTGACCTGGTAGCTGTCCATACTCTGCAGCGGCTGCTTCTTCACCCAACTGCCAAATTCCTAAGAATTTGTATGAGTATTGGGCTTTAACAGACTCGCCTACGAAACGTTTGTTTCCTTTGTCTTCAAGAAGACCTCCAGGGAGTTTTACTACTTTATCATTATTGGAAGTAAAAGTTAGGTTGGTTGACCA
>JAQCBK010000051.1 GCA_027621505.1 Bacteroidota bacterium | reverse complement strand
AAAGTCTTGATGTCAACTTTAGGACTTTGTGAAAACCATTTGAGACTTCCCTTGGTCAGTGCATCCGAGTCATTAACAAATCAACTTAAAGCGGAATTACAGAAGTTAAATTAAATCCAGGCAAGGATTTATCGCTTTTTTTATGAATTTAATTGGCAGTTTCGAGCAACAAATTCTTTAAATAATTTATTATTTTCGCAACATGTTCGAAAATCTTAGGCTGTTCTTAATTTCAGCATTTCTAATGTTGCTCTTCAGTTCGTGTAACGAGTATCAGAAGGTACTTAACAATGACGATATGAATGTCAAGTATAAAGCTGCAGAAGAGTATTACAACAATGGGGAATACAGGAGAGCCAATAGGTTGCTAGAACAGTTGGTTCCTTCCTACAGGGGAAAGCCTCAGGCCGAGCGATTGGTTTATTTCTTTGCTGACTCCTATTTTCAAACCAAAAATTATTATTTGGCCTCTTATCAGTTTGAAAGTTTCATCAAATCATTTCCAAAATCTCAAAAATTAGAAGAAGCCAGTTTCCTGGCTGCCAAATCTCATTATATGATGTCCCCAAGTTACAGTCTGGACCAAAAAGAGACCAATACTGCGATTGAAAAACTTCAGATTTTTATAAACAATTATCCCAATTCAAAATTTTCTGACGAATGCAATCAACTAATCAGTGAACTTCAAATTAAAATTGAAAAGAAAGAGTTTGAAGTGGCAAAGCAATATTACACCATTTATGATTACAATGCCTCTATCGAAGCTGTCGACAATTTTATTGCAGAATTTGTTGGCTCCAAGTTTCGGGAGGAAGCCCTCTATTATAAGTTTTTGGCCTCTTATGAGATTGCTGTCAATAGCATTGAGTCCAAAAAATTAGAAAGATTGAATGAGCTCAAAATAATGCATTCTAATATTGTTAGATATTATCCTGAAACCCTTTTTGAGGAGGACTTGAATAAAAAAATGGAGTTTGTCGAAAAAGAAATTAATACCTTTGCCAACTAATTTGTAAAAGTCATGACCAAATACAGAAATTCAAATGCTCCGATTTCAACCTCAACTTATAACAGGGAGAAATTAGAGGCTCCTACTGAAAATATTTATGAGGCACTCTCCATTATTTCTAAAAGATCCAACCAGATCAATTTGGATATCCGCAAAGAACTTCACGAAAAGTTAGATGAATTCGCCACGCACAATGACAGCCTAGAGGAAATATTTGAAGGAACAGATAGAAGTATCCAAGTTTTATGAGAGTCTACCCAAGCCTCATGCCATTGCTATTGAGGAGTGGTTAAACGATAAAATTTACCACCGAAACACCGAAGATCCTAATATTTAGACCATGAGTGTTTTAAGCGGAAAAAAAATCCTACTGGGAATTTCCGGAGGAATAGCCGCATACAAAACACCACTCATCGTAAGGTTATTTAAATCATCGGGTGCGGAGGTTAAGGTTGTCATGACACCCTCTGCAAAGGAATTTGTTACCCCCCTTACACTGTCTACACTATCCAATCAGCCTGTTTTTTCCTCTTTCACGGAAGAAAGTCATGACAACCCCATATGGAACGACCACGTTGCATTAGGAAAGTGGGCCGATTTATTTCTAATTGCACCTGCCACCTCCAATACCATCTCAGCAATGGTTCACGCCAAGTGCAATAACCTACTCATTGCAACCTACTTGTCTTGTAGCTGCCCAGTCTACGTGGCTCCAGCAATGGATTTGGACATGTATGCTCATCCCGCCAATCAAGAAAACATTGAACAATTAGTGCGTTTGGGCAATAAGGTTTTGCCCGTTGGAGAGGGATTTTTAGCCAGTGGATTATACGGTAAAGGGAGGATGTTGGAACCCGATGAGATGATTGAATACATTATTAGTGACCTGAAATCGAAACTTCCATTGAACGGTAAAACGGTTCTTATTACTGCTGGGCCTACCTATGAGCCGATTGATCCCGTCAGGTTCATTGGGAACCGATCGAGTGGTAAAATGGGATTTGCATTAGCAGAAGAGGCGCTCCGTTTGGGGGCGGGTGTAATTCTGATTACCGGCCCATCCCATCTGAAAGCCTCTCCTTCAATTGAACGCTATGATGTATTCACTGCAGATGAAATGTATGACCTCGTTATGAAAAAATATTTACAGGTTGATATTGCCATCGCAGCCGCTGCTGTATCTGATTTTAAACCCGCACAAGTAAGTGTCCAAAAAATAAAAAAGGAAAAGGCAATTCAGTCCATTGAATTGGAGCCCACCAAAGACATACTCTTCCAAATGGGCAGCAGAAAACAAAAACAATTTCTCGTTGGATTTGCTTTGGAAACAGACAATGAGGTGATGAATGCCCTCAAAAAGCTTAAAACAAAAAACCTTGATGCCATCGTTCTTAATTCCCTAAATGATGAGGGGGCTGGATTTTCAGGAGACTCCAATAAAATTTCATATATAGATAAAAATGAAAAACTTACTTCATTTGATATGAAATCAAAATCCTCGGTTGCTAAAGATATTTTTTCCCAAATCCTCACTCAATATGCTTAGATTATTTATCTTATTTTTTACAATCCTTGGCTTTCAGAGGATTGACTCACAAGAACTTAATGCTCAATTTGTGGTTAATGCTGATTTGGTAAACCAAACCAATCAACAAATCTTTGAAACGCTAGAGCGATCGCTTAATGAATTCCTTAATTCACAAACTTGGACAGACCAAGATTTTTTTTCTCAAGAAAAAATTACCTGTAGTTTCGTGCTTAATCTTTCCAGTTATAACGCTTCAAAATTTGAAGGTACATTACAAATTCAATCCCAAAGAACCATTTTTGACTCCAATTATGACAGTCCGCTCCTCAACTTCATGGATAAAGATATTGTTTTTAACTATCAGGAGTTTCAACCCCTCTTTTACAGTCCAGCGACCTATGAATCCAATTTAGTGTCTTTGATCAGTTTTTATGCCTATGTCATATTGGGTTTGAATGCCGATAGTTTAAAATTAAAGGGGGGAGATCCTTATTTTGAACAGGCCCAAAAGATCGTTAATCTTTCTCAACAAAGCGGGGCAATTGGATGGCGACAAAATGATGGGAACAGAAATCGTTTTTGGTTGATAGACACCATGCGATCAAATACCTTTAGAGAGTATCGAGAAACAATGTACTATTACCATCGCAATGGGTTGGATGTTATGACCAAAACCCCTGGGCAAGGTAAAAAAGCAGTAATGCAATCTTTTTTGGGTCTTGAGAAACTTTATAATCGCCGACCCAACGCCATGCTTTTGCAGTTATTTTTCGATGCGAAGTCGACAGAAATCGTCAACCTTTTTTCCGACGGTCCTGAGCTGGATTTTGAACAAACCAAAAATATGTTGATTAAAATAGCTCCTTTTTATCAACCCCAATGGAAGCAAATTAAATAGTTCCAATCTTGAAATTATTTTTTTCTCGACTATCTTTGAACGTCAATCCAATTTTCAAAGCAATTGATCAGTAGCCTAAAGATTTCCAATTATGCGCTCATTGAGCATCTAGATATTTCTTTCAAAAAAGGAATGACTTGTATTACTGGGGAAACTGGTGCAGGAAAATCCATTTTGATGGGAGGACTATCATTGGTCTTAGGTAAGAGGGCTGATTTAAGTGTTCTCAAAGATGATAAAAAAAAATGTGTAATCGAGGCCAGTTTCATGATTGAGCAATACAAGCTCCAAAATCTTTTCGAAGACCTAAATCTTGATTATGAACCAGAAACTTTGTTGAGAAGAGAGATTGTTCCGAGTGGAAAATCAAGAGCTTTTGTCAATGATACCCCCGTTACTTTGGATACCCTAAATCGATTAAGTGAAGTTTTGATTGATGTTCATTCTCAATTAGAAAATCAGTCTTTATTTAAAAATGAATACCAGTTTCTTGTTCTTGATGCCTTAGCCAACAATCAAGCCATCATAGATGAATACAAAGACAAGCTTGCAGATTATTTTCAAAAGCAAAAGGAACACGATCGTTTAAAGCGCTTGGGCGAGGATGCTAACAGAATTCAAGATTACAATCAATTCTTATACGATGAACTTGCTGGTGTGGAATTATTGCCAGGAATGTTAGCCCCTCTTGAAGATCAAATTGACCAATTGTCCAATGTGGAGGCACTCCAACAATACTTGTCTCAAAGTATTCAAATGATTGAAGAAGAAGAATTTGGATTGACTACGCAATGCTCCGTATTGATAAGACTTTTAAGTGAGGCATCTAAGAAATCCAATAGTTTTGATGTCTTCAGAGATAGGGTCAACGCTGTATCCATTGAATTGAAGGATATTTTACAAGATTTAAACACCAAATATGAAATGCTTGAGAGCAATCCAGCTCTTTTGGAAAAACTCTCTGGTCGGTGGGATAAAATTCAAAGCTTATTTCAGAAACACCAAGTGGACACTATTGAGGACCTCATCAAAGTAAGGCAAAATCTTGAGAAAGAATTGGAAGAAACCCAAGATCTGGAGGGTAAAATTAATGAGTTGAGTGATCAAATAGTAAGTTTAGAAAAATCTCTCCATCGTCTATCCGACCAACTCCATCAAAACAGATTGGAGGCCTCTCCCAAACTTTGCATGCAAATGCAGCACATCATCACAAAAATGGGAATGAAGAACGCAAGGTTTAAAGTTGATTTAATCCCTACGGAGGAATTTACAAAGAACGGAAAAGAGCAAATTGATTTTCTTTTTTCAGCCAACTTGGGCACATCATTTAGACCGATCAAGAAAGTAGCTTCTGGGGGTGAGATGTCAAGAATTATGCTATCGATTAAATCCATTCTCTCGCAATTCAAACAATTGCCGAGTATTGTTTTTGATGAAATCGATACGGGGGTTTCAGGGACGGTATCCAATGAAATAGGTAATATCATGAACCAGATGTCCAAATACATGCAGGTTTTTACCATCACACATCTTCCACAGGTTGCTGCCAAAGGAGAACAGCATTTTAAGGTTTATAAAGAGGTAAGGGGGGACACAACAGTGACCCAACTTAAAGCTTTAAATCAGGAAGAAAGAATTAACGAATTGGCTCAGATGCTTTCCGGTGAGGAGTTGACTCAAACCGCTTTAGACCATGCCAGACAATTACTCAATTAACACTATCTTTAGCAACAAATTAAAACCGTAGGTTTATGTCTCACAAAATCTTAGAAGGAAAAAAAGGAATCATTTTTGGTGCTTTGGATGATCAATCCATTGCTTGGAAAACGGCGGAGGCTGTTAAATCGGCGGGGGGTGAATTTGTTCTTACCAATGCGCCTGTTCCAATAAGAATGGGAGCCATCAATGATTTGGCTCAAAAAACCGATAGTATTGTGATTCCAG
This sequence comes from Bacteroidota bacterium, assembly GCA_027621505.1. Lineage (GTDB taxonomy): Bacteria > Bacteroidota > Bacteroidia > Flavobacteriales > Flavobacteriaceae > UBA8316. Next base: position 4,133 of record JAQCBK010000051.1, on the reverse strand, counting down.
CGGATGCCACCCAAATAAGTGATTTAGAAGAACTGGTAGACCAATCCATCGCTCATTTGGGAGGAAAATTAGATTTTGTTTTGCATTCCATTGGGATGTCAGTAAATGTGAGAAAGGGCAGACATTACACCCATTTGAACCACGATTGGATGACCAAAGGGTGGGATGTTTCAGCTGTTTCCTTCCACAAGCTTTTACAAACGCTCTATCAAAAAGACGCCATGAACCCTTGGGGGAGTATCATAGCACTGTCCTATATCGCTGCTCAGAGAACATTTCCCAACTACAACGATATGGCAGACAATAAAGCCTATTTGGAATCTATTGCACGAAGTTTTGGTTATTTTTTCGGAAAAGACAAAAAAGTCAGGGTCAATACCATTTCACAGTCTCCCACACTTACTACTGCGGGCAAAGGGGTTAAAGGACTGGATGGTTTTCTAAATTATGCTGAACAAACCTCTCCTTTGGGGAATGCTACCGCAGAAGATTGTGCCAATTATACCGTAATGATGTTTTCTGATTATTCCAAAAAAGTTACCCTTCAGAATCTCTTTCATGATGGAGGGTTCTCCAATGTTGGAGTGAGTCAAGAAATCATTGAGGCACTGGAAAAAAGCCCATAGGTCTTTTTACAAAATATGTAATGCAGCGAAATTTTGAATACCTCAGATTAAGATTTCTAGAAAAAAAAAGACTGAGATTTTTTTCCTTCTTTTTTGCCTTATCTTTTTTATTTTGGATCATTACAAAGCTCTCCAATACCTATACTGGTTCAATTAATTTTCAAGTTGATTTTGTAGATGTTCCCGATCAAATAGTATTGGGTGCGGAGCTTGAAAAAGCCGTAAAAGCGGAAATTACTGCAAGTGGATTTCAACTCCTCCTTCATCAATATTTTAAAAATCGGATCGATATTTCCCTTGAAAATGCAGATTTTCAGAAGGGTGTCGCCATCATTAATCTTGTTGATCAAAAGTTTGCGCTTCAACAACAATTGTTCCAGAATGCTATTTTAAACTTTATATCTCCCGCACGAATGAACATTCCATTCAGCCAATTGAAGCGGAAGAAAATTAAAGTATTTCCTCCAAATGAAATTGATTTTAGACCGGGATACAATCGATCAAGTAATTGGGAGATTAGTCCCGATAGCATTTGGGTCTATGGTCCTTCAAAGCAAATTGATACGTTGGAGGGACTTAGAATTCAATCTCTGACCCCATATATCGATAAAGATATCAAAGAGAAAGTACCATTAAGTCCCTTGAAATCGATAAAATTCGAAACCAATAAGGTTCTAATTCAAGCTGAAGTCAGTAGGTTTACCGAAAAATCTTTAGAGGCTTTTGTCAAAATCAAAAATCTACCGGATTCATTAGCAATTAAGTTGTTTCCTCAATCCCTTCAAGTTACTTTTTTGGTAAGGGTAAGTAAGGCAGATCAATTAAAGGCAGTTGATTTTGATTTTTTTTGTGATTATGATCAAATGAGATACGAGGAAGGAAATTCAATAGAAGTGTTTTTAGCCAATGAACCTGAGGGAGTAAGGAACATAAGATGGACGCCAAAAAGGGTTGATTATTTGATACGAAAATGAAAGTAGTAGGGCTTACAGGGGGAATTGGAAGTGGAAAATCATCTGTTTTGGAGGTTTTTTCTGCTAAAGGAATTCCATGTTATAAGGCCGACGACCGTGCGAAAAAACTTATGCAAGAAGATGAAGAATTGATTTTTAAAATCAAAAAATGGTTTGGGGATAACATCTATGATGCCCATCGACTGAATCGAAAAAGATTGGCTAAATTGGTATTTGACGATAAAAATAAATTGAAAAAATTAAATGCGATTGTACACCCTGCAGTTCAAAAAGATTTTCAACTTTTTTTATCCAAACAAAACGCACCATATGTAATCAAGGAGGCTGCTATTTTGTTTGAATCGGGTGGAGCCGATCAATGTGATACAATAATTTTAGTTACTGCGCCTGAGGAGATACGGATCAACAGGGTTATGAAAAGAGAAAATACAGATGCTGATGCAGTCAAATCCAGAATGAAACATCAATGGAGTGATGAAAAAAAAATACCTCTTGCCGATTTTGTCATTGACAATATAGATTGGGATCAAACGTTAAAAAAAATAGAGGAGGTTCATAAATCCCTTTTGCACAGTGAATCCACCACTTAATTAACAATTCATTAGCTTATAAAGAATTAATATTTATAGAAATTTGTATTTAAAATAAAAAGGTCTTGAAAAAAAACTTTTTCATTTTATTGGTGTTCTTGATGATCATATCCCTGGTAGCAGTGATATTGGTTCAAGCCTATTGGATAAATTCGGCATGGGAAAACAAAGAAGAAGAATTCTCTTTGGCGGTCAGTCAGTCCCTAAAATCCGTATCTAAAGAAGTGCAGGATTTGGAGATTTCTGACTATGTCGCTGCCTATCAGCGACTGATTGATTCCGTAGGAACGCCCAATGAGTCTAACTTTACGGATATTTTTTTGTTTGTTGACAACGAAGATGACATTTCTTCAAACCTAACCACCTTTTATGCTTTTGGTATCCTTGAAGAAGATTATAATATCAGTCTCTCTGACATTAATCGCAATATGGGAGATAATAACGTAAAGGATTACAAACAAGTCAAAACCACCACCATATTGAGTAAAGACAAAATTTTTAATCGAGAAAATAGGGTGGCGACATCCATTACAAAATTGAAATCGGTTGAAAGAATGAGTGTTTTTGAACAAGAAGTATTTCGTTCTGCTTATATCGATTATTCCTCGACCCTCCCTATTCATAAAAGGATCAAGGCAGAGGAATTGAAAATGTTATTGGATCGAGAGTTTAAAGCTAGAAATATCATTACCCTTTATGAATTTGGTATTTACAATAATGGTTTGGCAACCAAAGTGAAATCCAATGAGTATACTGAAAATCTAATTGGCCCCCAATACGAGACCCCTATTTTTACTCAGGACAACGGTAGAACTCCATATAAATTAGTGGTCAGTTTTCCTGAAAGAAATCAGTTTGTGTTTTCCTCTATTCTGAGTGTAGCGGGACTCTCTCTTTTTTTGACTTTGTTTATTATCATCGTTTCAACCACAGCCATCTATCAAATTATCCAGCAAAAAAAGGTGTCTGAGATCAAGTCTGATTTCATTAACAATATGTCCCACGAGTTCAAAACACCCATCGCCACGATCAATTTGGCTTTGGATGCGCTTTCCAATCCCAAATCCCAAAGTTCTGGTGATAAGTTGATTAAGTATATAAAAATGATTAGGGAGGAGAATCAACGAATGCTTTCGCAAGTAGAAAATATTTTGATGATTTCAAGACTTGAAAAAAGCTCCAGTCCAATTGAGATGTCCGTAACCGATATTCACGAGGTGATTGAGGATGCCGTTCGGCACGTTGATTTAATTATGAAAAACCAACAGGGTACAATCTACACCAACCTAGAGGCTACTCAAACAAAATTCAAGGGTAATTTGAACCATTTTACCAATCTTATCGTCAATATGCTGGATAATGCGATCAAATATTCAGATGGATCGCCAAAGATTAATCTGTCAACCTCTAATGTAAACAATTCTATTCTCCTTAAAATAAAAGATGATGGGATTGGCATGGATGCAAACACGCAAAAACACATTTTCGAGAAGTTTTTTAGGGAGCAAAGGGGAAATATACACAATGTAAAAGGTCATGGATTGGGATTGTCCTATGTAAAAAAGATTTTACAATTACATGGAGGGGATATTGTTTTAAATAGCAAACTGGGAGAGGGAACCACTTTTACCATCACAATACCATTGCTCTGATACTAACTTAAATCAACACTATGAACACCGAAAAAAAGAAAATATTAATTGTAGAGGATGATTCAAACTTTGGAAATATCCTTAAAGATTATTTAATGCTTAATGATTACCAAGTGGTCTTGGCTAAGAACGGGATAGAAGGGATGGAAAAATTTCTAAAAGATAGTTTTGATCTTTGTATACTCGATGTGATGATGCCTTTCAAGGACGGTTTTTCACTTGGAAAAGAAATTCGAGAAAAAAATGAGAATATTCCATTGTTTTTTCTCTCTGCTAAAACACTAAAAGAGG
>JAQCBK010000050.1 GCA_027621505.1 Bacteroidota bacterium | reverse complement strand
AGCATAAGCTTATTTGTGTTGTTAGACAACAAATAAGAGTTTGAATTTTGTTTTTTTATAATTCCAATCAGTTATGTAGTCTGTTTTTTACTACACATTGACAACCTATTTTATAAAAAAATGAAAAATAAATATATTGATTTGGTCAATCAAACCTTTGATTTTCCTCAAGAAGAATTCCATCTTAAAGACAATAATCTTCAGTTTCATGGTATTGATATCATGGAATTGATAAATACCTATGGATCTCCATTAAAATTCACCTATTTACCTCAAATTTCAAACAATATTCAGAAGGCAAAAAAATGGTTTACTGATGCAATGCATCAATTGAATTACAAGGGGAAATACCATTATTGCTATTGTACAAAGAGTTCGCATTTCAAATATGTAATGGATGAAGCACTCCAAAACGATATTCATATAGAGACCTCATCCGCCTATGATATTGACATCATTGAAGCTTTAAAAAAGGAGGGAAAAATAACCAACGAAAACTATATATTGTGTAACGGGTTTAAGCGGGAATTATACATTTCAAATATTGCCCGATTGGTTAACAACGGTCATCACAATTGCATTTCAATCATTGACAATTACGAGGAACTCTCTTTATTGACCAATGCCATTGATAAAGTCTTTAAAGTTGGGATTCGAATTGCTTCCGAAGAAGAACCAAAATTCGAATTTTACACCTCGCGTTTGGGGATTGGTTACAAAAATATTGTCCAATTCTATAATGATCGAATCAAAAATGACCCTCATGTTGAATTAAAAATGCTTCACTTTTTTATCAATACAGGCATCAGAGATACTGCCTACTATTGGAATGAACTCTTAAAATGTTTGAGGGTTTATATTAACTTAAAAAAGATATGTCCAACACTAGATAGTCTGAATATAGGAGGAGGTTTTCCCATAAAAAACTCCTTAGCTTTTGAATTTGATTATCAATACTTGGTTGAAGAAATAATCACTCAAATACAAACTACTTGTCAAGAAGCCAATGTACCTGCACCCGATATATTTACTGAATTCGGAAGTTTTACTGTTGGAGAAAGTGGAGGGGTAATTTACAAGGTGTTATACCAAAAACAGCAAAATGATCGTGAAAAATGGAATATGATAAACTCCTCCTTCATAACGACTTTACCTGATTCTTGGGCAATCAATAAACGTTTTGTTATGCTTCCAATCAACCGATGGCATGACGTTTATGAACGAGTTTTACTGGGTGGCCTGACCTGTGACAGTGATGACTACTATAATAGTGAACAACATATAAATGCAGTTTATTTGCCAAAGTTCAATCCAGAGAATCCCCTTTATATAGGTTTCTTTAATACAGGGGCTTACCAAGAAAATATAGGAGGATATGGTGGATTGCAACATTGTCTAATACCAGCTCCAAAACACATCATCATTGACAAAGACAATCAAGGGAAGATTCATACCCATTTACATCAAGATCAGCAAACCAATAAAGATTTTTTAAAAATTCTTGGCTATGCGGTTGATCATAAAAATGAAGTCGAAAATGAAACAACATTAAATACAATTCCAACATCAAATTAATTTGCTACAAATGAAAACGGAGAAAATATTTGCAGGAATTCAGCCGGAATTTTCAAAACACGAAACGGCTAAAATTATACTCATACCAGTTCCCTATGATGGCACGAGTACTTGGCAAAAAGGGGCAGACAAAGGCTTTGAAGCTTTTATGGAAGCAGCCGATAACATGGAACTCTATGATATTGAAACCGATAGTGAAGTATATAAAAAAGGCATTTATATTACAGAAACTATAAATGAAAAAAACTCACCAGATGCAATGGTTGAAGCAGTTCATCTAGAGGTCAAAAAATACATCAATAAAAATAAGTTTGTAACCATTTTTGGTGGCGAACATTCGATTTCTATCGGTTCCATTCGTGCCTTTAATGAATGTTTTGAAAACTTGACTGTACTTCATTTAGATGCCCATGCCGATTTACGGAAAAAATACGAGGGCTCTGCCTTTAATCACGCATGTGCCCTTTATGAGGCAAGCCAAACCACCAACTTAATTCAAATTGGGATTCGATCAATGGATATAACTGAAAAAAATATCTTAGACAACAATAAAGTATACTTTGCACAAGAAATGATCTACGATGATTATTGGATGGATTCTGCCTTAGATCAAATGACGGAAAACGTTTTTATTACTTTTGATTTGGATGTTTTGGACCCCTCAATAATGCCGAGTACAGGCACCCCTGAACCTGGTGGATTGTTCTGGAATGAAACCCTCGAATTCCTTAAAAAAGTATTTCAACAAAAAAATGTAGTTGGGTTTGATTTGGTTGAATTGTGTCCAAACCCCAATAACAAAGCCCCTGATTTTTTAACCGCCAAATTGTATTACAAAATGCTTAGCTATAAGTTTTACAGTAAAGATGAAAAAGAGGGTGATTATGAAAGTGACCCTACTCATGAAGTCAATTCTCCTTTTAAAAATCTATCAAAATTCAAAGAAAATGAAGATGGGTAATCAAGGCTATCTTTCACAATTTTTAGAAGATCATTTTTTGCATTTTAATGCTGCAAGTTTACTTGATGCTGCTAAAGCATATAAAGATCAATTGGATCATGGATCTAAAATGTTGGTGTCTTTGGCTGGAGCAATGAGTACTGCCGAAATAGGAAAAATATTTGCTGAAATCATCAGACAAGATAAAGTTCATATTATTTCATGTACAGGAGCAAACCTGGAGGAGGATATAATGAATTTGGTTGCTCACAGTCATTACAAACGTATCCCAAATTATAGAGATTTAACTCCACAAGATGAGTGGAATTTACTGGAAAAAGGGCTAAACAGGGTAACTGATACTTGTATTCCCGAGGAAGAAGCATTTAGACGTTTACAAAAACATATTTTCAAAATTTGGAAAGATGCGCAGGAAAAAAACGAAAGGTATTTCCCCCACGAATTTATGTACAAGCTATTATTGTCAGGAGTTTTAGAAAAATATTATGAAATAGACATAAGAAATTCTTGGATGTATGCCGCAGCTAAAAAAAATATACCCATGGTTGTTCCAGGATGGGAAGACAGCACAATGGGAAACATTTTTGCTTCTTATGTCCTTAAGGGCGAACTTAAAGCCAGTACGATGAAATCTGGTATTGAGTATATGACTTTCCTAGCGGACTACTACTCAGCTAATTCAGACAAAGGAGTAGGATTCTTTCAAATTGGAGGAGGTATTGCAGGAGATTTTCCTATTTGTGTGGTGCCCATGCTCTATCAAGACATGGAACAAAAAAACACCCCTTTTTGGAGTTATTTTTGTCAAATTAGCGATAGTACAACCAGTTATGGATCTTATTCTGGTGCAGTTCCAAATGAAAAGATTACTTGGGGAAAATTGGACATTGATACCCCTAAGTTCATTGTAGAAAGCGATGCAACAATAGTAGTACCTCTCATTTTTGCTTACCTTCTAAATATGTAATAATGAAAAGAATTATTATAGAATATAAAAAGTTGAATCATACTCTTTTGAGCCTATTGTCGGAAAAATTTCCAGAGGGCTATCAGGATAATGATATGATCACCTTTAGCAATGCAAATGGGGATCAAATTCAAGCGATAGAAATTCGAACAGAAGACACAATCTACTTGGTTAAGGTTAGCAAAAAATTGAAAGAAGTCATTCAAGATTTTAAAGAGGATGATTTATTTGAAGACCTCGAACTGCAATAAACAATTTGTTTTTAGTAGGGGAGGGCTAGATTTAAGCTCTAATTCTGACGCTTTTACTTTCCTGCCCGCTTATGGCTGAACTCGAACCAGCATCAGCCTTTGGCGGATATGAGTAAATCAAAGCAGTTGGGAATGTATCCATTTCTTACCCACCCCAGTTTTTAGGTTTTTTTCTCTTTTGATGACCTTTTTTTACAGTCAAAAAACTCAAAATGAATTACCCTCCAAGGGCTGTATCTGGAAGTATAACCTTTGGTTGTTAAGAAATTATGAGAATAAAAACGTTCGATTAGTTTGGAAGAATATCCAATATAAATTTTATTAAACTTGGTGCTAAATAGTATACAAACTATATACGACTTCAGCACAGCCCTCAAAAAAACCTCTAAAATTTAGAGGGTTGGTTGTAGATAAATCATTCGAAATATCGAACATTAGTTTTACTAAAAAAGATTTAATCTACACTCACCATTTAATGACATGTATCTTGAAAAGTTGAAATAATAGGATTTTCATTTTCCCTTGCCCTATTATTCAAAGTTACAGAGCAACTAAAGAGATTGTTTATTTAACTACCTGCAAAAGGAGTTCCAAATACACCTACTGCTAACTCTACCCATACAAGCATAAATATTAAAACCAATATTCCAATGTATAGGACTCGGTTTTTTAAATTCTTCAAACGATTATTTACAAAATTAATTCCAATACTAAGGAATATGAGCAGAGAACCCATAATAATGAAATCAAATGGACTCCAATTAACTTTATCAGTGATAGTCATTCCAACTAAAGGAATTAATAACAAAAAAAGAGGATAAAAAATTCTTTTTGACATATTCAAATATAAAAAACGGCTAAACTTTATAAAAGCATAACCCTTTTATTTTAGAGTAGTGAGGGCTTGCCTGTCCGTCTATAGCTGGGCTCGAACCAGCGTCCGCCTTTGGCTGGACAGGAGCAAATCAAAGCAGTTGGGAATGTATCCATTTTCTACCCATGCCAGTTTTTAGGTATTTTTCTCTTTCCATAGCGTCTTTTTTAGCGTTAAAAAATTCAATATAAATCTCTTCCCAAGGACGATAATGAATCACGTAACTTTTTTTAGCTAAAAAGTTAATAGAATAAAACCTCTGAATTAAATTGGAGGTAAAACCAATTAATGACTTATATCTTTAATGAAGAAAAAATTTTTAAGGAGAATTTTCTAGGGGGATTAGGATAGGGTCTTCTAAAAGGCCTGATTTAAGGACGTCAAGGCGGGAGGCATCAAAAGGTTGGTAGTCTAAACTTACCATATTTATTTCATAGAAATTTTTCCATTCTTCTCCCCTGGCTTCTTTTGCTTTGATGCGGTTAGATCCCAAATTGGTAACTTCAAGACGCAGGGTGTTTTTTCCTTTTTTCAATTCCTTTAGTACAATATGGTAGGGGTTTGCCCATACGGTTCCTGCGAACTTATTGTTCAACCACACCTTGGCACTTTCTCTGAGATCACCGAGATCCAAAAGCCAAGGCCCTTGGTGATTGGAAGGTCTTTCGAATTTAATCTTGTAGACTGCAGTACCTGAAAAATTTTCTGTTTGTTCACTCCACTCGGTCCATGAACCTAATTTTTTTACTTTTTTGGAATAGTCTATATCGGGGCCTCCCTTGAGTAATTCAAAATCCCAAATACCACTGATCTTGTATTCTTTTTCGGCAGCGCGAAGGTATTGCCACGGCGGTGCATTAAGCCTTTTAAATGTTTTCAAAATGAGACTGCCGCCCGAGGGTAAAGATAATTTTACTTGGGTATGATCCTCAGCTTGCCGACTTATAGCTTTTCCGACCCTCCCGTCCAAAGGATTCATGATCAATACCTCAGGGGTTGAAACCCCTATCGGCAGAAAACCTTCTATGGTATTGGGACTGTGATTTACAACATAGTAGATTTTTTCTCCCCTGTCTTCCTTGCGGATATATTTGAGTCCTCTCTTTACTAAATTTTCCTTGATTGCCCCTGACTTTTTTAGTGCGATTTCCATTTCTTTCAAATCATAAATCTTGTTGATTTTGTATTCAACAAAAGCAGACAATTCTTTTTCTCTTTTTTTAAAATCATAAAAGCCAGGAACACTTTTGGGTACTCCTAAAAAAACAACAGAGGCACCTAATTCTCTCAGCGCAACTAGTTTTTTAATCGTTTTAAGTGGCATATAGGTCGATGCAGGGACAACAATAGATCGGTAATTACCACCGGGGAGTTTAATAACCCCATTTTCTACATTTATTTTTTCCAGAAGTCGATCAGAGATATAATCAAAACCATAGCCCTCTTGCAATAAGTAATGCGCTGTTTCATAAAAAGGGGTCCCAGACAACCAAGTGTCCAGTCGGTGAATGGCGAATTGCACCAGCGTTTTTCCCTTATTATATTTTGTCCAGCTATCGTGTACTGGCCAATAAACGAGCACATCATTATCAGGATTTCCCGATTGTAAAATCGATTGTGTTCTGCTGATGTATTCAAAAAGGGAAGGGGCATCCGCCCAAATTGGATTGGTCGGGTTAAAATTTACTGAGGCATAGAATTTCCATCCTGGCCAGGGCGCCGATACTGGAGAATAAGTGGACCCATGGAGAAACACATGATTGATGCCATTGACGAATAAATCTTCTACTTCGGGTTTACATTGAGACAGTGCTGCCCTGAAGTGTTCCCTCAGCCAAGTAAAGGTTTCTGCAGAAACCAATGGTTTACCCGTTAAATGTGCTGCAGAAGAGGAAAACTTGATCATGACCGGATCAGCATCTCCTGCCCTAAAATTTCTATTGGGGTAATCTGGAGAGCTCCCATTCCCTTCTATGCGTCTAAAACCTGCTATATCATAGGGCATAGATCCAAAGGTTTCACATTCTGGAATATCAGCGGCTGCGTATAAATCAATGAGATTACCTGGAGATCCATGGGCCTGGTATTTAGTTTTTACGTCAAATTTGTCTGCCCATGGATTGAATTTTTCAACCAAAATATCTGATAGCGTCTCTCTGTAATCACTTCTTATGCGATTGCTTATCTCAAGATCTTTCTCATCCAAAAGCAGATTGATGTAGGGGAGGAGGTCATAGCCTCTTTGTTTCTTAAAAACATTAAAAAAATCAGATGTATAGTCCGCTTTGTACACCTCATAACTGTCGTTAAAAACCGCTCGTACTTTTCCATTTATACTTTCAAAAGCTTGGCCAAAATGATTTAGATAATTATTTAACGCAATGGGTGAGAAGTGGTCCAAAACCCATCCAGCTCCTCCGGGGGCTGCTCTTTTTACTTTTTGTCCCGTCAGGTCTTCAAAAACAAAGTACAAAGAGAAATCATCATTTTCAGCTTTCCAATCCAAGTGATCTTCCTTTAACAGCGGGGTTAATTCGATTAAATCATTATTGATATTAAAAGCATAAACGCCAATGAGCTTTGGTGCATCCGCTCCAGAATCCATTTTTCGGATATCTCGTGCAGAAGGTATTACAAGGCGGCCAGTGTTATACGGGGAAATGACATCAGAAAAGGCCTTGCCTTTTTTTAATTGTGTTTTTCTTACCAATAGTCTTTTAGCAGCCTCGGCTGTACTTACAGTTGCGCCGCCCCAAGGCCATCCAGTACCCAAAGTAAAATCAACTCCCATGTCAAGGCTGTCTGCCACCTTAAGGGTGTGTTCCAGCATCACCAACCACTCGGGACTCAAATAATCTATAAATTCCTTCTCATGTCCTTTTACCCCATAGATGGGTGCAATTTCGACACCTCCCAAACCTGCTTTCTCAAATGCAACCAAAGATTGGGTTATGTTTTTTTTATTTACAGCACTCCCCATCCACCACCAACGGGTCCATGTTTTTGCTTCTTTACTTATTTCTGGCCAGAAAGCATCTGATGTTTGTGCATGAAGTGTTTCTCCATAAACTAAAATGCTCAATAAAAGTAAGATGATCTTATTTCTATGCATTGTGATTTAGTGTAATGTTTTGATCCCAATTAAAATTAAAATAAGATTCATTATATTGAGATGTTAAATTTATTTAAATAAAAAATGTCGTCTATTTTTAAATACAATATCTATATAAAAGTTCAATTATTGACTTTAATTTTTTGGGGATGTGCGCCCAGTGCTCCCGAAACAAATTCATACCAGGCCGATGTAGTCGTTTACGGAGGGACCTCTGCGGGAGTAATCGCAGCGGTGGAAGTAGTGCAATCCGGGAAATCTGTAATCTTAGTTACCCCCGATAAACATTTGGGAGGGCTTACTGCAGGAGGCTTAGGATGGACAGATACAGGCAAAAAAGAGGCTATTGGAGGTCTTTCAAGAGATTTTTATCATCGGGTATGGAAGCACTATGCTAATGAAGATGCTTGGGTTTGGCAAAAAAAAGGCGATTATGGTGGCAGGGGACAAGGTACCCGCGCCATTGACGGATCCAAACGAACCATGTGGATTTTTGAACCCCACGTAGCTGAAAAAATATTCGAAGACTACATAAGAGAAAACAGAATTAAGGTGTACAAGGAGGAGTGGCTCAATCGGGACACTGGCGTGGTGAAAAAAGACAACAAAATAATCTCAATAACAACCCTATCTGGAAAAACGTTTAAGGGAAAAATGTTTATAGACGCTACCTATGAGGGAGATTTGATGGCCAGTTCTGGGGTAGCCTATCACGTAGGTCGAGAAAGTTCCGACACCTATGGTGAAAAATGGAATGGTGTTCAAACCGGGGTCTTACATCACCAGCATTGGTTTTGGGAAAATATTTCCCCATACAAGGTCCCTGGGGATCCATCCAGTGGGCTTTTACCCAGAATTTCACCCAATCCTCCTGGAGAATTTGGTCAAGGGGACAAAAAAATTCAAGCCTATTGCTTTAGACTTTGTATGACCCGTAATGATGAAAACCGATTGCCTTTTCCTAAACCTAAAAATTACGATGCAGCGCAATACGAACTCTTACTGCGATCCTTGCAAACGGGCAGGAAAGATTTTTTCACAAAATTTGATCCTGTACCCAACGGTAAAACAGATACCAACAACCATGGTCCTTTTAGCTCCGACAATATTGGGATGAACTATGACTACCCAGAAGCAAGTTATGAAAGGAGAAAAGAAATTATAGAGGAACATAAAAATTATCAGATGGGATTGTTGTGGTTTGTGGCCAATGACCCCCGAGTACCAGCAGACATTAGAGAGCAGCTTTCTAAATGGGGGTTGGCAAAGGACGAATTCGTTGATTCAGAAAATTGGCCGCATCAAATTTATGTTCGAGAGGCACGAAGGATGATTGGAAATTATGTCACTACCGAGCAAGATGTTCTCCTGAAAAGAGAAGTCCCTCAACCTGTAGGGATGGGATCCTATGCGATGGACTCGCATAATGTTCAGCGCTATATAACGCCCGAAGGATTTGTTCAAAACGAGGGTGATATTGGTGTGAAACCCCCCGCCCCATATTCCATTTCCTATGGATCTTTGGTGCCAAAGAAAAATCAATGTAGCAACCTGTTGGTTCCCGTTTGTGTTTCGAGCAGTCACATCGCTTTTGGTTCTATAAGGATGGAACCTGTATTTATGATTTTAGGGCAGTCAGCAGCCTCAGCCGCTTGTTTGGCCATAGACAAAGAACAGGCAGTTCAGGATATCAACTATTCTGACCTTGAAGCGCTGTTGTTAAAAAAAGGACAGGTTTTATCCCTAAAGCACTTAATCAAATAAAATATAATGAAAAAGCAATATTCTTCCCATTTCCGCCCTTCTGTTTTTTCAAATTTCCCTAGCACAATCACAACTAAAAACTCCCTGCTTTGATTTCCGACAACATGGTACTCTAACAGTTGTAAGTCTTCAAACTAATTTTCACCAGAGATAGTTAAAATTAAGTCATAAATTTAATCTTT
>JAQCBK010000007.1 GCA_027621505.1 Bacteroidota bacterium | reverse complement strand
GCTAATATTCTTTTTCATTTCCCTACAAAGCTATCAATAAACTAGATGTTTAATTGAAATATCTGTATAAATTACCATTATTAGTAGCTCTCCTAAAAAATTAAGTTTTAGAGAGAAATTAGTTTTATTTTTTTCTTCTTAACTGATAAATTTCTTCAACAAAAGAAGCAGAGATAATCCCAGTAGGAATGGCCACAATTCCAATCCCGATCAAAGAAATGATAGAGGCAAAGATCTTGCCTCCGGCAGTAATGGGATAAACATCACCATATCCTACCGTAGCTAGGGATACAGTGGCCCACCAAATGGATTCTGTAATACTGGAAAATTTATCTGGTTGGGCCTCGTTTTCAAGATAGTAAATGGCAGAGGCAGAGAACAAAATGGCCAGTACAGAAAGAAAGAGGGTAAATTTCAGCTCATTTCTCACTCCCTTTAAAGCTTTAACGAATAGCTTTAGTGATGAGCTACCTCTCCCCAATTTAAAGATACGGGTCAAACGAAACAATCTTAGGATCCGCAGGAACCTTCCATCAACTTTTACAAATTGATTGAGGTAGAAAGGCAAGATCGAAATCAGGTCGATCAAACCAAAGGTACTGAACACATATTTCCAAACGCCTTTCAGACGTTTGTCCAAATAGGCCAAGCGGATGCGGTATAAATACTCAAAAGAGAAGATATAAATAGAAATGGCCTCGAAAATATGGAAATAATCACCGTAAACATTACGAATCGACACATGGGACTCCAAAATCATCGCCAGTACATTGGCAATGATGAGAAGATAAACAAACTTGTCAAATATTAAAGGAGATTTCAAGACCCATTATTTTTTAGATAGGTCTATAAAAATGCCAATCATTACGCCTGCAATGGATACAATAACTACAAATGCTACAAAAGAAGGTGTCATAAATAATAAATATAGTTAACAAATATAATGAATTTTAAAAGCCCTATGATCGGCAAAAAATAGATGAATTTCAATTTTTGTTTAAGTTTTTTTTGTTTAAGCTTTTTTTGTTTGATTTTTTTTACATATCTTAGAACAGTTTAAATTCAATTTGGTTTATTAACGCCTCTGCAACTACTATCTCCTAAAGTCAAATTCTAAAATCCTAGCAGAGGCGTTTTTTCTCCCCCTATCCACAGGGCTTTTCGTTGTTTTTTCATAACTTAGTGTAGTAGGATGAATAGGATTTAGATGGAAGGTTTGACAACAATCACCTTTTTTAAATTTCGTAAAAATAAACGCTGGGCTTTCACTCAAATGGGTCTAGCGCCCAGAAAGCTTCAACAAAGTCAGGGACTTAGGTTTTTTAAGTTGTTGGGAACTGGAGGGGGAAATGGCTTTAGTCTTTGGCCAGATTTTGGCACTTATGCTTTTTTAGGGGTATGGGACAACTCCAATGCTGCTGAAAAATTCTTAAATCACAATCCAATCATTAAGACCTATCGCCAGAAGTCCTATCTCACGAGAACCATAAAAATGTTACCCTTGAAAAGTCATGGATTTTGGAGTGGACAAAACCCGTTCAAAGCCTATTCATCTCCCCCAACAGGATTGAATATGCCCGTTGCGGTCATTACCAGAGCAAGCCTTCGTCCTGCTCGGTTGCTGTCGTTTTGGAAATCTGTTCCTGCAGCAAGTAAAGCCATTGAAAATGCAGAGGGGGTTCAATTTTTTAAAGGTATTGGGGAATGGCCTTTGGTTCAGCAAGCAACACTAAGCCTTTGGGAAAACTTTGATGCCGTAAAACAATTCGCCTACAACGAAAAAACACATGCCAACATCGTCAAAAAAACCAGAACTCAAAACTGGTATAGTGAAGATTTATTTGCGCGTTTTCAAGTAT
Source organism: Bacteroidota bacterium (assembly GCA_027621505.1). GTDB lineage: Bacteria > Bacteroidota > Bacteroidia > Flavobacteriales > Flavobacteriaceae > UBA8316. The sequence continues at coordinate 52,215 of JAQCBK010000007.1, read as the reverse complement.
TGTCAGATACTGGATCAGTCATTGTAAAACCCTCCCAATGAAAACAGCCATTATTATAGGAGCAGGCATAGGAGGTATTGCAACTGCCATTAGGCTTTGCCATAAGGGTTACCTTGTCAGCGTATTTGAGGCCAATGACTATCCAGGGGGGAAACTCAGCGCCTTCAGTCTGGGGGACTATCGCTTTGATGCAGGTCCCTCTCTTTTCACGATGCCTCAGTTTGTTAATGAATTATTTGAACTGCATGGGGAAAAACCAAGTGATTTTTTTAATTACAAGAAAAAAAAAATTGCCTGTCAATATTTTTGGGAAGACCAAACCCAAATAACCCAATTTGCCGAGCAAAAACTTTTTTTTGAAGAGGTTGAAAGTAAACTGGGTGTACCTGCTAGGGTTCTAAAAAAATATCTTGATCGCGCCAAAAAAAAGTTCGACTTGACTGCCCCCCTTTTCTTGGAGCAGTCGCTTCATCGACTTAAAGGTTTTCTGAATACCAAAACGCTCAAAGCCCTTATCCATCTTAATCTTTATGAGATCAATCAAAATTTACATTCGGTTAATGCCCGTCAGTTAAAAGAGCCCCACTTGGTTCAAATGTATGACCGATATGCCACCTATAACGGATCTTCGCCTTATCTAACCCCTGGAATCATGACCTTGATCCAACATCTAGAGCAAGAATACGGAACCTATGTTCCCGAGGGAGGAATGGAGCAAATCACCGCGTCACTTTTCGAGTTGGCAAAAAGAAAAGGGGTTCGTTTCTTCTTGGGGGAAAAAGTGAATGAAATTCTTCTTGAGGATAAAAAAGTAATAGGTGTCAAAACACAAAATCAAAAACTGAAATCGGATATTGTTCTTTCAAATATGGACGTTTTTCCCACCTACAAAAATCTACTCAAAGGAGTTACTCCCCCTAAAAAAATATTGAGTCAGGAGCGATCCAGTTCAGCAGTAATTTTTTATTGGGGCATTCAAAAAACTTTTGATCAACTTGATTTGCACAACATTTTTTTCTCTGAAGATTACCACAAAGAATTTGATGCCATTTTTAATCAAAAAACCACAAGTGATGATTTTACGGTATATGTCAATATTACCTCCAAAGATGTTCCAAAAGATGCCCCTAAGGGAGGAGAGAATTGGTTTGTAATGATCAATACCCCAGCAGACCATGGGCAAGATTGGGAGGAAATTAAAAATGAACTGAGGAAAAAAACCATCGCCAAACTGAATCGGATGCTCAAGGTGGATCTCAATACTTTGATTCAGGAGGAAGAAGTATTAACCCCCCCCATGATCCAACAAAAAACATCTTCTCATTTAGGAGCTTTATACGGAAGCTCAAGTAATGATAAGATGGCCGCTTTTTTGCGTCATCCTAATTTCAGTTCCGAAATCAAAAATCTATATTTTTGTGGTGGAAGTGTTCATCCTGGAGGGGGTATTCCCCTTTGCTTGCTATCGGCAAAGATTGTTACTGATTTGGTTCCTGTGCCGACAATTGATACCGAGAATGATTGATCTACCAAAATTATCGATCGCCATCATATGGTTATTTCATGTCAGTGGAATATTGGGGATTCTCTATGGAGACTCAGAATGGTTCGTTTCCGCAACCCCGCTCAATTTATCCATTAATTTTGTTCTCCTTTTGGTCAATGCCAAGGGTCATAGGTGGTTTTTCCCCATGGTCGTTATGGGATTTTTTACCGGAATGGCTACAGAAATCTTGGGTGTTCAATGGGGTTGGATTTTCGGAGACTATCAGTATGGGGAAGCCTTAGGGTATAAAGTTTTGGGAGTCCCGATTCTGATTGGGGTGAACTGGGCATTGCTCACCATCATTACAGGAGCCATTGCGCAACAATTCTATCAAAATAAATGGATGAGAATGCTTATCGGAGTGGGTTTGATGCTCTTCTTGGATTTGTTGATTGAACCTATTGCACCCGTCTTGGACTTTTGGGTTTTTGATGGAGGAGAGGCTCCTTTATTTGGGCTGGGTTGCCGTGGCTATCTTTTTACAATCTATTTTTCATTGGATTGATATTACTATTAAAGGTTGGTTCTCACATCACCTCTATCTATTGCAAATCATTTTCTTCAGCGTATTATTAATCAAGCAAACCACAATTGGATAGGAAACTTTAACTTTGACCCATGTTGAGATTTTTATCTGTTTTACTGTTACTGATCAGTTTTTTTTCTTGTAAAGAAAACAAAGCTGAAATCCAACCCTCTACTAAAATAGTATTGGAACCTCTGACCTTTGATAGGCCAAAAGCTTCGCGTCAACTTGTTGAATTTTCTCCCGAGTTCATAGAAGAAAATCAAATCAACCAATGGTCTGAATTCAATAAATTTATGGAGGAAATGGAAGACATGAGCCAACTCAATCCAGAGGGGATCATGACTTTTCTCTCCGAACTCTTAAAGCTTACGACGGCCTTGTTAAAAGCCCCTTTTCCCGATAACTTTGATAAATTACCCATTTATGGTAGAATCAAAGTGGTCCAAACACAAATTATCAAATGCCATTTTTATGCCTCCAATCAACAAAATGAAAAACTCAATCAAGCCTTGGATGAACTCTACTCAGAGTATAATATTTTGATGAAAAGAATCATTAGTGTTGCAGAAGACAACCAAATTCAATTGGACAGCAGTGCAATCGATCTGCCCACCTCTCAAGATTCTAAAATAAATCCTGCATCTTCTAATAAATGAGCACTCTCTTTGACCGCCATTGAAATCTTTTCTTTATGGGCTTTCAATAGGGAGGCATTGGACTCCAATCCAATTGCTTGGTCGTATAAATCAAGAAGGTTTTTATCGTTCTCAATACATTTGTAGAGGAGACTGTGTTTGGTTTTTTTGATGGAGGAAATCACAATTTGTTCGTAGTTGAGCAGTCGGATTATGAGACTTTCCACATCTACATTTTTTGACCTTAGCAGCTGGGTAACATCTTGAAAAAGACGGTTTCTTAAGGTAGATTGTAAATTCAAATAACGTTTGTCCTCGACGCGATTTATAACATCAGAGGCCTTGAGATACTCTAGCTTAGCATTTTTAAGAAGCGTGAGTATTTTCTCCAGTATGGCAATATATTGTGTAGCGTTGTTCAACAACTTCTTTTTACCAAACTTAAACAGAATAAGAATTTGGAATGCCTCCTATTCTAATTTAATATTAACAAGTTTTTAACCTTAAATTGACCATTGAGCTCTAGAACCAATTTTTCTGAGCTGATGATTCCCCGAATTTTTCCTTTGTTTTCAAATGTAGGGGGGGGCAAATTCGCCATTTTAGCCATTTGAGAATAATATTCTTTTCGAGAGGGGTGGAAGGGCGTTACTGCGTTGTAAACCTCGTTGCCTTTCCAATTTTGGATCAATTGTAGGAGTATGACTACAGCATCTTGGCGATGAATAAAGTTGATCGGTGAGTTGGGATCAGGAAGATTTTTCTTTTTGCTCAAATTATAAATGGGGTGACGATTGGGACCCATCAGTCCTCCCAGTCGAACGATAATGCTTTCAAAGTTTTGATTGCTAAAAAGTTTTTCTTCTACTGATATGATTTGTTTTGCCGACGGGGTTTCGCCCAACAATTGACTGTTTTCTGTGATGATTCCCTCTTGATAACCATAAACACTGGTGCTACTGGTAAAAATCACTTTTTTTATGCCAAAAGCTTCGATTTTTTTGATGATTTGTCCGATGACCGACTCGTAGTTGGCATTTGGATTTTTTCTCAAGCCTGGCGGAACAGTGATAACCAGAACATCCAGTTCACTAAAAAAATCCAATTGTCCCTCGATTGCCGATTCGGTAACCTTCAAAAAACAAGCCTTATGCCCCTGATCACCCAACCTTCGCAGCTTTTTCATATCGGTGGTGGTCATCCGCACTTGAAGCCCTGAAAGGGTCGCTTTTTTAGCAAAATCCTCTCCCAACCATCCGCCACCCAATACTCCAATATGCCCCATAAATCTATAAGTGTTTGACTTTCTTTCAAAATACCATGACAAAAATATCAAATGATTCGATAAAATTGTTATATTAAAGAAATCAAAAACAGTAAGTTATGCCGATAAAAAGCTTTCAAGGGGAAAGAGCGACCCGACCCAAATCGTTAAACAAAAATTTATTGGTTTCCGATATCATGACGCGTGATTTGATTGTGTTTACCGAAGAACAATGCATTCATGAGGTGATGAAAAAATTTATTAAATATCGAATATCTGGCGGGCCTGTAGTCGATCAATCTGGAAATCTAATAGGGGTAATTTCAGAGGCAGATTGTATGAAAGAAATCTCGGATAGCCGCTATTTTAATCTGCCTATTTTGGATAAAACTGTTGCTAATTTTATGACAAGCCCGGTGGACACGATTGAAGCTTCGAAAACTATTTTTGAAGCGGCCTCTCAATTTTTTAAAACTTCAAGAAGACGTTTCCCCGTTTTAGATAAAAATAAATTGGTGGGACAGATCAGCAGGAAAGACATCGTGGTGGCAACCCTTAACATGAAAAGTAACACATGGCGTTAGTAAATGCGCTGTGCCACCCTATAGGTGTTGGCGTGGGCTTCAATGATCAATTTGATGTCTTTCGAGTAGCCGCCACCCATGCTACATTGAACGGGTATTGACCGTTGATAGCAGTATTCCAAGACCATTTCATCCCTTTTTTTGCACCCCTCTACACTCATGGCCAATCGTCCCAAACGATCGGTAGCTACCACATCTACTCCAGAAAGATAAAATACAAAATCTGGATCGACTCGATTAAAAAGCTTGGGAAGGGTTTCGTTTAAAATATTTAGATACACTTCATCATTGGTATGATCCTCTAGCGGAATGTCCCAATCACTCTTCTCCTTTTTGAATGGATAATTTTTTTGACCGTGCATAGAGAAAGTAAATGTCCTGTTTTCTTTTTCAAAAATGACTGCTGTTCCATTCCCCTGATGCACATCCAAGTCTATGATCAATACTTTTTTTACGAGCTGTTGATCCAGAAGATAATGCGCGGCAATGGCTTGATCATTCAGCATACAAAAAGCCTCTCCATGAGTAGGGTAGGCATGATGGGTTCCTCCTGCTATATTGAAAGCAATCCCATTTTTTAGTGCTTTTATTGCTCCCTCTACGGTTCCACCTGCAATGACAAATTCCCTTTCAACCAATTGTTGTGAGATGGGAAAGCCAATTTTTCTGATTTCGGATCGATTGAGATCCTGACCTCTTAATCGATCCACATAATCGGATTGATGAACGGTCTTTACTATTGAATCGGAGAGGGGCCTTGGGGAAAAAAAATCATCCGGATCACAGGTACCCTCGTGGATAAGTTGTTTGGGCAGTAGGTCGTATTTTTCCATAGGAAATCTATGGTTTTCTGGCAAAGGCAATACATAAATGGGATCAAAAGCTACGGGGATCACAGGGCAAAATTACTACCGTATGGTCAAACCACTGGGGGTTTTTTCATCTTCAGGAGAAATAAAGATCAATCGTCCTTCCTCGTCCTCTGCCATCAAAAGCATTCCTTGACTTTCTACCCCGCGTATGCTTCTTGGCTCAAGGTTGGTCAAAACAGTAACTTTTTTACCGATAACCTCATCCGCATCATAACTTTCAGCAATTCCAGAGACTATGGTTCTTTGCTCCTTACCCAAGTCAACCTTCAAAATCAAAAGCTTTTGGGTCTTGGCCATTTTTTCTGCTTCGAGTATGGTTCCCGTCTTGAGGTCCATTTGCATAAAATCATCGAAAGAAATCATCTTTTTGGGCGCCTCCTCCACTTCGTTTTTTTCATTTTCATGAGATAGATTTTCTTTTAATTTTTGTAGTTGATTTTCAATGGTCGCATCTTCAATTTTTTCAAAGAGCAATTGCGGTTTTTTGAGTATATGTCCAGGGGATAAAAGATCATCATCGCTTTCCACTTGATCCCAAGCGGCATTAAAATTGAGCATGTCTTTCATTTTTTGGGCCGTAAATGGGAGTAAGGGTTCACCCAAAATGGTCAGTCCGGCAGCAATCTGTAAAGTAGTAAACATAATGGACTCTACCCTTTGGGGATCTGTTTTGATCAGTTTCCAAGGCTCTTGATCGGCCAAATATTTGTTTCCCATTCGGGCCAGGTTCATCAGCTCCTGACTGTAGGCTCGAAAACGATAATGTTCAATTTCCTTTTCTAAAAGAGAGGGAAATTTTTTCAGGCGTCTCAATACGGTTTTGTCTTCAGTATTGAGGGTGCCTGCTTGTGGAACTTTACCCCCGTAGTACTTTTGGGACAGGACCATGACCCGATTGATGAAGTTGCCAAAAATGGCAACCAGTTCACTGTTGTTTCGGGTTTGAAATTCTTTCCATGTAAAATCATTGTCCTTGGTTTCGGGAGCGTTTGCAGTGAGGACATAGCGCAAAACGTCCTGTTGGTTTGGAAAGTCCTCTAAATATTCGTGCAACCAAACTGCCCAATTTTTTGAAGTGGAAATTTTATGGCCTTCCAAGTTGAGAAACTCATTGGCAGGAACATTTTCGGGGAGGATGTATTCTCCTGTATTTTCAAGGATGATAGGAAAGATGATGCAGTGAAAAACAATATTGTCTTTGCCGATAAAGTGAACCAATTGGGTATCTTTTGATTTCCAATAGGGTTCCCAGTCCAGCTTGTTCTTTAGGGCCCACTCCTTGGTGGAAGAGATATAACCAATGGGAGCGTCAAACCAAACATAGAGTACCTTGCCGTCTCCACCCGCAACAGGAACTGGAATTCCCCAATCCAAATCACGGGTAACGGCCCTTGCTTGTAAACCATTATCGATCCAAGATTTGACCTGTCCATAGACGTTGGGTTTCCAATCTTTTTTATGTCCTTCCAAAATCCATTCTTTGATGAAATTTTCATATCGATCTAAAGGTAAAAACCAATGTTTGGTTTTTTTAAGTACCGGAATACTTCCAGACAGGGTGGATTTGGGTGTTATCAGGTCGGTTGCACTGAGGGAACTGCCGCAAGATTCACATTGGTCGCCATAGGCCTCGGTATTTTGGCAAATAGGACAGGTGCCCGTTACAAATCGATCGGCTAAAAAAGCCTTTGCTTCTGGGTCGTATAATTGCTCCGTTTCCTTTTCAAGCAAATGTCCTTTTTCGTCCAATTGTTTAAAAATTTCTCCTGCGGTTTCGTGGTGAATCGATCGGGAGGTTCTGGAGTAGTTGTCAAAAGAAATACCAAAAGCGTCAAAAGCTGCTCTTATGATTTGATCGTAATGATCTATTACTTCCTTTGGGGTTTTACCTTCTTTTTTGGCTTTGATGGCAATGGCAACACCATGCTCGTCGCTTCCGCAGATAAAGGCAACGTCCTTCCCTCTGAGCCTTAAATATCGTGCATAAATATCAGCAGGAACATAAACCCCTGCCAAATGACCTATGTGAATGGGGCCATTGGTGTAGGGCAATGCCGCAGTAATGGTATGTCTTTTTGGCGTGGAGGACATGCTGATTTTTTGGCAAAAATAGGGATTTTCTTGCCGGTCAAGGAATTAAATTTTAACTTAACACAAAGCCAGTGACGAGATGAGTAGCCCCCATGACCTTGGAAAAAAAGCGGAAAACCTCGCCACCAACTATCTCCAAAAATCAGGATATACCCTGTTAGAAAGGAATTATCGCTATCTCAAAGCGGAAGTTGACCTTATAGTTCAAAAGGGAAAAACCTTGGTTGCTGTTGAGGTCAAAGCGCGAACCGCTCCCTATCTGGTGGCACCGCACGAAGCGGTTTCCTACAAAAAAATACAACTGCTGGTCAGTGCGGTTGATCATTTTGACCAGACCCGTGATTTGGAGGTGGAGGTTCGTTTTGATCTTATTACCTATATTTTTTAATGGCGACCGATGGGAACATACACATGTAGAGGAAGCTTTTTATCCTTTCGGTTAAAATTTGTTATAAAAATAACATTATGTTTTAAATGACTAACTTTGAAGTAAAATCAAACAAATAAAAAGTGAAAACCATTGCCTCACAAGTATCCGAATACATCAAGACCAAGCCCTATTTGTCGACGGCCCTTTCCCAAGGAATCATCAACCTTACTTCTTTGGCGAGACAAATACAACCCGATATCGAAAAAGCTTTGCGCAAACCCGCCAGAAGTGGAGCCATCGTCATGGCTTTGAAAAGAATATCGGATAGTGAGGAGTTCCTCTCCACCCACAAAATTGTTAGTGTTTTGAGAAACCTGGGAGACATCACCGTACGTTCCTCTCTTACCGACTATTGTTTTAAGCTCTCGGAGACTTTACTCTTGACTCAGGCTGAATTTTTGACGGCAATCAAAGGGAAAAAAGAGATATTCTATACTTCCTCTAGAGGGGTTGGGGAGTCCAATATAGTGGTTAGTAGTCATTTGACTTCCTTGATAGAGGATGTTTTTAAAAATGAAATTTGTATCGATAAGATCGAAAACCTTTCCGCGATTACCGTAAAACTCCCTACGGATAATGTGAAGATTCCTGGGATTTATTACTTTATATTTCAGAGACTTTCTTGGGAAGGGGTCAACATCAATGAAGTCATTTCTACTTCCAATGAGTTTACGATTTTAATGGACGATGATTCGGTAAATGTTGCTTTTGAAGTCATCAAAAACCTCAAATCAATTTAGTCGGGAACCAATGTATGGAGTCGATCTACTAATTTTTTAATCGAATGTATGCCCCCCAATACCAGCAAAAGCCGTAAGCCGTTTCGGGTCTGCTTTTCTTTTATACTGAATTGATCTGGTTGTTTCTGTACCGAAATAAGTATTTGATTGAAAACCGGACTTTGGTAAAAATCGCTTTGTTGATCGGCCAAAAAGTAGCCAACGCATTTGTTGTTTTTTATAATCAATCGCTCAAGTCCCAGTTGAGTGGCCTCCCATTTGAGACGGAGGGTATTCAATAACTCCTCGGCCTGAGAAGGGACTTTTCCAAAACGATCCTCTAGGTTTTTTTTGAATTTTGCCAAGCCCGCTTCGTCCTTGATTCCGCTCAATTCATTGTAAAGTGCCAATCGCTCATTAACTATATTTATATAAGTATCGGGAAATAAAATTTCAAAATCAGTATCGATCTGGACTTCTTTGATGTATTTTTTTGGGGTAGTTTTTTGCTGTTCCTCAAACAAGGATTTGAATTCATTTTCTTTTAATTCTTCAATGGCTTCCTCCAGTATTTTTTGATAGGTTTCAAACCCTATTTCATTGATGAATCCACTTTGTTCTCCCCCCAAAAGATCCCCTGCGCCCCGGATTTCTAAATCTTTCATGGCGATATGAATTCCAGCGCCCAATTCAGAAAACTGTGAGATGGCTTTGATTCTTTTTTGTGCATCGCTGGCCACAGCACTCAGGGGTGGGGTGATAAAATAACAAAAAGCCTTTTTGTTGCTTCGACCAACTCTTCCCCTCATTTGGTGCAAATCACTCAGTCCAAAACTTTGGGCATTATTGATGAATATGGTATTGGCATTGGGAACATCCAATCCATTTTCGATGATGGTGGTGGCAATCAAAATATCCGATTTGCCCTCCATAAATCCCAACAAGGTTTTTTCCAGCCGATTGCCCTCCATCTGACCATGACCAATGGCGATGCGGGCGTCGGGAACCAATCGCTGTAGCATTCCTGCGATCTCATGAATGTTCTCTACTCGGTTGTGGATAAAGAAGATTTGCCCCCCCCTTTGCAGTTCGTATTGAATGGCATCACGAATCAGGGTTTCGCTGAAGCGTACCACTTCACTTTCAATGGGGTAGCGGTTGGGGGGTGGGGTAGCGATAACCGATAGGTCGCGGGCGGCCATTAAGCTGAACTGTAAGGTCCTCGGAATGGGCGTGGCCGTTAGTGTCAAGACATCTACATTGGTCTTGAGGTCTCGTAACTTTTCTTTTACGGATACACCAAATTTTTGTTCTTCGTCTACGATCAACAAGCCAAGATCTTTAAATTTTACACTTTTGTTGACCAACTGGTGGGTGCCAATGAGGATATCGATCTTTCCGTCTTTCAAGGCTTCTAAAATACTTTTTCTGTCTTTGGTAGAGCGAAAGCGGTTCAGGTAATCCACACGAACGGGGAGGTCTTGGAGTCGTTTTGAAAAAGTTTTGTAATGCTGAAATGCCAAAATGGTTGTAGGCACCAAGACAGCCACTTGCTTGCTGTCATCGGCAGCTTTAAAAGCCGCACGTATGGCTACCTCGGTTTTGCCAAAACCTACATCCCCACAAACGAGTCGATCCATAGGTCGCTGACTTTCCATATCAGTCTTAACCGCCATGGTGGCCTTGCTTTGGTCGGGGGTGTCCTCAAACATGAACGAGGCCTCCAATTCCAATTGTAGATAACTGTCGGGAGGAAAGGCGTGACCAATTTTTTCCCTCCTTTTGGCGTAGAGTTTGATCAGGTCAAATGCAATGGCCTTGACCTTGGTTTTGGTCTTTTGCTTGAGCGTCTTCCATGCTTTGGAACCCAATTTGTGGAGGTGGGGAACATGACCGTCTTTGCCATTGAATTTAGTGATCTTGTGAAGGGAGTGAATGCTCAAGTAAAGTAGGTCACCCTCCCCATAAGTCAATTTGATGGCTTCCTGCTTAACCCCGTCCACATCGATCTTTTGCAAGCCTCCAAATTTACCGATACCGTGGTCGATATGGGTGACAAAATCTCCAATTTTGAGGTGGGTCAATTCCTTGAGCGTCAGCACCTCTTTTTTGGCGGCTCCTGAGCGAAGCTTGTATTTGTGATAACGTTCAAAAATTTGGTGATCGGTAAAGCAGGCAACCTTAGCTTCGATGTCTTCAAACCCTTCAAAAAGCGGACAAACCTCCGTTTTGTAATGCACTTGGATGTCCATCTCCTCCAAGATTTCATTGAGTCGTTTGCGCTGGGCTTCGCTTGAACAAAAAATATAATTCTCAAATCCTGAATTGTGGTTGTCATTGAGAATTTGAATCAGCCGATCAAATTGCTTGTTGATGGAAGGCTGTGGACTCTGCTTGATACTGATTCGCTCCTTCGCCTTAAGGTGGTCAGAGGGATGAACCAATACTGTGCTGAAGCTCGATAACCCATCCAGTAAGGAGGATCGATTGAGAAACAAAATTTCTGGAGGATATTGAACGGAGGTTTTCAAAGCCTCAAATTGTTTTTTTGCTTTTTTCTCCAATTGATCGATGCGATCCAAACAAAGGTCGAGTTGATTGAAAATTACCGTACTTTTTTCGGGCAAAGAATCAATCAAAGATTTTCGCTTTTCGGTGAAGGAAACTTTGGAGGTATTGGGCAACAGATCAACTTGATCCATGGGGCTGATGGAGAGTTGTGTATTGACATCAAAACTTCTTAGACTGTCGATTTCGTCATCAAAAAACTCAATGCGATAGGGGTGCTGATGGGCAAATGAAAAAACATCAATGATACCGCCTCTTACGGAAAACTCTCCCGGCTGGGTGACAAAGTGGACTCGTTCAAAACCGTATTCAAAAAGGGTTTCATTGATAAAGTCCAAACCGATGATCTCTCCTTTTTTTACCGTAAGTGTTTTTCGTTTTAGGGTATGTTGAGAAATTACCTTTTCAAAAAGCGCTTTTGGATGGGTAACAATAATTTTTTTCTTTTTGGATTGACCAAGTTTTTTGAGTACTTCGGAGCGCATCAAAACATTGGCATTGTCAGTGGCCTCGGGATGATACGCCTCCCTGTAACTGGCAGGAAAATAGAATACCTCTTTTTTGGAGAGCAGCTGTTCCAAATCGTTTAGGTGATAGGCAGCCTGCTCGGCATTGTCCAAAACCATCAAAAAAGTACGATCCAAGTTTTTAAAAGCGGTCAGTAGCTTAAAGTTTAATCCAGAACCGACCACTCCTTTGATATGGCAACAGTTGTCCTGCAAAAGTGCCGATTCAAAAGCCTTTTGGCTAGGGGTTTGAGAAAATTTATCAAACAGTTGTTCGATAACTTAATTTTTGGCAAATATAGTTTTCCCTATTCATTTTTTTGGTCTAGTAAGTTCAATATTTCACTTATTTTTAGTTGATAACTCCTGATAATTTGCCCTGATTTGAAACGGACAAACAATTAATTTAGTAATTCAAATCACTAAGAATGTTTTTGATTTTTGATACCGAGACTACTGGTCTGCCTAGGGATTGGAATGCTCCATTGACTGATGCTGACAATTGGCCAAGATGTGTTCAGATTGCGTGGCAATTACACGATCGGGATGGTCATTGTATTGCTTATGAGGATTATTTGGTGCAACCTGAGGGCTTTACCATTCCCTATGATGCGGAGAAAGTCCACGGGATTTCGACTGCTTTAGCCAAAGCAGAGGGGGTTCCTTTAGAGGTTGTTTTGGAAAAATTTGTCGCGGCGGTCGGTCAATGTGAATATGTCGGAGGTCACAATGTAAAATTTGACGTGAATATCATGGGAGCAGAATTGCTCCGAAGAGGAGATCAGAATTTTTTGGAGCAGGTTCCGGTGATCGACACCTGCACGGAAGAAACTGCTTCTCTTTGTCGCTTGCCCGGGGGCCGTGGAGGCAAGTTCAAACTCCCTACTTTGAGCGAATTGCATGCCTATCTCTTTGATACTGATTTTGCTGAGGCACATAATGCCACTGCCGATGTTGAAGCCACTACACGTTGCTTTTTCGAACTGTTTAGACAAGGGTTGATCCATCCAGATGTCCTCAAGGAACGGGCCGAAGTTATGGACCACCTCAGGGAGGTATTGGATCAACCCGTAAAGGGGATAGGATTGAGGCATTTGAACCTCAAAGAGGCATCAGAAAAACTGCAAGCATCTGCCCAGGTCCAAGAAGAACCTCCCAAAGCAATATCGACTAAGGAAGTAGAGGATTTGGAGAATGCTCCATTTGTTCACCTCCATACTCACTCGCAATTTTCCGTACTTCAGTCCACCTCCAAGATTCAGGATCTGGTTCAAGCCGCTGCCAAAGACGGAATGCCCGCGGTAGCACTCACCGATCATGCAAATTTGATGGGAGCCTTCCACTTCATCAAAGCGGTCAAAAATCACAATGCCAATTTAGCAGAAGGAAAACAACCACTGAAAGCAATTTTAGGTTGCGAATTTTATGTTTGTGAAGATCACAAAGACCGCTCCAGAAGAGATGATGGCTATCAAATTGTTTTTATCGCAAAAAATAAAAAAGGCTATGAAAACCTTTCTAAGATGAGTTCCATTGCCTTTACAGAAGGATTTTATTACGTACCAAGGATCGATAAAAAAATCGTAGAACAGTTCAAGTCCGATTTGATGGTTTTGACTGGAAACTTATACGGAGAAGTCCCCTCCAAGATTCTTAATGTAGGGGATCGACAAGCAGAGGAAGCGCTGCTGTGGTGGAAAAATCAGTTTGGTGAAGATCTCTACTTAGAGATGATGCGACACCATCAGGAAGATGAAAAACGATCCAACCAGGTCATGTTACAGTTTTCCAAAAAACACAATATTAAGACTTTGGCCACCAATAATACATACTATACCACCAAGGCCGAGGCCAATGCCCATGATATCCTCCTTTGCTTAAAAGAAGGGGAGAAACAAGCTACGCCTATTGGCAGGGGAAGAGGATACCGTTTTGGCTTTCCCAATCAGGAATACTACTATAAATCTCAAGCGCAGATGAAGTCGCTTTTTGCGGATCTGCCTGAGGCCATTATTAATATAGCTGAGGTGATCGAAAAGGTAGCCCCTTTTGATCTAGCAAGAGAGGTCCTACTGCCCAAATTTGATATTCCCGATAATTTTCCCACGGACAGTAATGATGATCAAAAAATTAGAGAAAACAAATTTCTTCGACATTTGACTTTTGAAGGAGCCAAAAAGAGATATGGAACGCTAAGTGACCAGATTCAGGAACGTTTAAATTTTGAACTGGAGGTCATTGCCAATACGGGTTATCCAGGGTATTTTTTGATCGTTCAAGATTTGATTGCAGCTGCACGATCTATGGGGGTATCTGTAGGGCCAGGAAGGGGTTCGGCTGCCGGTTCGGTAGTGGCGTATTGTTTAGGAATAACCAATTTGGATCCCATCGCTTACGATCTCCTTTTTGAACGATTCCTCAATCCTGATCGAGTGAGTATGCCAGATATCGATATTGATTTTGACGATGAGGGAAGGGCTAAGGTGATGGACTATGTGATTGAAAAATACGGATCCAATCAAGTGGCCCAAATTATTACCTATGGTACCATGGCTGCCAAGTCTTCCATCAGGGACACGGCAAGGGTATTGGATCTTTCCCTAGGAGACGCCGACCGTATCGCCAAGTTGGTTCCCAACATTAAACTTGCCAAAATATTCTCTTCGGAAGATAAGGAGTTGAGAGAAAATCTTCGCTCAGAGGAGTTTACCCAAGTCAAGGAATTGCAAGAAATTTTTGAAGGGGATGACTTGGCAGGTCAGACCCTCCAACAAGCCAAAGTTTTGGAAGGCTCCCTCCGAAATACGGGTACCCACGCTTGCGGTGTTATCATTACCCCCGATGATATTACCAATTTTGTTCCCATCGCTACGGCCAAAGATTCTGAATTGTATGTTACCCAGTTTGACAATGCAGTGGTGGAGGAAGCCGGCCTATTAAAAATGGATTTTTTGGGACTCAAAACCCTAACTTTAATTAAGGATACCGTCAAATTGGTCAAATACCGTCACAATATTGATTTGGTCCCTGACGAATTTCCTTTGGATGATGCCAAGACCTACGAACTTTTTCAAAGGGGAGAAACCGTCGGAATTTTTCAGTACGAGTCGTTGGGAATGCAAAAATATTTAAAGAATTTGAAACCCAATGTTTTTGCAGATTTGATAGCGATGAACGCACTGTATCGACCCGGACCATTAGAATACATACCGAGCTTTGTGAACAGAAAACACGGAGAGGAAAAAATCACCTACGATTTGCCTGAAATGGAGGAATACCTGAAAGAAACCTACGGTATTACGGTCTATCAAGAACAGGTCATGTTGCTTTCTCAAAAGTTGGCGGGTTTTTCCAAGGGTGATGCCGACCTGTTGCGAAAAGCCATGGGGAAGAAGATATTTGCTCTCCTTCAAAAACTTAAACCCAAGTTCATTGAAGGAGGGGAAGCCAACAATCACCCTAAAGAGGTATTGAATAAAATATGGAAAGATTGGGAGGCTTTTGCCTCTTATGCTTTCAATAAATCCCACTCTACTTGCTATGCTTGGATAGGGTATCAAACAGCATACTTAAAAGCCCATTACCCTGCTGAATATATGGCAGCTGTTCTTTCCAACAATATGAACGATATCAAACAGGTCACTTTCTTTATGGAAGAATGCAAAAGAATGGGCGTTAAGGTATTGGGACCGGATGTCAATGAATCTTTCTACAAGTTTACTGTAAATGATGATAATGCCATACGCTTTGGTATGGGAGCGATCAAGGGCGTTGGAAAAGGAGCGGTTCAGACCATTATTGAAAAAAGAAAAGAGAACCGCTATAAGAGTATTTTCGACCTGGTTAAAAGTGTAGATTTAAGAGCAGCCAACAAAAAAGCTATGGAAAACCTTGCTTTGGCAGGGGGTTTTGATTCTTTTGAAGGAACCCACAGAGCGCAGTATTTCAACCCCGATGGCGATGGTATCTTGTTTTTGGAAAAAGTGATTCGTTTTGGATCTAAATTTCAAGAGAACCAAAATTCCTCACAAACCAGTTTATTTGGTGAAAACACAAACGAAGTCTATCAAGAACTGGTAATTCCTCCCGCTCCAGAGTGGGACAATCTCGGGAAACTCAAAAAAGAAAGAGAGGTAGTAGGGATTTATATTTCGGGACACCCTTTGGATGATTTTAAAAAAGAGATGGAATGGTTCACCAATACCCATTTGAGTCAGCTCAAAGATCTAAGACCCTTGGTCAATAAAAGCCTTGTAGTCGCAGGTATCGTCAATGACTTTCAACACTTGGAATCGCGAAATGGAAAGGGATGGGGTCGTTTTACTTTGGAGGATTTTTCAGATCAGTTTGAGTTTAGAATTTTTGGAGAGGAGTACCTTAAGTTTAAATATTTTTTGGATTTTAATCAGTTCTTAAGGATTAAAATAAAAGTTAAAGAAGGCTGGAGAAATCAAGAAACCGGAAGGTTGGGAGATCCTCGAATCGAGTTCTTACATATCGAGATGTTGCATGATGTGCTGTTTCTAAACTCTAAAAAACTGACTTTACAAGTAGAAATAAGACAACTGCAATCCGAGAGAATTAGTAGGCTAAAAAAGCAGCTTAGAGATTTCAAAGGAGACACTCCACTGTATTTTGATGTGTTAGATGCAGAGAAATCTATTCAACTCACTCTGACCAGTCGAAAACACAAAGTTGCAATTTCTAATGAATTACTTTCTCATCTGGAGGAAAACCAATGGCAATATAAATTGAATTGATTTTTAGTTTTCATAATAATTGGATAGTTAAAAATGATTGGTTTGATCATGGGTACATATATTAAAATGATTAATTTTGTATTTATAAATTTTTGGAGATGGCTTTAGAAATAACTGACACAAATTTTGAAGAAAAAGTTTTAAAATCTGACATACCTGTTATTGTTGACTTTTGGGCAGCATGGTGTGGACCATGTCGAATGGTAGGGCCCATTATCGACGAAATCAGTCAAGACTATGAGGGCAAAGCCGTTGTGGGTAAATTGGATGTCGATCAACATCAGGAATATGCTGCGAAATATGGTGTTAGAAATATCCCTACCGTTTTACTTTTTGATAAGGGTGAATTGGTTGGCAGACAAGTTGGAGTAGCCCCAAAAAAGGCCTACGCTGATGCAATTGATGCTTTGCTCTAAGGACACATTCGTCTCTTTTACTTTTTATTTTTAATCTTTTCCAATCCTTGCCGTTCCTTAGGGGGGAATTCTTAAAGTCAATTGTATTGAAAGGACTTCAAGATGACGTTCCTAAATACGGTTTCAAAATCAATACAATTTAGCCGTTCTTTTACCATTTTAAGTTTGGAAGAATCAAAATGCAGTGTATATTTGCATCCGCCAATATAAGGTCTGGTAGTTCAGTTGGTTAGAATACATGCCTGTCACGCATGGGGTCGCGGGTTCGAGTCCCGTCCAGACCGCCAACTAAAACTGCAATAGTCTGTAAAGCAGATTGTTGCGGTTTTTTTGTTTATTATATGCAACAGATTGGCAACAACCCCATCTTTTTTAAAAGCTACAAACTTTACTTTCTATTGGATGGTAGGGTACAGGGGTGGTTTTTATAATGGTTTTTTATTCGGAATCAATCGGGTGTTTAATTAGATATAACCCAACAAATGAACCTTTTCAAAACTTGACGATCGATCATTTTTTGAGGCCATAATAAAAAGCTGGAGTCGCATCATTTAAAATGGGCATCAATTCGTTTACCATTTCCTGATTGTCATCGGCAATATTTTTATTTTCTTCCGGATCAAGGGTATGATCGAAAAGCTCTACATCTGGTTTTTCCTCCCTATAATATTTGGTCATACGGTAGCGGGGGGTTCTCATACTTACTCCATTTTTAAAATAGCTAAAGGCCATACCCTCTATCCTTTTGGATTCCGACTCGATTAAAGGTAACAAGCTCTTTCCGTCAAGTGGATAGGGCGTTATAAGGCTGCAATATTCCAACAAGGTTGGATAAAGATCAACCGTTTCAACTATGGATTGTATTTTTTTAGGTTTGAACGCATTTCCAGGAGGTTTGATGATTAAGGTGCTTTTAAGGGATCTTTCAAAAAGGGAATGTTTTCCCCATTTTAAATCGTTACCCAAATGCCACCCGTGGTCTCCCCAAAGAACGATCAATGTATTTTGATCCAAATCCAATGATTTCAGCTCATTGAGGAGTTTACCTACAAGATGATCTACATAACTGATCGACGCATAGTAACCATGAATGAGTTTTCTGGCATAGTCGTCAGAGATCTTTCGTTCCAAACTGGGTTTTTCATCGGATAGCTGATAGTTATAAAACTCTCCCATTGGTCCAATACTCGAAGGGTGAACTCCTTCTGGCACAAATGGATCTGAAGCAATTGGAATTTTATTTTGGTCATATAGATCCCAGTATTTTTTTGGGGCATTGAAAGGAAGATGAGGTTTAAAAAATCCAACACCCAAGAAGAATGGTTTTTGTTTTTCTTTTAGTTTTTTTAACTCCTCCAAAGCACTGTTGAGGATCAACCCATCTGGATAGCCATCATCAGAGACGGCTGCACTTTCGTAGGGTTTTACTTGGTTTTTTAAGCTTTGTCGGTTTTCACCACTGGCATAGGCAAAAAAGGCATTCCACCCCGTTTTCCATTTTCCTGCATTGAAAACAAATCGATCCCAACTATGGGGCATTTCTTTTACCTCGGAGGGCGATTCATTGTATCCATAAACCAACCCGTCCACGGAATGGCTCAACTTTCCAATTCCAACGGTTGTATATCCATTTCTTTTGAAATGATGAACCAAAGATTCGGGCCGATCTCTTTCATTTTGTCCAGCAGTTTCCTTATAAAAAACACTATTGCTTATATGAATCTTTTTTTTGGGTCGCAGGCCTGTCATTAAGCTGTATCTAGAGGCACCGCAGGTCGGAACTTGTACATAATGATTTGTAAAATAGCTCCCTCTTTTGGCCAAGAGATCCATATGGGGTGTTTTTACAATTTTATTACCATAAATGCCGAGCTCTGGCCTTAGATCGTCTACAGCAATAAAAAGTACATTGGGATGTATGGTTTTGTCTTTATTTATGGAGCTACAATTCCATAAAAAAAAGGCAACTATACCTAAAATACAAATGGGTTGGTACGAGTTCATTCAAATTACTTTAAGCTTTTTAGTTCTCTCTCAAATTTTCTCATCACATACAAGTGAAGTTGGGCTTGGGTCAGTTTATAAATCCACCAAGGTAACTTTGGTACGTATTCGTGAATGGCTGTGATCACATATTCGTTGTCCAAAATGGAACGAAATTCCAGCCAGCCCAGATCCGTTCTCTTGGTCAACTTCCCACCTGTGATGTAGAAGAGTTGTCGATTGGGAGTGCTTCTGTCTTCAATCAATTGCAGCTCTAACAACATGATTCCAAATAAGTAAAATCTTAGAAAACTACCATCAAATCTGGGATTGATCAATCCGGCAAACCTTTTACTCAACCACATGGGGTAGAATTTGGCTACCCATTGAGCATTGTATTTACGGGGGTTGTAGATTCTTTGAACACTTCTCACCGTATTTCTTTCCGACTCAGGTTCATGAAAGGAGGGCAGGACGGGAGGACGATGTTCGAGCGCCCTTTTGATGCTGATATCCATTGTGGTAAAATCAATTTTGTAAAGATCCGAATAATCATCAGAGGGAATCATTTTGTGCTTGAGACTTTCAACAAGTGGAGAAACAAAATTGATATTGGAATTTGAAAAAATACTCACCCACCACTTGGACAATCCTATCGTGAAGAATGGCATGGGAAAGATCAGACGCTTTTTAGACATCAAATGGGCAGTTTTTCTGAGCAGCTCCATATAAGTCAACACTTGCTTCCCGCCGATTTCGATATTTTTATTGTAAGTTTTTGGATTTCCAATACATTGTTTGATCAGTGAGAGCACATCGAAAACATCAATGGGTTGATTTTTGGATTTGGTCCATTTAGGGCAGCCCATCACGGGTAAGTTTTTAACCAATTGGGTGACGATTCTAAATGAAGAACCACCTGGGCCTATGATGATTCCAGCTCTAATGGAAGTTAAGGGAGTTGTTCTGGCTCCTAAAGTTTTTTCTACTTCATACCTCGATAAGAGATGATTGGAAATCTGATGTTTGTCTTTGGGGAGTATGCCTCCTAGATAAATGATTTGTTGAAGCTTATTTTTTTGAGCGGCCCTCGAAAAATTATCGGCCAACAAAAGATCAGTATCTTCAAATTTGCCCTGATTGAGCCGTGTAGAGGGTTGCATAGAATGTACCAAATAGATCGCGATGTCGGCCCCCTCAAGCGCTTTCTCTGTGCTGGACATGGAATACAAATCAACAGTCCTCCAGGAAACATTTTCATTAGGGTTGATTTTTACTTTTTTCCGACTTAATGCAATGATATTAAAATCATTTTGTAACCGATCAATAATCCATCTTCCAATGAACCCGGTCGCTCCTGCCAATACAATTTTCTGTTTCATTTCCTTAAATGTATCAAATAATGTATTGCTATGAGGCCCTTTTTTTCAAATTAAAAAATTAAAAAGAGCGAAGAATATTAAATTTGACTAAATTTGTTGTCGATTTTAATGATAAAGACCTTAAGTCTTAAAATATAAAGATGTTGTGTGTTGTTATGATTGGGAAACCAATAATGTAGCAACTGATGAGAAGCTTTCCAGTAGTTCGGAGAGCTTTTTTTATTTTCGGATACTTCTATGTTCAGTCAGGAAGGATGACATTCAGTTTTTTGGGGAGTACTTTGATTTCTATAGGTTTATTCGATATCGGGGTATATTCACCGTCCAGTTGTACACAAAAGTTTCCCTCAAACCCCTTAGTTATTTTCATCTCAGAAAATAATGCTCGAGTGATTTCAGGGGTTTTCCATTTTTTTCTAAATAATGTAAAGATCATGAACTTTAGTTTTCTGATCCCATTGGAATTGTCCATAAAAAATAAATCCAATTGGCCATCATCCGTTTTTGCATATGGTGTAAGAGTGAGATTATAGCCCTGTTGATTGGTGTTGGAAATAAGAAAAAGAAATGGACTGATCAATTGTAACTGTTGATCGTATTCAATTTTGATTTTCTGATGCCTAAAATTCAGAATTGCCATGAAAAAAGCAATGAAATAAGCCCCTAATCCATGCCATCCTTTTTTTTGGTAGTGTTTGATAAAATGAGATTCAAAAGCACATCCCATATTACCAAAAAAGTATTGTCCATTCATTACCCCAACATCCATTTTTGAAGATTGATTTTTTTTGATCAATGCCATGGCTATGTCCAATTGAAATGGAATTTTGAAATGCCGTGCAATACCGTTGCCGGACCCCAAGGGTATGATCCCCAACGGAATTCCAGAGTTGACAAGTCCTCGAGCTACTTCGTTGATGGTTCCATCTCCACCACAAGCTACGATTAACGATGCATTTCCGGCAATGGCTTTCTCGGTTAGTTCAACGGCATGCCCTTTTTTCAGAGAATCCAATATCTGATAGGAATACTTTTCCCCACCCAATGTAGCTTCAATAGCACTTAGTAATCGCTTCCTTAATGAAGACTTGATGGGTTTGACAATGAAATAAATATTCATTTGGCGGTGGGTAGATTATTTTTTTTCCCCGACATAAGGCTTTCAAAATAATCCTCTAAAAACAAGCGGCATTTTCGTTCCAACGCAGTCATCTCGGGCGTTTTGTTTTCGATCAGATTATTTTCAAAATTTTTATCCTCCACCTCATAAAAACCAAAAGCTTGCTTTCCATTGTGGACACAGATGTATTTTTCATCCATGATAAAATAACTCCCCCCACCAAAATAATTGATCACAAAGGGATCGTTTTTTTGATCGGAGAGCAGACTTCTGCCCCAAGCTTTAAATGGCTTTGAATAGTCGATGAGATCCGCTACGGTAGGGTAGATGTCCATATGACTCGCCAGTCGCATATCTACCCCTTTTAGTTCGCTATTGGGTTTGAAAATCATTAATGGGTTGGCAAATCGATTTACTGTCTCTTCGTAAAAAGGAAAATGAGTTTGATTTCCATGATCTGCAGAGAAAATGAAAATGGTATTATCAAACCAATCGGCAGTCTGGGAGGCCTCAAAAAATTTCTTTAGCGCATGATCTGTATAGCCTACACATTGGTGCATGGGAACGTATCCCGGGTCAAATGCTCTTTCATAGGCTTTTGGAATGACATAAGGCTCGTGAGAAGTAATGGTAAAAACTGAACTGAGGAAAGGTGTTTTTTGGGTATCCAGTACCGATTTCATATACTGTAAAAAGGGTTCGTCCCAAATGCCCCAGGAACCATCAAACTCCTCATCATTATTGAACTCGGTCCTCCCATAATAGGCATCAAATCCAAGGGTATTGGCAAATCCCAAAAAGCCCATGGAGCCATTGGCCGCCCCATGAAAAAAAGAACTGTAATATCCCAAGTCTTTCGCAATGGAAACTACGGAGCCCACCTTTTGTCTTGAAAAAAGAGAGGAGGCGTATGAATTTTCAAAAGAGGGTATTCCCGCCAAAATGGAGGGCATGCCATGAATTGATTTCCTGCTGGTGGCAAAGGCATTGGGAAAAATCAAGCTGTGCTGTGCCAAGGAATCAAGAAATGGGGTATAACTTTTATAAGCAGGAATGGAGTAGGGTTCGTTCAAAGCCCCCCAATATTCTCTACCCATACTCTCCAAAATAAAAATTACCACATTGGGTTTTGTCTCAAACTTTCCAGAAGCAGGGTATTGTTTAATGGTATTGAGTTCTTTTTTGGTCTGCGCCTCCGTAAAGTGGTCCTCGATGTCTTCATAATCATTCTGTCCCAGTGTTTTCAGTAGGGTAAATGTGCTGCTGAGGATTACATCAGCATGTTGCGGACTTTTCACTTTATCCATCGCATCGATCAGAGTGATGGGACGGGTGCTTTTTTTGAAATCTCCCCCCCGAGCACCCAATACAAAAAGCGCGATTGATCCCAAAAATAATACCACTGAACTAAGACCATATTGCACACGATTACTGATTAAAATTGGATGAATTTTCACCTTTTTGTAGGCCAACGTTAAGAGATATAACATCGCGAAGAAAATCAAAAACAAATGGAGATAAACCCAGATAAAATGAAAAAACAGTACGGTTTTATTGGTTTCATTTTCAACCACTTCCAAAAAATTGCTCATCAAGCGGTTTTGATTGTATCGGTAATATGCAAAATCAACAAAGTTGAGTGCCAGAAAAAAAGCATTACACAACAAATAAACCCAAAAAACTATTTTTTGATACAAAGGGTAGGTTGTTTTTTTCCATGGAATGATTGACATCAGAATGAAAATCATATTGGAGTAAACAATGGCTACATTATCAAAACGCAGCGCGTAATAACACAACTCCATCAATTGAGAAATGGATTTAACCTGAACCAAGTCATTGTTGAAATAAACAAAAAGGACTCTGCAAAAGAAGTAACACAAATAAATGAGCGTGATGCGGTAAAAAAGGGCTTTGTATTCTTGTAGGCGTAAGTTCATAACATTAGTAAAACACAAAGATAACGTTTGCCTAACATTTACCAGAAATAATTGATGCCTGACAACGTTTTCGATAAATTTCAATTTTTTTTATTGAATAAGTAGGGTATTTGATTTTTCAATCGGGTAATGGGTATAATCATAAAAAAATTGCTATGAAAATGAAAAAATTCACCCTATTCGCATTGAGTTTTGGCTTGATCACTTCTTGCTCCAAAGAAGGAGTAAGTGATTTACCTGAAAACTTAAATATGACTTCTGTTTTAGAAACCATCAACTCCATTGCTTTTGAAGAAGACATTGATGAATTGGTTTCCGAAAGCATGATCTTGAGCTCCAGCGCCATGAGCGCTCGATCTGCTGATGCATCAGCAGCCCCAGGACCCAAAAAATTTAAAGGGGATCTATACGGAGAATGTGCTACTGTGGTCGAGGATGAAGAGAACAACACCAAGACCATTAGTTTCACCGAAGGTTGTGAAGGTAAGCGGGGACAGATCAGAAGTGGAACGATGATCATTTCTTATTCAGACACTCAAGGAGAAGCGGGTAGTTATAGGCAAGTCACCTTTGAGGACTTTTATCTCAATGGCGTTAAAATAGAAGGGATCCGAAGAACGGAAACCTTATCGGTTGACGAGAATGGAAGTAAGACCATGCAAACCACCCTTACCGACGGAAAAATGATCTACGAAGATGGTACTTTCAAAACCAAAAATGCCGAAATGATTCGATACACGCACATGGAAAATGGAGAAAAGCAATACACTACGCTCAATGGTAGCAAGTCTGGAGTCACTTCAGATGGTATTGAATTTTCAATGGAAATTACCACTCCCATTAAATTTGTTTACAATTGTACAGGAGCGGGAATTAAAAAAAGAGGGAAAATTCCGGTTGAAGGAATTAAGGTGACCAATGATGGGCAACAAACCATCACCACCGATTTTGGTGATGGTAGCTGTGATACCCTTGTTGAGGTGTCTAAAGATGGTGAAGTCGAAACAGTTGATCTTAGACAACTTAAAAGAGGAAATCATTTTAAAAACATAAGGAAAAACAAAAAATTATAAATTTTGTTCGTAATTACTTAACAAAATTTCTGTCCAATTCCTATGATAAAACTTATCTTAGGAATTGGATTTAAGGGTTCAAAAATTGACGGCAAAAGATTTTAAGATGATTTATGATTTGCACTTCGATGACCTTAGACGTTACCTCACTTTCCGATCGGGGGATCAAGATCTGTCGGGAGACATTGCTCAGAATATATTCATGAAGGTTTGGACCAAAAAAATCAAGCTCGAAAAAGGCAGCGTGAAAAGTTTACTCTTTAAAATGGCTACAGACGATTTTATCAGCCACCTTCGAAGGGAAAAATTAAAAAACCAATATACCGAGAGCCTAGATCTCCGATGGAACCAAGAAGTAGAAGCCGATGAGGATCTTGAGGATAAAAAAATACGATTGCAAAAAGCCCTAAACCAATTGTCTGAGAAACAAAAAACAGCCCTATTGATGAATAAGATGCAAGGACTTACCCACAAAGAAATTGCAGAAATACTAAATTTGTCAGAGAAAGCGATTGAAAAGCGCATTCGATTGGCATTGGAAAACCTAAAACAAAATCTCAAAGTCTCATGAGTAAAAAAGAACAATTTTCGGAGCGAGAGATCAATGATCTTTTTTCTAAAATGGAAATTCATCTTGAAAAAGACAATGACCTTATTTGGTCAGAAAACTTTGAATCCTTGGTTGAACAAAAAGCCTCGCTACCTGTAAAAAAAGGTTTTGTTTTTCGAATGTATTGGCAATATGGTATTGCTGCCTCATTGACCTTATTATTGGCCACTACCCTTTATTTGAGTTCCCAAAACCCGTCAAAATCGGTAGCTGAGGGTCAAGCATCACTCAAAGATACAGCGCAAGATTTGTTGGCAGATCAAACCATGATCGAGTCACTATTTGTTGAAGAGAATGAATTTGATGAATGGTTTGAAGAACAATATGTTTTGAGCTCCGTTAATTAATCATGAAAAAAAGGATCACCACTTTTCTGATATTGTTTTTGACCACATTGAGGTTTGGAGGCTTAATTGCGCAAGACCAAGTCCCTCCAAAGGTTTATACTCTCCAACAATTAGAAATGATAGCCTCCCAAAAAGAATTGGTAAAACAAAACAGGGAAGCTTTCAGAAATTCACTTTCTGAGGAACAAAAAACACTGCTTAAAGACAATTCTATTTCCATTAAAGAGAGACAGCAGGCTTTGATGAAAACGCTCACTACAACACAAAAGGAGGTTCTGAAGAACAATCGAGAGTCGTTAAAAAAACTTAGAGATGCTTTCTCTGAGTCTTTGTCTGAGAAACAAAAAATTGCTTTAAAGCAGCACAAACAAAACATCAAAGAGCGGAGGGAAAAACTCAAAGAGTATAAATCTGGTTTCGACGGGAGAAGAGAACAGCTCAAAGAAAGAAAACAGAACATGCAGCAACGCCTCAAGAAAACAAAAAAGGGAGTATAATTTCAATTATATACTTATAGGATTTTTCCTTTTGCTATATTTAGTCAATGAAAAAGTTTGTTTTCATTGGCTTTTTTCTTTTCAACATTTATTGTTTTTCTCAAACAGAAGAGGAAGATGCCATTTTGGACAGCATTATCGATGAATTGTCTTCTGCCGATAGTTTGTCTATGAATTTGTCAAAAACCAATTATATCTACACAACTTTTTCATTTGACGAAAGTGTTTTTTTTGCGGGGCGTGATTTTGAAATTAATCAATTTGGTTTCACTCCAAGTATCAGTTATATGAGGGGAGAAAACTTTTTCGTCAGTTTGGGTTCAACCTATTTTAGCGAGTTAAACCCAGCGTGGGATTTTGTTTCGATCAGTAGTGGCTATTCTTTATTTTTAGATCAAAAAAAAGAGCTGAGTTTATCGGGGATTTATAGTCGTGTCTTTTTTTCTAACAATGAAGAAGAACTCAACCCCAATAGAATCTCGGCTTCTTTGGCTTTCAAAAGAAATAATGTGAGTTTAAGGTGCCTTGCTGGCTACCTGTTCGGTGGAGCTCCCTCCTTTTACATTTCCACTGGAGGAGGTTACCAAATTCCAATCATCGATAATAATAGCTTGGAAATTTCGCTTCTCCCACAAATGAGTTTTCTTCTAAGTGAACAAACGCTGAGTGAACAAATTATTTCAGGATTTTTTAATATAAAAACTTTGCAAAGAGATGTATTTGATTTGATCAATACACAATTGAACTTCCCCCTTCAATTGGATATTGGAAACTGGGATTTTCAATTCTCCTACAACATCAACTTGCCGAAGGCTTTGGCCGGTGAGACCAACTTAAGTCCAACAAGATACTTATCTTTATCAGTGGGTTATTTTTCTACCCTTTAAATATCCAATAGTTTTTTATCTTTATTGAGAAACCATACATGAATAAACCATACATGAAAAAACGGATCAAAATAATTTTCTCACTATCGCTACTGAGCATACTGTTGATCTCCGCTTGTGATTCCCCAAAACAAGAATACCTCAAAGCTCCTTTTTCCCAATTGGATACCCTGGCAACCAATGATTGGTGGAATCGAAAAACCAGCAAGATCATCGACATGAAGGTGCCCAGAGATGAGGTCTTGGCCTTTGGTATTTACACTACTTCCAACCAAACGCTTAAACTTTCTGCCCAACTCTTCCCCCTTTACCCAGAGGAAACGCGCACCGTTAGGTTGGCACTCTATCAAAACGATCAATGGGAAGAGGTCAAAGCTCAAGAGGTTAACGAAATTGGATGGTCCACGACTTTTAGAATAGAAAATTGGGACATGAGCCAGTCGGTTAAATACAGATTGTTACATGGCGATAAAGCCAGCTTTGAGGGAGTTATAAGAAAAGACCCTTTAGACAAAAAAGAAATAAGTTTGGCAGCCCTTTCATGTAATAGCAACAAAGACCGTGGCCTAAGAGAGAAGTACGTCAAAAACATCAACGCTTTGGATCCTGATCTTGTGTTCTTTGCAGGAGATCAGTCCTATGATCACAAAGAACACACGGCCGCATGGTTAAAGTTTGGTTTGCAGTTCAGAGAGGTTTTCAGAGACCGCCCTTGTGTCACCATACCCGATGATCACGACATCGGCCAGGGCAACCTCTGGGGCGAGGGTGGAAAAAAATCCTTGCGAAATGACGGTAACGATGGGGGTTATTTTTTTCATCCTGAGTATGTGAAAATGGTAGAAAGAGCACAAACCTCCCATTTGCCGGATGCCTACCACCAAACGCCCTTGGAACAGGGGATTAAAGCCTATTTTACGAGTTTGAAAATTGGAGGGGTAGACTTTGCCATCATAGAGGATCGAAAATTCAAATCTGGCCCCAATGGTAAAATTCCTCAGCAAGGCCCTAGAGCAGACCATATCAATGATCCCGCATACGATCCTGAAACCATTAACTTACCCGAGTTGGTATTGCTGGGAGATCTGCAGCATCAATTTTTGGAAGAATGGGGCAGTGACAAAAATACTGAAATGAAAGCTGTTCTGTCCGCCACAGGATTTTGTGGAGGAGCACATTTGCATGGCAGGGAAAGCAATCGTCTTCACGCCGACTTGGATTCCAATGGATGGCCCCAACATGGCAGAAACAAGGCCCTGAGTTTGATTCAAAAAGCTGGAGCCGTTCATATCGCTGGCGACCAGCACCTCCCCACCATTATTCACCACGGTATAGAAGCATTTGAAGACGGGCCTTGGGCCTTTGTGGTCCCTGCCATTGTCAACAACTACTACAGCAGATGGTGGTGGCCTGAAGATGAAATGCCTGGCGAAAACAATAACGATATCCTCCCTTGGACAGGACGCTATATTGACGGATTTAAAAATAAAATTACCATGCATGCCTATGCCAATCCCGACAGCGAGTCTAATGCTGCTGGCTTTGGTTTTATTCGATTCAATATTGAAAAAAATGAAGTAACTTTTGAGTGTTGGCCGCGCAATGTTGATGTTACCCAGCCTGAAGCAAAACAATTTACTGGATGGCCACTCACAATCAAGCTTTAAATTTAATGAGAAGGGCTCTACCTTTTTTTATGATCGTCTTTTTGGCTTGCTCGATAGTCGAAAAGAAAGAGACTGCCCCTCCAAATGTATTGTTTATTTTGGTGGACGATTTGGGATGGAGAGATTTGGGTTGCTACGGCAGTAGCTTCTACGAAACCCCCAATATTGACCGATTGGCGAATATGGGTTATCGTTTTACTCAAGCCTATTCCGCACATCCGGTTTGCTCCCCTACCCGTGCCGCTATCATGACCGGCAAACACCCCACCCGATTGAATATCACAGATTGGATTCCAGGACAAAATCCCCAAAATCGAAAATTACTCGGGCCCACCGACCTTCATGCTTTGCCATTAGAGGAGATCACTTTGGCAGAGGCCATGCAACAAAATGGATATAAAACATTCTTTGCTGGAAAATGGCACTTGGGCGACGAAGGTTTTTTCCCCGAAGATCAGGGGTTCGAAATCAACAAAGGAGGCCATCACAAGGGTTCACCTCCTGGGGGATATTATTCACCCTACAAAAACCCTAAACTGGAGGATGGCCCTCATGGAGAGCAACTAACCGATCGACTTACCGATGAGTCCTTGAGCTTCATTTCCCAAAATCAAGACCATCCCTTTTTACTCTATCTATCCTATTACACTGTTCACACCCCCATTCAAGCCCATCGAGATCACTTGTCAAAGTTCCAAGCCAAGAAGAAAACACTTCAAGATACTTTAGCGCTTAAAATCAAAGATCAAGGCGGATATACGGTGCAGAATCAATACAATGCAGACTATGCCTCCATGGTTTATGCTTTGGACAAAAATGTGGGCAGGTTGATGGATCATTTGGCAGCACATGATTTATTGGACAATACACTGATCATCTTTACCTCCGACAATGGTGGATTGACTACCCTAGAAAAAGAAGATCGAACTGCTCCTACCAGTGTTTTGCCTTTGCGGGCAGGCAAAGGTTGGGTCTATGAAGGGGGGATAAGGGTTCCACTCATTATTAAAACCCCCAAAATTCAGCAGGCAAAAGTCATGGATCTTCCTGCAGTCAGTATGGATTTTTATCCCACCATTTTGGATTACACCGGGATGCCTTCAATGCCACAACAACATCGAGATGGCATCAGTCTAAAGCCCTTATTGGAAGGCAAAACCGATACCACACATTCCACCATGGTATGGGATTTCCCTCATTATCATGGCAGTGGTTGGACACCAGGAAGAGCCTATAGAAAAGGCCCATGGAAATTGGTTTATTTTTTCGAAGGAGATCGCTACGAGCTATACCAAATCGAGCAAGATCCCGAAGAAAAAATTGACCTGGCCAAGCGAGAAGTGGCCAAGCTCAACGAATTAAAACAGTTATTAAGCGATTGGGAACAGCAAATAGGAGCTCAATCCCCAACAAAAAACAATACTTAATATCATGAATAAAATATTTCGGATCATTTTTATTATGGCCTTCGGTGTGAGTTTTGCACAGTCAACTTCATACAAAACCCTGGTCGACCTTCCCTATTATGAAAATCTTCTTGATGGTCCCTATCAAAAAGAGCGTTGTAAGTTGGATTTGTATTATCCCGCCGACACTCAAAATTTTCCTACGGTAGTATGGTTTCACGGCGGCGGGCTCAAAAGCGGCTCAAAAGCGATTCCTGTGCAATTATTGGATAAGGGCCTTGCCGTGGTAGCAGTCAACTACCGATTGCATCCCAAGGTTAATGCTCCTAAATACATCGAAGATGCCGCGGCGGCAGTCGCATGGGTATTTAATAATATCGACCAATACGGAGGAGATACTTCACAAATCTACGTCTGTGGGTTTTCGTCGGGAGGCTATTTGTCTTTGATGGTCAGTTTGGATCAAAAATGGCTTGGAAAACACAGTATTGAGGCCAACAAAATCAAAGGAGTCATTACCCTATCTGCAACCACTTTTACCAACCATACCATTCGAAAAGAATACGGTATGGAGATTACCCAAGCCCTCATCGATCATTATGCACCAGTCTATCACGCTCGTGGAGATGCCCCACCAATCACTCTGATTACGGGGGATCGCGAAAAAGAATTTTATGGCATGTATGAAGAAAATGCCTACTTAAGGAGAATGTTGAGGATCAATGGGCATCAACAGAACGAACTGATAGAAATCGGAGGTTATGGACATGAGATCGTTGAAGTGGGAATACCGTTGCTTTTAGAAAAATTAAAAAATTAAATTGGTTATATGTATAAAAAATGGTTCAATTGGGTATGGGTTGTTTTCTTTTTGATTGGTTTTGGATCAAATGAAAAGGAATACGCCCAGCCCATTCCTGGTACCCAAGAAAAGGTTGAGATGGTATTTATTCCAGGAGGCACATTTACTATGGGAAGTCCAAAGTCTGAACAGGGTCATTTTGGGGACGAAGGCCCACAGCATGAAGTAGAAATTGCCCCATTTTGGATGGGGAAATTTGAAATCACTTGGGATTTATATGAACTTTTTATGGCACGAGAAATTGACAGCAAGCGACCTCAAAAGGCACTGGGAGAGGAGGTAAATATGGATGTAGATGCAGTTTCTGGCGCCACCCAGCCCTACACCGATATGAGTTTTGGAATGGGGATAGAGAACTATCCTGCCATATGTATGACCCAATTGGCGGCAGTCAAATTTTGTGAATGGCTTTCCGCCATGACCGGGAATTTCTATCGACTCCCCACCGAAGCAGAGTGGGAGTATGCCTGTAGGGCGGGAACAAAAACTGCCTATTCATTTGGAGATGACCCCGGAGATTTAGATATTTATGCCTGGCATGAGGGAAATAGTGCAGGAGCCTATCATCAAGTTGGACAAAAAAAACCCAACCCATGGGGCTTATACGACATGCATGGAAATGTTTCTGAATGGACCTTGGATCAATATGTTCCCACCCTCTATAATCAGAGAAAAAGGAAAACCATAATAAATCCCCATGAAAAGCCAACCAAAACCTACCCCCGAGTCGTTAGAGGTGGAGCTTGGTCGGATAAAGCTGGAAGGTTGAGAAGTGCATCAAGAAGACCCTCCTCCAAAATATGGAAAAAAAGAGATCCCCAAATCCCAAAAAGTCTATGGTGGCACACCGATGCCCCATTTGTGGGTTTCAGAGTCGTAAGGCCGGTCAAAACCCCAAGTTCAGAAGAACAAAAAATGTATTGGAATTATTAAAAACGAAACAATGAAATCAAAAGCAAAAAACACATTAAGCAGAAGAAATTTTGTAAAAAACTCAACCCTTGCAACCACAGGAATTTTGTCTGCCGGACTCCCTGTTGGAGCCATGGCCAACGTTTATGGCAACAAGAAATTGAAAATCGCCCTAGTAGGTTGTGGAGGTCGTGGAAGAGGTGCTATTGTTCAAGCCCTTCAAGCAGACGATAACACGGAGTTGGTCGCTATGGCAGATGCCTTCCAAGACAATGTGGAAAAGAGCCTAAAAACAGTCCAAGAGCATTTCGACGGAGTAAAGAAAATCAAAGTCAATCCTAAAAATCTTTTTTCTGGTTTTGATGCCTACAAAAAGGCCATCGATTTGGCCGATGTTGTCATCCTTACCACCCCTCCTGGTTTCCGGCCTTATCATTTTGAATATGCTATCAATAACGGCAAACACGTTTTTATGGAAAAACCAGTTGCAACTGATCCGGTAGGGGTCAGAAAAGTATTGGAGGTTGCTCAAAAGGCGAGAGAAAAACGACTTAACGTAGTGGTTGGGTTACAACGCCATTACCAAAAAAAATACCTTGATTTGTATCAAAAAGTCCAAGACGGTAAAATTGGAAAAATCACTGGTGGTCAGGTCTATTGGAATGGACGTGGGGTATGGGTGAGAGAAAGACAGCCTGGACAAACCGAAATGGAATATCAAATGAGAAATTGGTATTACTTCAACTGGTTGTGTGGAGATCATATTTTGGAGCAGCATATCCACAACATCGATGTGGCCAACTGGTTCATTGGAGGTTATCCTGCTCAAGCCCAAGGAATGGGAGGACGACAGGTGAGAAATGGAAAAGATCACGGTGAGATTTTCGACCATCACTTCGTGGAGTTCACCTATGATTCTGGAGCCATCATTTCCAGTCAGTGCCGACACCAACCTGGATGTATGAGTAGGGTTGATGAAACCCTTCAAGGATCTCAAGGGAGTGTCAATACCGGTAAAGGGATACTCACCGACTTGGAAGGAAACGAAATATACAAATACAAAGCTGGGCTTAAAACAAAAAGTTCTGGACCCAGTAAGTCTGAAGCCGATCCCTTCAGTGAACCCAATCCCTACCAAGTGGAGCATGATCAATTGTTTGCTTCGATCCGAAATGGGGGTGTTATCGCTGATGCCGAAAATGGTGCCAAAAGTACCTTAACAGCCATCATGGGAAGAATGGCCACCTATTCTGGTAAAGTTATTACTTGGGATCAGGCCATGAATTCTAATTTTCAAATCATGCCGGAATCCGTGGATTGGAACAGCAACCCTCCCACCATGCCCGACAGCAATGGAATGTATCCAATTCCAACACCAGGAATTACCGAATTTTAATAACCTAACAAAATGAACAGAAGAGATTTCACCCAATCCGCTTTGATAGCGGGAATGGGAGTGGCAGCCGCTCCCAGTATATTTGCCCAAACGGGCAGTGTTGCTCCCCATCAATTCAATTTAAAATATGCCCCCCATCTGGGAATGTTCAAACACTCTGCGGGGGATGATCCTATCGATCAACTCAACTTTATGGCCGATCAAGGCTTTACAGCTTTCGAAGACAACAATATGAATACCCGACCGGTCGCTATGCAAGAAAAAATGGCTGCCACCATGCAGAAGAGAAATCTGACCATGGGAGTTTTTGTGGCCTATAAGGATTTTAAAAACCCAACTTTGACCCGAGGGAAAGCAGCTGATCGCAAGGCTTTTTTAGAAGAAATTGAAGCATCTGTAGCCGTATCCAAAAGGGTAAATGCCAAATGGATGACTGTAGTTCCCGGTACAGTAGATTTAAAATTGGTGGAGGACTATCAAACCGCCAATGTCATTGAAAGTCTCAAACAAGCTTCAGCCATTTTGGAACCCCACGGCATTGTTATGGTATTGGAACCACTCAACTGGTACCGAAATCATGCAGGATTGTTTTTGAAAGAAAGTCCACAGGCTTTTCAGATTTGTAAGGCTGTCAATTCTCCCTCCTGCAAGATCCTTTTCGATATTTATCACCAGCAGATCCAAGAAGGAAATTTGATCCCCAATATCGAGAAATGTTGGGACGAAATCGCTTATTTTCAGATTGGTGACAATCCTGGAAGAAAAGAACCTACCACAGGAGAAATCAATTACAAAAACGTGTTCAAATACATACACTCCAGAGGATTTGAGGGTGTAATGGGCATGGAACACGGCAATTCAAGACCTGATAAAGCTGGAGAAATGGCGGTTATTGATGCTTATAAAGAAGTGGACGATTTTTTATAAAATTTATGGTTAACTTTAAAAGTTTAAATGGACGAAATAAAAGCCATAAATACATTTGAAACCATACATACCATCGCCAACCCACCCTTGGAATGAAAAGCAAATCAATTTGGTTGCAAGGCGACTGGGTTTTGGATGTTCTCTATTCGACATCAACCTCTACCTGAACTCCACACCAGGAGTCCTGATCGATGAAATTGTGGATGGTGCCTCGAGTATGGAGGTGACCCCTGCACCCGAATGGGGTCAGTGGGACAATAAGCAATTCAACAGCTCAGGCAAAAACAAAGGCCATTATCATACCCTTTGGCAAAAACAAGCCTTTAATGATCTTTTGAAAAATGGTTTTAGAGAACGTTTGGCCTTGTTTTGGAGCAATCATTTTGTAATTGAATACAGGGACGTAAACCAACCAGCCTACCTCTATCAATATTATTCTTTGATCCAAACTCATGCTTTGGGGAATTTTAAAACTTTTGTTAGTGAGATGGGATTGGCTCCCGCCATGCTGCGTTACCTCAACGGCTATGAAAATAAAAAAAACAGTCCCAATGAAAACTACGCCCGAGAGTTATATGAGTTATTTACCTTAGGTGAAGGCAATGGATACACCCAAGAGGACATTACCGAAACTGCGAGGGCATTAACAGGTTACAATAGCTATAAAACATACTTGGGCGTAATCGAATTCGATGACAATACTTTCGACAAAGGTTCAAAAACCATTTTTGGACGGACAGGTATTTGGGGTTATACAGATGTAATTGATATTCTTTTTGAGGAGAAAAAAGATTTGATTGCCGAATTTATATGCACCAAAATCTACCGATATTTTGTCAGTCCAAATCCGAATTCAAGTATCATTTCTGCAATGGCTAATACTCTTAAAGAACAATCGTTTGAGCTTTTGCCTGTTTTAAAACAATTGTTTAAAAGCGAGCATTTTTATGATTCGGTCAACAACAATGTGATCATCAAAAGTCCCATTGATCTCATGTTGGGCTTGCACCATTCCCTTTCTTTTGAATACCCCGACAATGTTGATTTGGAATTGGACCTAAGAAACAAATGCCGGGATATGGGACAGGAAATTTTTTCCCCAGTAGATGTTGCAGGATGGCAAGGCAATCACGATTGGATTAATTCCGAGACCCTTCCCAAGCGATGGGAGTTTTCAGATTATTTGTTAATCAAATACTGGCAAAAAAACAAAAATCAGTTTAAAAGTTTAATACAATCTCTGGTGAGCGTTGATGAAACCGATTTAAGGACCATCGTTATCCAACTTAAAGACTTTATGTTTTGTCCTTTTGAGATTAAGGAAGAGGAATTGGACGAGGCCATCAACACGTTTATTGGCGAAGTCCCCGAAAGTTATTTTGAGGACGGTACTTGGTCTTTAAGGAGCAACAGTGTTTCCAAACAAGTTTACGACCTGATGCGTTTTTTGATTACCCTACCTGAATTTCAATTGAAATAGAGATGAAGCACCACAAACCGAATGAACTGCATCTAAACTCCCATGATCATGATCACGCGCATTGGGATCGACGGGGTTTTTTGAGAACCCTCGGCATGGCAGGAGCAGGGGCCATCTCCTTTGGAAGCAGTACCCTATCGGTGGTCGAATCTCCACTGCTGAACCAAGCACTTTCCGATGCCTACTCTGATCGTATTTTGTTGCTCATTCGACTCAAAGGAGGAAATGATGGACTCAATACCATTGTTCCATTGTACGACTTTGATCTCTACGCCAACAAGCGACCTAAAATTCACATTCCGGAAAACAAACTTTACAAGCTCAACGATCATTTTGCCATACCTAATTTCATGAATCCTCTTGCTCCTATGTGGGGAGAAGGCGCCATGAAAGTAATCCACGGAGTGGGTTATGAAAATCAGAATTTATCTCATTTTAAATCCTCCGAAATTTGGGCAACAACCACTCCCGACAGTGAAATCTCTACAGGATGGATGGGTCGATTTTACGAAGGGAAATACATGGATTATGTGAACAACCCTCCAGAAAAACCCTTGGCCATTCAAATCGGTAGTGGGGGAAATATGATTTTTGATGGAGACCAAACCACTTATTCTTTTTCGGTGTCCAGTCCCCAACGCCTTGAAAGAGTAGCCCAAAACGGCTCCCTCTTCGACAATCAAAACAATGGGAACCACCTCCACGGTCAGCAGGTTTCCTTTTTGAGAGAAGTATCAAACACCACCTTCCGCTATGCTTCTGTGATCAATGAAGCTTATGAAAGTTCCAAAGCATTTGATGCCTACACCAATGATAATTTCGATTTACAGATGAGTTTGGTTTCTCGATTTATCAAAGGGGGTCTTGGAACCAAAGTGTATATGGTTTCCTTGGGAGGTTTTGATACCCATGCCAACCAGCCCGAAAGACATGAATCTCTGATGAGAAGATTGACCAAAGCCATTGATGCATTTTATAAAGACCTAACCAATTATGGGATAGCCGACAAAGTGCTTTCCATGACTTTTTCGGAGTTTGGCCGTCGGGTGGCCGAAAACGGTTCCAGTGGAACCGACCACGGCTCTGCAGCACCCATTATGCTTTTCGGCCCAGCGCTCCGGGGCAGTGGTTTTGTTGGTAAGCATCCGAGCCTAGCAGCATTAGATCAACAAGGTAATATGGCCAGTGGTATTGATTTTAGGGCGGTATATGCTACCGTTCTTACCGATTGGTTGTGTGCTGATCCAGTGGATATAGGCAATGCTATTAGCGGCCCTAAGCCAGAATTTTTAGGATTGGGATTAGGATGCGATGGATCGGAGAAGCTGCCCCTAACAGATGATCCGCTAATGCCCCTACATGCTGCAGTCAATGGAGATCAAGGGGTCAGCTTGTATTTGACGATTAACGAGTATGCTCAGGTCGAAATCTCTGTCTTTGATGTGTTGGGAAGAAAAGTAGGCAATACCATCGATACCCGCTTGAGCTCGGGAAATCATAACCTTTCTTTGATCGATACTGCTGTCCATCAACTCCCCCCCGGACAGTATTTTTACAAAATCATGATCAACAAAGACAATACTTACAGCAAATCCTTTTTTGTAAGATAGTGGCTATCTTTCCTTTATTTTTTCGAAAACTTGTTCAACCATTCTGCCCAATTCCAAGGCATCATTGTGGCTCCACAACTCACTTTCTTTTTTTCCAGAGGCGATACATCGGTTGACCTCTTCAATTTCGGGGACATAACCCTTGCTGGTTGAGGAAAAATCTTCTTGAATAGTGGTTCCAGCTTTGGTCAACTCCACTTTTTGGGCATTGTGCCAAAAACCGTGGAGCAGTATTTCTCCATCGGTTCCCCCCACCTTGGCATGGTTGTCGCTTTGGTTGGCAATCCCACAATAGAGCACCGCTTGGGCATTATTGTATTCCAATATCATTGAGGTTTGAACATCAACCCCTGTTTTTGCAAAGAGGGACTGGGCAGTTATATTTTTGGGCATACCCAAAATAAAATAGGCAAGAAAAAGCGGATATACTCCTATGTCAAGCAAAACCCCACCCCCTTTTTTAGGATCCATCAAACGGTGAGAAGCATCTATATTGAGTCGGTAAAAAGAAAACTCGGCATACAGAAATTTAGGTTCGCCAATCTGTCCCGATGCGATCCACTGTTTTGCTTTTTGAATGGCGGGATTAAAGCGCGACCACATGGCCTCCATCAAAAAACAATTTTGTTTTTGAGCCAGTGCGATCATCTCCTTTATTTCTGCCGTATTGAGTCCCAAGGGCTTTTCGCACAAAACTCCTTTTCCCGCTTGGAGGGCTGCCATGGTCATTTCTTTGTGATTTTGGTTGAGGCTGGCAATGTAGATGATTTCGATATTGGGATCATGGTACAAATCCTCATAATTATCATAGGCTTTTTGTGCGTCAAACGCTTGCTGAAATGCTTTGGCACGATCTCCATCAGTAGAGGCCACCCCAATCAATTCGGCTTGGGAAACCCCTTTTAAATCCCCAGCAAACTTTCGGGCGATATTGCCCAGACCTGCAATCCCCCATTTTATTTTTTTGGCCATCACTTGATTGTTAATGGATTAAAATTAAATTTAAGATTTTATCTGTTACGATACCTTAGTTCATTTAATTGAAATTTTATAATTTGTATAACAATAAATAAATCAAATCAAATCCGATGAAAAAATTAATACTTTTTATTTCAATTGTGCCACTTCTTTTTTCTTGTGAGCAAGAAAAACCCAAACCCCCAAATATCGTTTTCATCATGTCCGATGACCATGCTTTCCAAGCAGTGAGTGCGTATGGCCATGGTTTGAATAATACTCCCAATATTGATCGTATTGCCAAAGAAGGAGCTTTGTTCAACAAGGGCTTTGTAACCAACTCCATCTGTGCGCCTAGTAGGGCGGTAATGTTGACTGGTAAACATAGCTTTGTGAATGGAAAAGTAGATAATATACAAGACTTCAATTGGGACCAGGCCAACTTTGCCAAGAACCTACAATCGGCTGGCTATCAAACAGCCTTGATAGGTAAAATCCACTTAAGGGGACTGCCACAAGGGTTCGACTACTCTGCTGTTTTACCAGGACAGGGCCATTACTACAACCCCGATTTTATCATTGATGGCATAAAGGAACGTATCCAAGGGTATGTGACCACCATCACCACCCAATTGAGTTTGGATTGGCTCAAAAATAAAAGAGATAAAACCAAACCGTTCTTATTGTTATACCACCAAAAGGCCCCCCACAGAAACTGGCAATCCGAGGAAAAATACCTTACCCTTTTTGACGACAAGACTTTTGATCCTCCCGCCAATTTTTTTGACAATTATGAGGGACGTCCTGCAGCGGCGGCACAAGAGATGCTGATTGCGGCTACAGAGGAACAAATCGCAGTTACCAATGGTTATGGAGGCCATGGTAGATGGGGACATGATTTTAAATTTCTCGTTGATCCCTATGGAAGGGAAACGCGATTCAACAACGAACTCAAACGTTTTACTCCTGAACAGCGCGAAGCTTGGCTCAAAGCCTATACCCCAAAAAACGATGCCATGAAAGCCGCTAAACTCGAAGGCAAAGAGTTGGCCCTATGGAAGTTCAATCGCTACATCAAAGACTACCTCAGAACCATTCAGTCTGTGGACGATGGTGTTGGTGAAGTATTGAACTATCTGGACGAAAACGGCTTGACAGAAAATACCATAGTAGTCTATACCTCCGACCAAGGCTTTTACCTAGGAGAACACGGGTGGTTTGACAAGAGATTTATGTATGAAGAATCTCTTAGAACCCCATTACTCATGCGATACCCCAAGGAGATCCAAGCTGGTACTCAGGTGGACCAACTGATCCAAAATCTCGATTTTGCACCCACCTTTTTGGACTATGCAGGGGTGGCAATTCCTGAAGATATGCAAGGAGAATCCTTTAGAAAAATTGTAAGCAAAGAAAGCAGTGAGTGGCGCGATGCGATTTATTATACCTACTATGAATACCCCTCCGTTCATATGGTCAAAAGACACAACGGGGTGAGGACTGACCGCTACAAACTCATTCATTTTTATTATGACATCGATGTTTGGGAAATGTACGATTTGGAAAAAGACCCCTCCGAGATGAACAACATCTACAATGATCCAGCCTATGCTGAGGTTCAAGCTACGATGCATAAGAGGTTTGACGAAATGCGTGAGAAATACGGCGACTCCGATGAATTGGATAAGCAGTTTATCGACAGCTATATCAATCGCTAAAACTGAGAAAAAGTTTTTGATAAAATCGCCTGAATGAGTTGAAATTTTTTTGGAGTAGTCTTCTGATTTCCACTTTGGTGTTGGCTTGCCAGTCACCCCAATCCAATCCTCCCAACATCATTTTGATAATGGCTGATGATCAGGGTTGGGGTGATATGGGCTATAATGGCCATCCCCATTTGAAAACGCCTCATTTGGACGCAATGGCTCAAAATGGAGCTATATTTTCCCGTTTTTATGCGGCGGGATCTGTGTGTTCTCCCACCCGAGCGAGTGTAATGACCGGGAGGCATCCCGCCCGAATGGGTATTTGTAGCGCCAACTGCGGACATATCAAATTTCAAGAAATAACCCTAGCAGAGATGGTCAAAGAAAAAGGTTATCGGACGGGTCATTTTGGAAAATGGCACTTGGGTACTCTTACCCGAGACATTCTCGATGCCAACCGTGGGGGTAGAAAAAAGAATGATATTCATTATGCCCCTCCTTGGGATCATGGTTTTGATGTCAGTTTTGTAACCGAGTCCAAAGTCCCAACCTGGGATCCAATGATCACCCCACCCCAATCTGCTGAGGACGTGTCGGCAAGTTTGACTGAGGGAGGATCATTTGGAACCTATTATTGGTCAGGCCCTGGACAAAGGGTGACCGAAAACCAAAAGGGCGACGATTCCCGCATCATCATGGATCGGGTGCTACCGTTCATTGAGGATGCCGTGGACCAAAAACAACCTTTTTTATCTATCGTTTGGTTTCATGCGCCTCATTTGCCAGTCTTGACTGGGGAAAAATATAGATCACTTTATCCTGAGCTCAGCGAAGGACAGCAACATTATTACGGGGTCATATCCGCCTTGGACGAACAAGTAGGGCGGTTGAGAAAACATCTCAGAAGCCTTGGAGTCGCCGAAAACACTTTGATTTTCTATACCTCTGACAACGGCCCAGAAACATCATATACTGTAAGAGATCAAAACATCCCCTACGGTCGTGCTCAGGGGATAACCAAGGGATTACGTGGTAGAAAAAGGAGTTTGTATGAGGGCGGCATCAGGGTCCCAGGTATAGTGGAGTGGCCCGCCAAAATCAAGGCCGGCACCCAAGTGAATGTCCCTTGTTTCACTTCCGATTATTTCCCTACTATTGCCCATCTATTGGGAATTGATATAGAAAAATACCAGCGCCCCTATGACGGGGAAAATCTTGCACCTTATTGGAGGCTAGAAAAAAAACACAGAAGTAGCCCCATTGCTTTTCAATTCGGAAAACAGTTCGCATTGATTGAAAATCAATTTAAATTGTACGGGATTTCTGACAGTCCAACACAACTCTTTGATTTGTCAATTGACCCCCAAGAGCGAAATGATATAGCCACTGAGGAGCCCGCTTTATTCAATCGTTTGCTTTCAGAATATACCGACTGGATTGTTACCATTCAAACCAGTCAATCCGGTAAGGATTATTGAATAAATCTTAACTTGCAGCCATAGATTTAGAAATCTAAATAGTAACCATGAAACACATTCAAGAATTGATCGACCTGATCACCTTGGAGAAGAAAGGAGGAAACACCTTTCAAGGTAGAAATTTCCAAACCTCATGGGGTCGTGTTTTTGGAGGACAAGTACTGGCACAATCCCTCCATGCGGCCTATCAGACCGTTCCTCAGGGGCGCTTTGCCCACTCCCTTCACGGCTATTTTATCTTGGGAGGAAACTTGGATTTGCCCATCACCTATGAGGTGGATATCATCCGTGATGGCAAAAGCTTTACCACCCGGCGTGTCGTGGCTTTTCAGGAGGGCAGCGCCATATTCAATATGTCTGCCTCTTTCCAACTGAATCAGCCTGGTGTGGATCATCAATTTTCTATGCCCAACTTTATTCCCCCCGAAAAACTACTGAGTGACCTAGAGCAGTTGGAAGTCCAAAATACCGATCCAGAGGCATTCAATCGTTTTAAAAAAATCAAACCCGAGGTCATAGAATTCCGACCCGTCGAAAAACTCATCCTAAGAGATGATATCGATGCACCTGCGGAGAGTAATTATTGGTTTCGTTC
Source organism: Bacteroidota bacterium (assembly GCA_027621505.1). Taxonomy (GTDB): domain Bacteria; phylum Bacteroidota; class Bacteroidia; order Flavobacteriales; family Flavobacteriaceae; genus UBA8316. The sequence goes on along the minus strand of JAQCBK010000007.1, from coordinate 10,460 downwards.
CAAAGAAGAAACCCCCTATGGAATGGACATTCAACATCAATTGTTGGCCTATATCTCCGATTACGGTTTGCTACGGACGGCCACCCTACCGCATAAAAAAGAGTTGAGCAAGGCCTCAACCTTCTATACCAGCTTAGACCACGCGCTCTGGTTTCATCGTCCTTTTTCCCTCCAGGATTGGCTACTTTATGCTATGGACAGTCCCAGCGCATCCAATTCCCGCGGTTTCTCACGTGGCTCTATCTTTAACCGTGACGGTCTCTTGGTGGCTTCCACTGCTCAAGAAGGACTGATAAGACAATTAACCTAAATAAAATTTTAATTTTTAAATTTTTTAAAATCAATTTAATGCAATCCCTAAATCATTTTTTTACCCTCAAATCAATTTATAATCATGAAAAGATCCTACACCCTTATTTTATTTACTTTATTTATCTTTTGTGAAAAGCGACCCATTGAACCTCTTCAAATCAAAGAGGAGGTTACCCCCCACATAATCAGTCATGAGCATACGGTCGGTTTTAGTGGGATGATACTAAAATTTTTTGCCCATGGCTTTACCCACTCATTGGATGATATCATCTTTAAAGACGTTCAAGGAATTAAAATCATCTACCAAACAGTAGATCAATACAACGAACCAACCGAAGCCTCAGGGATGTTAATGATTCCTGAGAATTTCGATGGGAACGGACCTTTGATCTCCTTACAACACAGCACCCTTGCGGACAATAACAAAGCCCCTACCAACAGCAAGCTTGGGGTCAACGAATTGACTTCCGCCTCCATTATGGCGGCGATGGGAGCAGTGGTAGTCGTCCCAGACTTTATAGGCTATGGACATTCCTCAAACCACAAACACCCCTACCAATACAAAGAAAATATCGCCCGAACTGCCTACGATTTCCTTGGGGTTGCAGATGAATATCTCAAAGAAAAAAAAATAACAACCAACGGAGACCTCTTTTTGACGGGCTATGCTCAAGGGGCCGACGCTACCCTGGCCCTTCACCAAAAGATTGAAGAAGAAAATCAGTTTACGGTAACCCACTCTCTTGTAGGGGGAGGAATCTACAACATCAATACCTTTTTTAAAGAAATCTTCATCAAAAACGAGGACTTGCCTTTAATGGGAACCTATGTGTGGATATTGGAAGTCTTGAATAGCATATATCCTACCCTACAAAGACCAATGGATTTCTATTTTAATGAACCCTATGCTTCCAATCTTTCTAAAATCAAAACGATCAACGAACCAATAGATATTAATTTGATCGATACCAACCCACAAAAATTGTTTAAAAAAGAATTTATCGATAAGCTCATCAATGGGGAAGACAAGGCTCTTTTGGATGCCATTACTGATCAGGGAGTCACGGATTGGAAACCTGTGGCTCCCATTCCCATTTTCCAAGGCACTTCCGAAAGTTGCCTTTACAAATCCAATGGGGTGAGGGCCTATAACCAGATTCAGGCCAGAGGGGGGAATGTCATGTATGTTCCTTTGGAGGGCAAGAATCATATAGGAGCGGTGATTCCTTATCTGTTGGAAACATTTAAAATCATTTTTCCACCACTGAGATAACATCTATAAATATAGTTAATAATATATTTAAGTTATTGTAAATCATGGTTTTATGTAAAATTTAATCACATTCCTATCTTTTGTCAATCCCCTGGCTGGCTTGCCACCCCCAGGGGAGGATGGGGACAATTTTTATTGCTGCTTCCCTGTTTATTACTTTTCTTGCCCCCTTCCATTTCCTTCGGCTTTTCTTTTTAATTTGCAGTAAATCATTGTGATGGAAATGGGATTATTGGTTTTATCGGCTTTGACTTTGGTACTGCTTTTGTTTTTACTGTTCAAAAAACAAGGGAATAGTGGCCTAACGGCGGAATTGCGGGAGTTGATCAAAGGGGAGTTTTACCAAAACCGGGAGGAGTTGACCCAAAACCTCCTAGAAACCCGTTTGGAGATCACCCAAAGTATGGAACGCCTCAATGAAGTTTTGGCCAAAAAAGCCAAAGAGGATCGGGAGGAGTTGCGAACGACCCTTAAGGATTTTCAGGAGGCTTTTTCCAAGAACGTTGCGGCCTTTAACGACTTGCAAAAACAAAATTTTGAACGCCTCAACCAAAAGCAAGACGAATTGGTCAAATCCACTGAGCTGAAGCTGGAAAAAATGCGAGAAACGGTGGACGAAAAGCTCCACAAAACCTTGGAGGAACGTTTGGGGAAATCTTTTGAGGTGGTCACCCAGCAGTTGCTTAAGGTGCAGAAGGGACTGGGTGAAATGCAAACCCTCGCAGCGGGGGTCGGCGACCTGAAAAAAGTGTTGAGCAATGTCAAAACCAGTGGGGTTTTGGGGGAGATACAGTTGGGTAATATTTTAGAGCAGATCTTAGCACCGGAACAATACGACGCCAATGTAAAAACCAAAAAAGGCTCGGATGCGTTGGTAGAATACGCCATTAAATTGCCTGGAAAAAGCCACAGCAGTGGCCCCGTCTATTTGCCGGTAGATGCCAAGTTTCCACAGAAGGATTACGCCCGTTTGCAGTCGGCCTATGAGGCCGGGGATCCTTTGGCAATAGAAACCTCCTTGCGTGCCTTACTCAATGCGGTAAAAAAATTCGCCAAAGACATTGCCAATCGCTATATCGACCCGCCCCATACCACCGATTTTGGCATTATGTTCTTACCCTTTGAAGGCTTGTATGCCGAGGTAACCCGACATCCAGAGTTGATCGCTCAATTGCAAAGGGAATACAAGATCATACTCACCGGCCCCACCACTTTGGCCGCCATGCTCAACAGCTTGCAAATGGGCTTTAAGACATTGGCCATTCAAAAACGCAGCAGTGAGGTCTGGGAGGTTTTGGCCAGTGTCAAAAAGGAGTTTTCCAACTTTGGAACAGTATTGGAAAAGGCCCAACGTAAGATCAAAGAGGCAGACAACGAGATCGAAAAAATGGTAACCACCCGGACCCGAATGATGTTGTCCAAACTGCGGAAGGTGGAACAGATTGAACCATCCGAAAGCCTAGAGGAAAAGGGAGAGGACGACCTCTTTGAACTACAACAATAGCCGCTACATCCCAGCGATGACTTCTATATGGGGATGTTGGATTTTAAAATCCGCAATGGCTTGGGGCGTAATACGCGTATTCCAAAGGAATAATTTTTTAAGGCTTTGCATTTGCCCTAATCTTAACAGCGCGGCATCACTAACTTTAGTGCCATATAGGTTTAGCTCGGTGAGGTTTTCCAAGTTCTGCAGTGCTTCGATACCCTTGTTGGTGATTAAAGGATTTTTTTGAATCTTAAGTCGGGTAAGGTTAGGAAAATCATTGAGGTAACCTAGGTGATCGTTGTTGAGCATACAGTCGCTCAGGTTAAGCCAGACAATGTATTTCTTGATATTCTGAATGTTGATCAGGTCTGTTGTTTCGATCTGTTTTTTGGTGAATTTCAAATCCATAAAACTTTGTTCAGGATTGAGAAAACGCCAGGAATATTTTTCTCCCTGAACAGACTGGAGTTTTTCGGGGGTGGGAGAGTCAAGCTTGAGGGTTTCCAAATAGGTTTTTTCTCTAAGGTCAAGGCCGTATTGTATTTCCATCAATCGTTGGATTTTCGGGTCATTCCTTACCAAGGTCACAGGCATTTGTTTTTCTGCACCATTATCGATCCACCATTCCAGCGTAGCGATTTGGTCATAGCTGAGCGGAACTCCAGTTGGAGGCATAAATTTTGGGTGATCGTGGGGAAAACTTACTCTTTTGTAGATCAAACTTTCATAGGGATTTCCTTTTTGAATCCCGGCACCACTATTTCCTCCTTTGATCATACTTTCAAAAGCGCTCATATTGAGTCCTCCATAGGCTTGATTTTGGTTGTGGCAAGCCATACATTTTTCTTCCAATACGGGATGAATCAAATCCTCATAAACCTGAATGGAATCGGTTTCAGCTCTTTCAGCCTCAGAAAGTTGTATTACCGATATTTTCTTTTCGACATAAGGAAGGTTTTCGAAGAGGTAGTTCTGGCCGTGGGTCATTTCCCCACCAAAGTGTCCGGTTATGGTAAGCAACAGTATGATGGTAAAATTGACGAAACGGTTAAAGGTTTGTGTAAAGCGAAAGTTGACAAAACGCAACATCCATATTATTAAACAAACGCCTACAAAAGCAATTCCACTCCATTTGTGAATGCTGATTTGTGACGCCAAATAGTAGCCATTGTCTCCCAAAAACCAGCCAAATAAAGCAGCCAAAAGCCCGCTTAAAAAGGAAAAAAACCAACCCAATGTGATCACCCGATGGACACTGTTGTTTTTGTTTCGCATAAAAACGTCAATCGCAATAGTCAGTAGGACGATTCCGATGGGTAGGTGTACAATAAGAGGATGGAGGCTGCCGAGGAAATCTAATAATTCTGTGAGCATAGGTTTAGGCCAAAATTTCGTTAACGACATTACCATGAACATCGGTCAATCGGTAGCGTCTGCCTTGGAATTTAAAGGTTAGTTTTTCGTGATCTATGCCCAGCAGGTGCATGAGCGTCGCCTGAAAATCGTGAATGTGAACGGGTCTTTCTGTAATGTTGTAGCCAAAGTCGTCAGTAGCACCGATGGTGATTCCTTTTTTGACACCCGCTCCTGCCATAAAGATGGTAAAACAACGCGGGTGATGATCTCTTCCGTAGTTGTCAGGTTTGAGCATCCCTTGGGAGTAATTGGTTCTGCCAAACTCCCCTCCCCAGATGACCAAAGTATCTTCGAGTAAACCTCTTTGTTTGAGGTCTTGAATAAGCGCTGCAGTGGCCTGATCGGTTTCTTTTGCCTGTTTTTTGATGTCTTTGGGCAGGTTGCCGTGCTGGTCCCAACCACGGTGGTAGAGTTGGATGAATTTTACGTCTTTTTCGGCCAGTTTACGAGCGAGCAGGCAGTTGGCCGCAAAAGTACCAGGGTTTTTGCTGTCCTCACCATAGAGGTCAAAAATATAATCCGGCTCATCGGAAACATCCATGACCTCTGGTACTGAGGTTTGCATGCGATAGGCCATCTCATAGTTGGAAATTTTGGTTAAAATTTCGGGATCGCCAATGTCTGCATGCTGAATGTTTTGAAGTTTTTTAAGGGATTTGAGTTGTTCTTCTCTTATGCCACTACTGACGCCAGGGGGGTTGTCGAGATAGAGCACGGCGTCTTTCCCAGAGCGGAATTGTACCCCTTGGTGTTGAGAGGGAAGGAAACCATTACCCCACAAGCGGGAGTAAAGAGGTTGTCCGTTTTTGCCTTTGGTGACCAAGACAACAAATTCGGGGAGGTTTTTGTTGTCACTTCCCAAACCATAGCTCAGCCATGATCCAATGGAGGGTCTGCCAGGCAGTTCGGATCCAGTTTGGATCATGGTCATGGCTGGGTCATGGTTGATGGCGTCAGTGTACATGGACTTGACGAAGCAAAGGTCATCGACGATTTTGGAAGTGTAGGGCATGAGTTCGCTCATCCACGCACCGCTTTGTCCGTGTTGGTTGAATTTGAACAGGGAGCCAGCCATGGGAAAGGAGTTTTGTCCAGAGGACATACCAGTAAGCCGTTGTTCTCCGATAATGCTTTTGGGAACCTCTTTGCCAAACATTTCGTTGAGTTTGGGTTTATAGTCAAAGAGATCCAACTGAGATGGAGCGCCGCTTTGAAAAAGGTAGATAACCCTTTTGGCTTTGGGAACAAAGTGGGGCAATTTCATTTTTTCACTGTCCAAAAGATTTAAAAAGTCGCTTTGACCATAGGCATTGACAGGACTGATCATGGATCCTAAGGAAAGCGCTCCCAGCCCAAGGGAGGTTCTGGTTAGAAAATCCCTGCGGGAGTAGTTCTTGTTTTCGTGATGATGATGATCGTTGCAGTGCATCTTATCGTTTGGTATAAGTTTCGTTGTGGTTGAGTAATGTATTGGCGACCATGGTCATGGCTGCGTTTTGTACACTATAAATGTTTTTATCTCTTGGCTTTTCACCAACGCTAAGGACTTGAAAGGCTTTGTCTTTATTTTGTCTGAAATATTCATATTGACTCTTGTAAAGATCGACCAAAATTTCTAGTTCTTCTTCTTTGGGACGGCGTGCGGTAGCCAATCGGAATCCATGACTGATTTGTTCCTCTAGGGTGTCTTTGCTTTTGATCATGCGTTCAGCAAACACCCTTGAGGCCTCAAAAAATTGAGGATCATTGAGCAGTACCAACGCTTGCAATGGGGTGGAGGTTACGTCCCTCTTAACGGTACATACCTCTCTTGAAGTAGCATCGAAAGTGAGCATGTTAGGGGGGGGCGAAGTACGGCGGATAAAGGTATAGAGTCCTCTGCGATAGAGGTCTTCTCCTTCGGATTCTTCGTATTCCAAAAGGAAGGTAGAAAAGTTATTTTTTTCTTTCCAAAGCCCTTTGGGCTGATAGGGCAGCACACTTTCCCCTCCTACTTTGGGATTGAGCAGTCCACTGACTTTAAGGGCATTGTCCCGGATGATTTCTGCTGGTAATCGGGAGGCATTGGCCCGCCCTAAAAGAAGATTTTCAGGATCTTTTTGATCGAGTGTTTTGTTACTGACCGACTGCTGTTGGTAGGTTTGTGAAAGTACCATTTTTTTGATCAATGCTCTTACATCCCAATTCTCGCTGAAACTTATCGCGAGCCAGTCTAGCAGTTCGGGATGGGAGGGCAGTTGTCCCTGCACCCCAAAGTCGTTGGGCGTGGCGACCAATCCTTTCCCAAAGATCATTTGCCAATATCGGTTGACGGCGACTCTGGCGGTCAGCGGATTTTTGGGATCAAAAAGCCATTGGCTGAGGCCCAATCGGTTTTTGGGTAAACTTTCATCCATCGCAGGTAGAATATCGGGGACTTTGGGCTCAACGGTATAAAGGGGCTCACTGTAATTTCCGCGATTGTAGAGGTAGGTTGGACGGGGCTCCTCCATTTCACGCATGACCATAATTTCGGCTATCGGTTCATAGATTTCCAAGTATTCCTCTCGGTTCTTTTTGAGTTCCTTTTTCAGCTGGAGGATTTTAGGGTCTTTTTCAATGAGGTGATTTTGAACCACTGGCCAATGAATTTCTTCTTGTTGTTTGGAGTTTTCGGAGTATATCGACTGAATTTCGAAGGGAGTGAGCACTCCTTTGAAGAATTTCAGTTCGTCAAGTGTACCTGTGAATAAGCCGTAGTCCCCCGTGGAGCCTTCGTAAGATTTTCCAATAATTAAATTTCTTTGAGCGTTTACGAAGCCTTTTTCTCTATCCCGTTTGGTGGGTTTTATTGTTTTGTAAAGGTTGTCCACGACGCCTTCAGTATCTATTTCTTTTCCATTATGGAAAAATTGAACGCCTTCTGTTTTTCCGCTACCGTCCACAGTAAGGGTAAGGTGTTGCCACGCATTCAATTGCAGGGAGTCCACTGATCTTACATGGATGAGGTTGGAGGGGGCAATATTAATTAAACGGAGGTTAACTCTGTTTTGGTCGTCCAAATAACATTCCCACCCGCGCCAAAGGTCATTTTTACCTCCAGAATTGGCTATTAGTGTCTGGGAAGATCCTTCCTTTCTTTTGCTGGTATTCAACCAAATGGAGAAGGAGAAGGGGTCGGTCCATTCGAGGTTGGGGATCAATTTGTTGGTGATGTATAGCTGATCGTGATCTTTACTGAATCGAAAAGCGTTCCCTTTAACACCCGGGACAATTTCCGGCATTTGATCCGTTCGGCCATAGAAATCTATTTTACCGTCCACACTGTGTCCTCCTTTTTTGATCTTGGCCATTTTTTCAAAAGTGCCGTGAAAGATCAATTGTGGATTGGCTTTGGTTTTTTCAGCCAGTTCATCGGAGTATTGATATATTTCTTCCAACTCTTCTCGGCTGACGGCGATGTCCTTTTTGATGTGGTTAAGGCTCTGATTGAGTTGGTCTAATTTGGCTTGGGTTTGCTCATCGGTCAAGGGTAAAAGGGGACCATAGTCTCCATCGTCGCCAGTCATTCCGAGCTCTCTTATGCTGTTAAAAAAAGCGGTAAGCTGGAAATAATCTTTTTGTGAAATAGGATCAAATTTATGATCGTGGCATTTGGCACAAGCTACGGTGAGTCCCAAGAAGGCAGTGGAAAGGGTTTCGGTACGGTCAAAAACATAATGCAAACGCCATTCTTCGTCGATCACCCCACCCTCTGCGGTCATGGGACTGTTTCTGTTAAAGGCGGTAGCGAGTTTTTGTTCTTGGGTGGCTTCGGGGAGAAGATCTCCCGCCAGTTGCCAGCTTACGAACTGGTTGTAGGGCATATTTTCTTTAAAAGCTTTGAGTACCCAATCCCTCCAAGGCCACATGGTTCTGATCCCATCGGCATGCAGTCCGTGGGAATCCGCATAACGAGAAAGATCCAGCCAATCAAGGGTCATACGCTCCGCATGTGCATCAGTACTGAGGAGTTGGTCCACCAAGTTTTCATAGGCTTTATCACTATTATCATTGAGAAAAGCATCCAGTTCCTCAATGGAGGGGGGTAATCCTGTCAAATCCAAAAAAAGCCTTCTGGCTAAAATGGACTTACCGGCTTTAGGAGAAAAATCTAATCCTTCTTGTTCCAATCTGTTTTTAATGAATCCATCGATGGACTTTTGATTGGACTTTTCCGCTGTCTCAGTATTTTGTTTTTGTGGGGGGAGAAAAGCCCAATGTTCTTTCCATTCTGCGCCTTGCTCTATCCATTTAAAAATGATGGCTTTTTCTCTGTTGGACAACGACAAGTTGGCTTCGGGCGGTGGCATGACCACATCGGGGTCGTTGTGCAGTATCCGGTGGGCACTTTCGCTTTTGTACAAACTGCCTGAACTGAAGGCTCTTTTTCCACTTTCCAATTTGGAGAACGCAATGGATTCTACATCCAATCTCAAACCGGCTTTACGGGTTTTTTCATCGGGACCATGGCATTGATAACAACGGTCCGAGAGTATCGGTTTGACGTGATAATTGAAGTCTACCACATCGGGTAAAGTAACGTACTCTTGAGAAATTTCAGCAGGAACTTTCAGTGAACACGAGTGTAATAGCCCTGCCAAAACAAAAATTGCGTAAATCTTTCTCATAATCATCAAATGGGTACGAACTGTTAAAGTATGAGCCTCTAAGATAATTAATTTTTATAATAAAGATAGGGTGCTTTGTCAATTGGAAACTCTAGAAATTGCAGGATCTCGTATTCATTTTTTAGAGCATCTTCTGGTCGCGGATTTGTTGGGGTAAACACATGAAGTTTTTCTGGAGGTAGGATTTTGATGAAACTTTCGTCAACTTTATTTTTTTGAAATGAATGGTCGGAATCGAGTTTAAGATGCTTAGTGAAAAACCTGTAGGCGGCAACTCTTTTGGAAAAACCATAGTTGTGTTTTTCATTTGCGAGGTGAACATTTTCCAATCGTTTGCTTTTTCCCATTGCGGCATACACTTTTTGGATGTAGGGAAATTCCACTTTTGGGGTATTGCGAGTCCAATCATCACCATCGGAAATAAGTAATAGTGGTCGAGGAGCGGCAAGTGCTGTGATTTCAACATTGTTGGTTTGAAAGTTGGCTGTTTTGTGAATGGGCATACCGCTTTCGCAAACGCAACCTCCAAAAAAATGGGCGGAAACTTGTACCACAGGAACAGATACTTTGATCCTTTCATCGATGGCCGTGAGAATAAAGGTTTGCGTTCCTCCACCAGAGCCTCCTGTTATGCCAACTCTTTGAGGATCTACCTCGGGAAGACTGAGTAAATAGTCTAGTACGCGTTTACTGTTCCAATTTTGTAACAAAAGACTGATGGGCATTTTGTGTCTGATTTGATCGCTTTCCCCAAAGCCCACCATGTCGTAGGCAAAAACAATGGCTCCTTTTGCAGCCAAATAAGCGCTGCGATATTGGACATCTTCTTTTAATCGTTTGTCCTCAAGATGGCCGTGGGGACACAAAATAGCAGCGTGTTTTTTTTGTTTTTGAAGGGGACGGTAAAGGTTGCCAGTAATGTAAAATCCAGGAAAGCTTTCCAAAGCAATGTTTTCTAAAGTATAGCCATCCATTATTTTTTTGGAGTGTTTGATGACCTTGATCTTGCCTTCGTACTTAGAAACCTTATCCCATTGCATTCCCATCAAGATGTTTTCTTTAATGGTTTTGGCTCTTTTTTCCCATGATTGGGCATCGTTCCAAAGTCCAGAAAATACTTCCAAATTTGCTTTTCCCTCCTCCTCTGTCCAGTAGCCTCCGTTACAAATCATAGGATTGGGTTCCAAAATTGTACCTTGATCGGTTTCTATTTTGAAGCTTTGGGAAAGGAGTAGCTTGACGCAGAGAAGTGACAGACCGACACAAAGTTTTGATAAGAATTTCATTTGTAGTGTTTTAAATGACCCTACAAGTTAGAAAA
>JAQCBK010000006.1 GCA_027621505.1 Bacteroidota bacterium | reverse complement strand
CTTTCTTGATGTGGGGTGTGGCAACGGTTGGGTGGTTAGGAAAATGGTAGATCATCCTGAATGTCATTACGCCGCCGGAGTTGATGGTTCCCAAAACATGATTGCTAAGGCTAAATCTAATGATCCTCATGGCAAATATTTCTGTCAGGATATTAGGGATTGGGTTCCCCCTACAACTTTTGATTTGGTGCATTCCATGGAAGTTTTTTATTATACAGAACAGCCCGATATCTTGATTCAGAATATTTATGATTTTTGGCTCAAAACAGGAGGTAAATTGATTATGGGGATCGATTTTTATAGAGAGAACAAGCCCTGTCACTCTTGGCCAAAGGACTGTGGAGTTAACATCATGCAATTGTTATCAAAAAACACCTGGATTGATTATTTTACAAAGGCAGGATTTAAAAATGTACATTCTCGTCATCTTGGAGTAAAAGATGAATGGGAGGGTACTTTGGTAGTGATGGGGGGAAAATGATTTTTGAGAAATGCACCTTAGATGGATTTATAGAGAAACAAAACCATCAAATGACTTTGTACAAGGTCATAAAAATCAATTCATGAGCTTGCGTTTGGTTATTGAAAAGACATGTCAATTCAATACCATTCAAATTTTTAAACCGATCAACCTCAACTTCTTACCCTTTTTCTTCGCGCTTCGAACCCCTAACTCTTGGGTTTGATTCCATCCCTCCAATGATTAGAGGGGGTAAACGATTTACTTAATGGCATACTTTTTTCCTCAGTTCTGCCTTAGCCTTAATTGAAATGATTCCATATGGGTAAAATGACGTTTAATATACATTGTATGCTTTTTTAACTGTAAATTTATTTTTTAATTACTTGTGTTGAATTTGTAATTTTTAAAGAGAAAAAAATAACTAAGATGTTTGCGCTAAAAAAAATACTTGCTCTGCCCTTGTTGTGGATTGCCATTTCAATGTATTCTTGTGGTCCTAAAGTTCCCGATCAAAATTGGCAAAAAGGAAATCTTCACACCCATTCTTTTTGGAGTGATGGAGACGATTTTCCTGAAATGATCATTCAATGGTACAAAGATCACGACTATCAATTCATAGCCCTTTCTGATCATAACACCATCGCATCAGGTGAATTTTGGTATGAATTAAAGTCGCGAGATATAGAAAACAAAGCTTTGGAAAAATACCAGAAGCGTTTTGGTTCTTGGGTGGAGTCAAAAAACGAAGCTGGTAAAACACTGGTGAGACTTAAGCCTTTTGAGGAGTATAAAGCCAAATTGGAGGATCCTGGTCTGTTCTCCATCATCAGGTCGGAGGAGGTAACTTCATCTTTTGAGAATAAACCCGTACATATCAATGTTACCAACATTCAGCAGAAGATTGAGCCTTTCCGAGCTCAATCGGTTTTGGAAATAATGCAAAAAACAATTGATGCAGTTTTAGAACAAAGAAACCGACTCAACATCCCGATGTTTGCCCATATCAACCATCCTAATTTTGGATATGGTATCAGTACAGAAGACATGAAAAACCTCAATGGTGAAAGATTTTTTGAACTTTATAACGGCCACCCCGCAGTGAATAATTCAGGAAATGAAGATCATATTGCTATAGAATTGATGTGGGATTTGATCAATATACATTATTATCAAGAGGGTAAACCATTGCTTTTAGGAATTGCAACCGATGACAGCCACAGCTATCACCAACAATCTCCCAAACTCAGTAACACTGGAAGGGGCTGGGTGATGGTCAATTCTAAAAGTCTGCTTGCCTCCGATCTTATTTCCGCTATGGAAAAGGGAGATTTTTATGCCTCTTCAGGCGTACAACTCAAAAAAGTACTGTATGATAAGGAAAAGCTATATATAGAAGTTGACCCCGAAGAGGGAGGCGATTATGAGATCATATTTATGGGGTATCAAAAAGAAACGGATCAAGTGATCGAGCTTAAAAGAGTAAAAGGCACAAAGGGGGTTTATCAATTCCAAGAGGAAGATATTTTTGTGAGGGCCAATATCCATTCCAATTTGATCATGGATCCCTTGTCCACAGAACCGGAGATGCAAAAAGCATGGACCCAGCCGCTGATCGTCAATTAGGGATAATTTCCCTTCAGTAAACTATTGGTCATCCCAAGGGTTCAAGCCTCTCGCTGTTTAAATCAATTACAGGAGGTAGAGATAAAATCTAAAAATTTGCAAAGGGTAAATAAATGCGTAGTCTATTTTTGGTTAAAAATAGCATTCATTTTTTCCTGTTCTTCATTCGCTAATTCAGGATCAACAAGAATTCGTCCGCTGTGCTCATCAGTGATGATTTTCTGACGGGAAGCGATTTCGAGTTGAATTTGTGGTGGAATGGTGAAGAAAGATCCTCCGGAAGCACCCCTTTCAACAGAGACGATAGCAAGGCCATTTTTTACGTTCCGTCTTATTTTGTGGTAGGCTTCGATGAGGTGGTCTTCAATTTTTTCTTGGTATTCGGATGCTTTTTTACCCAACAAAGCTTCTTCCTTTTCTGTTTCTTTGAGGATTTCGTCTAGTTCGCCTTTCTTGGCTTTGAGATGCTTCTTTCGCTCACCAATTTTTTCATCTAATTGGGCAATGGCTTCCAGTTTAAGCTCTTTTTTGGCAGCAAATTCCTTGATGCGTTTTTCAGCCAACTGAATCTCGAGTTCCTGATACTCTTGTTCTTTTACGATAGAGTTGTACTCTCGGTTGTTGCGAACATTTTTAAGGTTTTCTTCGTATTTTTTATGCTCCTCCTTGGCGACTTCAATTTTGTTTTTTTGCTCTTTGGTTTGAAAGTCAAAATCACTTACTTCTTGATTGAAATTTTCAAGTCGCTTTTCCAATCCTGCAATTTCATTTTCAAGATCCTCCACTTCAAGGGGTAACTCTCCCCTGACGTTGCGAATCTCATCCATTCGAGAATCAATAAGTTGTAGATCGTAAAGGGCTCTTAATTTGTCTTCTACGGTTACCTCACTTTTTTTTGGCATCAGAAAAATACTTTACAGGGTTGGTTATCGATTTTGATAAAGCAGTCGCAAAATTAGGTAATTTTTCCATAAGATGGTCATGGATTATTTTTTTTGTGAAGCGCTCAGTTTCATAATGTCCTGCATCAATCAACAGTAGCTGTTTCTCCGCTTGAAAAAAATCGTGGTATTTCAAGTCAGCGGTTATAAAAGCATCAGCTTCCATCTGTTTTGCATTGGGAATGGCAAAGCTACCCGATCCCCCCAGCACAGCTACTTTTTTGATTTTTTTACCCTCCAGTGCACTGTGTCGCAAAAAGCCAGTTTCCAATTTTTCCCCTACCATTTCAAGAAAAGCGGTCTCACCCATTTCTTTTTCTAATGTTCCTATACTGCCCATCCCAATGGTTTGATTTTGGTTGTCTAATCTATAAATTTCATAAGCGACTGTCTCGTATGGATGTTGGTCAAATAGGGTTTGCAATATTTTTTGTTCCAAATGTTTTTGATAGATGAGATTGATTTGAACCTCTTCCACGGATTCACCGATCATTGGCGTTCCAATATGAGGGTTGGAATTTTCGTTTCCTTTAAAATGTCCCATGCCCTCGTTAACGAAACTGCACTCATCATAATCTCCCAATGCTCCTGCTCCCGCACCATAAAGAGCATCTAGTAAGGCATTTGCATTTTCTTTGGGGACATAGGCAGTCAATTGTTTCAAGCTGTTTTTTTGGGGTACCAGTATTTCGATATCTTTTAAATTCAGTGCTTGGGCGAGGGCATAACTCACCCCCTTTTTGTGATTGTCCAATGCAGTATGAAGCGCATAAATTGCTATATCGTTTTTGATCGCTTTAACAACGACTCTGGTGACATAATTTTGACCCGCTATTTTTTTTAAACCAGAGAAAATAATGGGATGAAAACAAACAATCAAATTGTATCCCAAATCAATCGCTTCGTCAATTACATTTTCCAATGCATCGTGACTGATCAGAACGCCTGTACAGTCTTCGGTTTCATTCCCGACCAAAAGACCTACGTTATCAAAATCTTCGGCATAAGCTAAGGGTGCCCATTGCTCTAGCACTGAAGTTATTTCCTTGATTTTCATCCTTCCGATATTCAATGCAAATATAGTATTATCTTTCTGTGGTCGTTATATCTTCTTTTTCTTGAGGCGTTATCTGCGGTTTTTCTAAATTTGAGTTTGTAATGCAAGTATTAAATAAGCTACGTTTTCTTTTATTTCCCATTGCCTTACTTTATGGTGGCATCACGATGGTGAGGAATTTGATGTTTGATTGGGGAATTTTTTCCTCCAAAAAACCAGATCTCCCAACCATAGGTGTTGGGAACCTAGCCATGGGAGGCACTGGCAAATCGGTGGTGGTTATGGATCTTATCAAACGCCTACAACCCAATTTCAAAATAGGCACATTGAGTAGGGGCTATGGAAGAAAAACCAAAGGATTGATAATAGCAGGTCCCGACGATGATGCTTCCACGCTTGGAGATGAACCCAATCAGTTTAGGGAGAGGTATACGAATAGCCTTGTTGTGGTCTCCGAAAATAGAAAGAAAGCCATCCAAGTCATTCAGAATTTGAAGGTGCCCCCAGATAAATTGATTTTGGACGATGTGATGCAGCACCGTTGGGTGCATCCTCGATTCTTGATCATGACCACTGCTTTCGATCGACCTTACTTTAAGGATTTTTTATTTCCTGTTGGGAATTTAAGAGAGCGGAGATCAGGAGCCAATAGAGCCGACCTAATTCTGGTTACCAGAACACCAGAGGATTTTACTACCGATCAAAAGCAAGTTTTTTTAAAGAAGATCAAAACAAAAGCGCCTGTTTTTTTTACCAAAATTACCTATGCTAATTTTCTGTCGCAGAAAGAGAAAACCTTTGAGTCAAAAGTTTTGGAAAATGGATTTTTGTTGATTACGGGCATTGCAGATCCCAGTCACTTGGTCGGTCATCTAAAAAATCAATATGGGACTTTTGATCATTTAAGGTTCAAAGACCACCACAACTACAACCAGTCCGATGCCATAATTATTAAAGAAAAGGCAAAGGGAAAAATCATTTTAACCACCGAAAAAGATTACGCCAAGCTGGCTCAAATACTCACTGATGAAAACCTCTTCTGCATTAAAATTGAACAGGATTTCATTTTTGAAGAGGAACAAACTCTCTTTGTTCAGATGATCCAGAATCTTTAGTGTACGTGCTTGTGGGCTTTATAAGAAGAACGAACCAGGGGTCCACTCTCTACATGCCTGAATCCAAGGTCTTTCGCAAAAGTTTCATATTTCTTAAAGACATCTGGAGTGATGAATGATTTAACCGGTAAATGTTTTTTGGAGGGTTGGAGGTATTGTCCAATGGTAACCACCTCAACATCCGCATTTCTCAAATCGTGAAGGGTTTCCATTACTTCTTCCTCTTTTTCACCAAGCCCGAGCATTATTCCAGATTTGGTTCTTTTGACGCCATTCTTTTTAAGATAGCTTAAAACGGCTAAACTTTGATCGTATTTGGCTTGTACCCTAACCTCTCTTGTCAATCTTCTTACCGTCTCAAGGTTGTGGGAGACCACCTCTGGTGCTGCTTCTATGATCCGGTCAATGTTGGTGGTATTTCCTTGAAAGTCAGGAATGAGTGTTTCAAGCGTGGTTTGGGGGTTGAGCCTTCTGATGGCCTTGATGGTCTCATTCCAAATAATGGACCCCATGTCCTTGAGGTCATCCCGATCCACTGAGGTGATGACTGCATGTTTGATTTTCATGATTTTGATGGACTGAGCCACTTTTTCAGGTTCTTCCCAATCCACATTTCTAGGTCTACCTGTTTTTACCCCACAAAAACCACAAGAGCGAGTACAGATATTTCCCAAAATCATAAAAGTAGCAGTACCCTCTGCCCAACATTCTCCCATATTGGGGCAGCTACCAGAAGTACATATGGTATTGAGTTGGTAACGATCCACTAAGCCTCTGAGTTCAGTGTACTTTTTCCCGGTGGGTAGCTTGACGCGTATCCATTTTGGTTTTCCCTCTCGCTTGACGTCTTTCTCTACTGTTTCCAAAACTTTTTAATCAAAGATACAAACTAAATTTTAGAGACTCAAAAGGTAAACCAGCGTGAAACCCGATAAAAAAATGATACCCAGGATGCTCAATATTTTAATTTTTGCCGAAGGTTGATCTTTTTTGGGGACGTGTTTACTGGTGATCAAGCGATAATTTAGGATCGCATAGAAGGGAGCGGTGATAAAGGATAAAACAGTGGCAATCTGTACCAACAACCCCATTTCTGAAAGTAAAAGAAGAAAAATTAAACAAGTTCCTGCCGCCAGCAGACTGATCCAAGTCAGGTAATAATCTTTTTGAGGTTTTTGAAAAAGCAATTGGATGGTTTTGGACATGGCCCTAGGAGAAGCGTCCAAAGTAGTGATGGTGGTACTGAACATTGTCGTTAGGGCTGCAACGGCTATTATGCCATGGGCGGCATCTCCTAAGTTGGAGGTGTAAAGATCGATCAGTTGTCCAGCAAATACATTTCCTTGATTAGAGAATGCCAAATCAGATCCAAACATTACTAACGCCCCTAAGCCCAAAAAGCAAATCCCTAAAAAAACCGTGGTGATATAACCCACATTGAAATCGAAAAGTCCATCTTTAAGGGACAAATTGTTTTTCAAGTCATTTTTTTTCTCCAAAATCCAAATAGAATGCCAAATGGAGATATCCATTGGTGCTGGCATCCAGCCCATAAAAGCGATTAAAAAAAGAAATCCTGCTCCTTCAGGAAAAACCGGAGTCAGGTCAATCGATTTTCCCTCCTTTATAAAGGCAATCATTACTGCCAAAACACTGCTGATGGTGAGCATCAAAATAATAATTTTGATCACCTTGTCCAACAGTTGGTACCGGCCAATCAAAAGAATGGTGTAGCAAACCGCAGTAACGCCGATACACCAATAAACGATATCGGTATTGATTTGGAAAAGATTGGAGGCGAGTCCTGCGGTAACAACCGTAACGGCCGTTTGTATGGTGAACATGGTAGTAAAATTGAGAAAGAAAAAAATCCACAAATAATTTTTTCCAAGTTTGTAGTAACCATCCAACAGACTCTCACCAGTGGCCAAGGCGTAACGTGGGCCAAATTGAAAAAAGGGATATTTGAATAGATTCACCAATAGGAGTGCCCACAATAAGCCCCATCCGTAGTCGGCTCCAGCTCGAGTAGATTGAACCAAATGAGAGACCCCAATGGCTGCACCAGCGAAGAGCAAGCCAGGGCCTAATTTTTTCAGCTTATTAAGCACCATCATTAATTTTTTTATTAAGTAATAGTTTGGCTCTCATAATTTTTACTTTGACTGTATTGATGGGTTGATTCATCTTATTACAGATTTCATTGTAGGATAGCCCCATAAAAAAACGATAGGATATGACTTTTCGATAATCGTCACTGAGGGATTTAATATGATTTTTTAGGGATTCCAAATTTTCGTAGGTAATCAATATATCCTCGGGAGAGGGGTGATTTTCAGTTGTCAAGTTTTGCAAATCAGTGGTGTTTGACATGGTTTTGATACTTACTTTTTTTCGATCCCTTCTCAACTGATCCAAATGGATGTTTTTGGAAATGGTTAATAACCAAGTTTTGAATTCAAATGCTTCATCAAAAGTAGAAATTCGGTCGAAAGCTCTTGCGAAAGTGATGATTGAAATTTCCTCTGCCATTTGACTATTGCCCGTCTTTTTTAGCAGATGCTTATAGAGGTAGTCCCAATGGAAATTAAACAAATCGTTAAAGGCTTTTTGGTCTTGATTTTTTGCTTGTCTAACGGTAAGATTAACATCCTTCATGGACTGAATGTTAGTTGTGACTGGGGTTTGTCACTTTGCAATTTTGTTCTGAGGGGATTTTGCCACAGTAGCTACAGGTTTCATTTTCTTTGTTCAAAAAAGGGCTTTGACTCGCGCAAGTACCCGAGAATTCTCCTCCTTTTTTTGCCCATATTTTGATGGCTATCCCCGCAAATGCGATCCCCAACAGAAGAAAAGTAATTAAAAAAAGTTCCATAAGTTGACGTAAAATTAATAAAAAATAATAGTCAACCGTCTCAACAGACTCGAACTTAAAAAGTGTAGGAATAAACTTACGTTCTAATTTTGAAAAAATTTACCAAGTATTACACGGTAACAGCCGAAAAAATATAATCCTCACCAAATATTACACCTCTATCTTTGAGCCTATCCAGATTTTGCAAATTGCAACCAACAAATCGTGACCATCCATTCGGGTTATTTTGAAGCCCACTTGGATCGTCAGCCAAACTAGATTTACTATGAAACAACCTGCAGCTCTGGGAAAACCAGCCCCATTCAGTTCATCCGAATTTACCGTTCTCAAGTCCATGGCCTTGGGATTGACTTTTGATGAGATCAGAAAACTTCTTAATCTTGACCAAAAAGTTTACGAGTCTGTATGTCACCAACTTTTTCAAAAATTGGGTGCTACCAACCACTATACAGCAGTTAAAACAGCTTATCAAAAAAAAATATCTCAATCGGATGTGATCCCCCATAACTGAAAGTATAGAGGATAGGAAAAGCCATTCCTCCAACAACATGAAAATTTCATTAAATAAATATAGTGTTGTGGTTTGATTGAACTTTTATCGTTAGGGGGACACACATAGGATTAAAATGGATGGTGGCTTTCCCACAGAATTTTAAAGAAATAAATGGCATAAATTAGGGTAACAGAAAATTTCAAAAGTACTCCGGTTAAAAATCCAATCAGGGAGCCAAATGCAGCCCGGAGAGCCGTTCGTTGATTTGAGGAATCATGAACCAGTTCACCCACCAACGCCCCAAAAAAAGCACCCATCAAAATTCCAAGTGGTCCTAGAAATATCAGGCCGATAATCAATCCCACTGTGGAGCCAATAACACCCCATCGGGTTCCTCCAAATTTTTTTGCACCAATCATAGGAATGAAATAATCCAATATAAAAACACCAATTGCAACAATAAATGTGATGACCAAGAATTGAACATTCGGGTTTAAAAATGAAGTCTGATGCAAAATTAGTAAGCCCAGCCAAGCCGTAATAGGTCCAGGAATAACAGGAGCAAAACTACCGATAAAACCCAACAAAATGAAAACTACTCCAATCAGAATATAAACAAAATCCATAGCGTTTTGAGGTTGAATGCGCTTTAAAAATAAAAAGCTTTCGGTTATTTATAGATGAAAAGTTTGTATTTTTATTAAAACTAGAATTTCCCAACACCATGGAAACAATAAAAATAAAACTTCACTTGCTTCTATTTTTATTCCTGATCCATCTGACCTCCTGCGATGTATTCGAATCTACAACCGTTTCAAGTGAAGAAATTAAAAAAGCATCCAGTTGGTCGTCCAAAGACCAAGCCCCCAGTTATCCGGAATGCGAATCTCTGTCCAAAAAAGAACAGTTGGAATGTTTTGAGAGTTTGATTTCTGAGGGTTTGACGGCCTACATCTCCAATCAGAATTTAGTTGCAACCACTCCTATAGAGGCCATGATTACTTTAAAACTTAAGGTGGATAAAGAAGGGATAATCAGCTTGTTAGAGGCAGATATTTCCAACAGTTTGTTGGAGGCCTTGCCTTATTTAGAGTCTACTTTGGAAGAGGCTGTTAACAATCTACCCACGGCCCTTCCCGCAACGAAAACCAATGTTGGGGTGTATGTCGATGCTCAGTTTAGTCTACCTGTGCAAATCAGGGCGCAACCCTTTGAATGAAAATATCTGATCAGATCATATTGGGAATTGATCCTGGAACAACGATCATGGGATTTGGTTTGATCCAAGTAGAAAAGGGGCAGATGAAGTTTCTGCAAATGCACGAGCTCCAACTCAAAAAATATGATAATCATTATCTTAAGCTCCAACAAATTTTTTCAAGGACTTTGGCATTGATCGAGGAGTTTCATCCGGATCAGATAGCCATCGAAGCCCCATTTTTTGGAAAAAATGTTCAGTCCATGTTAAAATTGGGTCGCGCACAGGGAGTAGCCATGGCTGCAGGCTTGTATCGAGAGGTTCCCATTACAGAATATTCCCCCAAAAAAATTAAAATGGCCATTACCGGTAATGGCAATGCCTCAAAAGAACAAGTTGCCAAGATGTTGCAAAATCTACTAAAGATTAAGGAGTTACCAAAAAATCTTGATGCTACCGATGGCTTGGCAGCAGCCGTATGTCACTATTTTAACGACGGAAAAACTGACACTCAAAAAACCTATTCTGGCTGGCAGGCCTATCTGAGTCAAAATCCACAAAAATTAAAATCAGGTTAATGGCAGGGATTTACTTTCATTTTCCTTTTTGCCGCCAAGCTTGTCATTATTGCAATTTTCACTTTTCAACCCAATTGAAGCATCAACAAACCATGCTTAAGGCGTTTGAAAAGGAGATAAGCTTGAGAAATGATGAAATACCACAGAGATTGGAAAGCATCTATTTTGGTGGAGGTTCACCTTCACTATTATCGCCCAGAGCCATAGAAAATTTGTTAAATATAGTGATGCGTGATTCTCTGCACAATGATAAGATTGAAATTACAATTGAGGTCAACCCTGACGATGTTTCTGATGCCTATTTAAATCAATTGAAATCCATAGGAGTAAATCGAATCAGCATTGGAATTCAGTCATTCTTTGATCATGAGTTGAGGATGATGAATCGCATCCATTCTGCTGCACAAGCGATCAATGCCATCGAAAGGACAGCGCATTATTTTGATAACTTTTCAATAGACTTGATTTATGGCGTTCCCGGCAGTAATTCGACGACTTGGAAAAACAATTTAAATCGTGCTTTGTCCTTTGATCCACCTCATTTGTCTTCTTACGCACTCACCGTTGAACCCAAAACCGTATTGGCACATCTAGTAAAAATAAAACAGTTGGACTTGCTTGACGAGGAATGGGTCAAATCACAATACGATTGGATGGTGGATAGAATGGAAGAAGCTGGCTTGGAAAACTATGAGTTTTCCAATTACAGTAAGCCAGGATTCCAGTCGATCAACAACTCCAATTATTGGGAAGGCAAAGCCTATATTGGAATTGGGCCAGCAGCTCACAGTTTTGATGGATACCGGAAAAGGAGTTGGAACATAGCCAATAACCAAAAGTATATGAAATCGCTTGAACAGGGTATTTTACCCTCCCAACACGAAAAATTAAAAGAACATGAAGCTTTTAATGAGTATATAATGACGGGCCTACGAACTGCCAAAGGCGTTTCATTGGAAAAAGTCCATCAATCTTTCGGGAATCACTATGTAACTTATCTTGAGCAACAAGTTGAAAATCATTTGATTCCTCAAAGGCTCTATTGGGATGGAGATGCATTAAAAGTTTCCAAAGGGGCGAAGTTTCTCTCCGACGGCATCGCCTCAGACCTTTTCATTCTCAAGGATTAAAAGTCAATTCTTTTTAAACAAATCTTCGAAATTAGGATAGAAGAGGGCAATGGTCTCTATTCCTTTTAAAAAGTTTTCGATTCCATAATGTTCGTTGGGGGAGTGGATGGCATCACTGTCAAATCCAAATCCCATGAGTAAGGTTTTACAGCCCAATACCTTTTCGAACATAGGAACGATAGGGATACTACCCCCGTCTCTTTTCGAATGGGGCTTGATTTCAAAAACTTGTTCATAAGCCTTTTCGGCAGCTTTATAAGCTATAGAGTCGGTAGGTGTAACATAGGCGCCCCCACCGTGGTGTGTGGTCACCTCAACTTTGACCCCTTGGGGGGCAATGGCTTTGAAATGATCTTCAAACAATCGACTGATCTCTACCCAATTTTGGTGAGGTACCAAGCGCATTGAAATTTTTGCATGTGCTTTACTAGGAATGACAGTCTTGGCGCCTTCACCAGTATAGCCGCCCCATATTCCATTAACATCCAGTGTGGGTCTAATGGATCGGCGTTCCAATGTGGTATAACCGTATTCCCCCACCACGGCATTTATTCCTATGGCGTCTTTAAAATCTTTTTCATTTATTTCATTGTCATTCATTTTTTTTCTATCCTCATCGGAAATGATCGATACCTCATCATAAAAACCAGGAATATTCACTCTTTTGTTCTCATCGTGAAGGGATGCAATCATCTCACACAATACATTGATCGGATTGGCAACTGTACCTCCATACAAACCGGAATGTAAATCTCTGTTGGGCCCGGTGACGGTAACTTCCATATAGCTGAGTCCCCGCAAACCTGTTGTAATGGCTGGGTTTTCCAAGCTATTGATCCCAGTATCTGATATAATGATGATATCGGATTGGAGCATTGTTTGTTGTTCCCTTATGAATGCCTCTAAGTGATCACTTCCCACTTCTTCCTCTCCTTCGATAACGAATTTGACATTGCAATTCAATGCATTGGTCTTCACCAACATTTCTACAGCTTTTAAATGCATGAACATCTGGCCTTTGTCATCGCATGCCCCTCTGGCAAAAATAGCACCTGCGGGGTGTAATGTTGTTTTTTTTATGACGGGTTCAAAAGGAGGACTTTCCCATAGTTCTAAAGGATCGGGGGGCTGAACATCATAATGGCCATAAACCAGAACAGTCGGGGCTTTTTCGGATACCATAATCTCCCCATATACCACTGGATGTCCCGCTGTATCATAGATTTTTGTTTTATCACAACCGATGTCCTTTAACGCTTGCTGCATCCATAATGCTGTTCTTCTTAGCTCGTTTTTGTATTGAGGGTCGGCACTGATAGAAGGAATTTTCAGTAACTCCAGTAATTGTTCAATAAAGATGTCTTTTTGATTGAGGATGAGGTTTTTCATAGGGAAATTAGCTTGATTACAAAATTACAAAACATTATTCCTTTTTCTTGTGAAGCAAAATATTTTGGAAAAACTTTGATTATATTTGTGCGCTTCTTAAAGCGGGTGTGGTGAAATTGGTAGACACGCTAGATTTAGGATCTAGTGCTTCACGGCGTGGGGGTTCGAGTCCCTTCACCCGCACAAATCAAAACCAAAACCTCAATGATTCATATTCATTGGGATTTTTTTGATTAAAAAGCAATAGTTGCACTGCTATTGTTAGAAAACTCGATCATTAGCTTTTTCAAAACTTCTACTTGCTCAGTGTTTCGCTCAGCAATATTGTAGTTTTCTCCAGGATCATTTTTTAAATCAAACAGTTGAACCCCCTCTTTTTTGGTGACTCTCAACTTCCAATTCATTTTTCTTACCGCTTGTAATTGGGTGCCAGTACAGTAAAAAAAGGCTTCGTTTAATGTCATTTTTTCTCCCTTAAGAAGGGGAAGGATATCCCTTCCATCCATTACTCTATCGTCGGGGCCAGTTGCATCAGCAATGGAAAGAATGGTTTGAAAAACATCCATGGTATTGACGGGCTGCCGATTGACAGTTCCTTTTTCAATGGTTGCTGGCCAACGCATTATAGCAGGAACCCTGAAGCCTCCCTCATAAGAAGTCGCTTTTGATCCCCGTAGCAAACCCGTTGAACCGGTGTGCCATCTTTCTACACCTCGTTGAAGCATTCGATCCGGCAAGTTGTTCCAAGGGCCATTGTCGCTGGTGAAGATAACCAGTGTATTGTTGCTCAATCCATGGGTTTCCAGTTCCCGTAATACCTCGCCTACACTCCAATCAATCGTTTCGATTACATCACCATAAAAGCCTCCTTCTGATTTTCCTTTAAATTGATCCGAAGTACTGATGGGGAGGTGTGGCATGCTGTGAGCCAAATAAAGGAAAAAGGGCTTTTCTTTGTTTTTTGCAATAAAATCCAATGCTTTTTTAGTATAATTCTCGGTCAAATGATCTTGGTCAAATCCAACCAATTTGTTGGGCTGACTGTTTTCATACATAAACAAGCTGTCCTTTTCTGACAACCAGGGACACCATGGAAGAATCATATCGTTACTGTAGGGCAATCCATAAAATTGATCAAATCCACGATCGGTGGGAAGGTAGCCTTTTTGATGACCCAAATGCCATTTGCCAATAGCAGCGGTTGCATATCCCTTTTTTCCAAGAAGATTGGCGAGGGTTATTTCTTGCTTTGGTAGTCCATTTTTGGATTCGGGACCAAAATTCTTAGGTGAATTTCTAATGGGATATCGTCCAGTGAGTAGTGCAGCTCTTGAGGGGCTACACACGGCAGCAGCAACATAAAAAGAGGTGAATCGAATCCCATCGACTGCCAGTTGGTCGATATTGGGGCTTGCAATATTTGGATTCCCATAGCATCCCAGATCTCCATAGCCCAAATCGTCTGTGAAAATTAGCACAACATTGGGAGGCCGATTTGACTCTTCAGTTTTACCACAGGAAAGCAGTAGGAGGATTAGAAGTAAAATCAAGCATGCAAAAGTATTGTTTGTGAATAGTTTCATAGGGTGAAATTTCATTTTTGAAGGTTGACCAAAAGTATTTTTACTTTTTATGGATGCAACATACTAAAACTTCTTTTTTTTTCAACATCACTCAATAATTTTTTCATTTTGGATGAGCAGCCCTATTTCTGATAAATGGATTTTAATCCACTGATTTGGCTCAAAAAACATTAATAAATATAGTTAGTAAACAAAATTCAATGCAATAAAAAAACCCCCGCTGTTTAGCAGGGGTAGTTTTCATAATTCAATGGAATCAGTAGGCGTTTTAAGCATCTTTAGGCACGGATGATAATAATCTGAGCCTGAGCGTGGATGGCATTGTTTTCCTTGGCATATTCCATAATATCTTTCCCTTCATCGCAGATAGGGTTGTTGATCATTGCGCCATAGCTGGCCAGCAAAAGAATCATCTCAGCTTTGTCATGGATGGCAGCATGGATGATTAATGGTTTGCCATTGACTACAGCCCTTGGGCTGATTGCGCCAGAACTAAGGACATTTTCAATGTAATCATAATCTTCATTTTCGATCGCAATCAGTGCCATCTTTTCGATTTCTGTAATTTTTTCCTCGATTGGGTTGATTGATAAACTGTCAGATACTGTCAATTCAGACGCATTGAGTGCGGTGAGTGAAAGAATGAAGGTGTAGATAAGAAGCTTTTTCATAACTATAGGATTTTATTTGACACAAATGTAATTCAGATTTTATGACAATTAATTATCCTAATTATCTCATGAGTGTACAATATTAACATGTATTTATCAAATGAGAAATTATACGTTAAAATTAAACATTTTTTAAAAGATAAATTATTATTTACTTAACATCAAGACAGCTTTTTTTATATGAGGCATATAAGCCAGGCATAAATCATTTCAATCTGACCCATTGAAATGGATTGATCATGGAAAATCCAACCCTATTGTCTGTGAGGGTGACGGGATGTTGCTATAGCGCTACGAACTTACTCTATTTTATTTTTGGGATCTATTGTATTTAAAATAGTCCAATTTAATGTCATCCAAGCCATCTTTATCAAAAGGATATTCCATTTGATCTTGGATGTTGTAAAGAGATATAAGAATAAATTCACTCAGAATGATTACAAAATAAGTGAGGCTTGAGGGGTTGTCCAGACCAATCTTGTTGATGATGGTGGGCGTGTAAATCACTGGGAACATATATATGAATATCAAGCAATAGGCTTTAAGACTTATAGGCGTTCGATGGGTGTGAACCGCCATCAGATTTTCTTGTGAAACATGGACATCTTTGATAAAGCGAATGATTTTCTGCTTGACACCTCCAGATATTTCTTCATCGTGTTTTTTAATGAATTCAAAGATCAATCCGGTTTTTTTGTCTATTTCATCTGTGTTGTGTGAGGATTGAGACAAATGATTTATAAAAGAATTGGAGAGATCGTCAAGGATTTGATTGATTTCATTTTTGGCATCATCAGTAAGATTGGAGCTGTTCATAAAATAATAATTGATGGTTTTAAGTGCACCCCTATGTAAACTTAAAAACTCTAAAGCTTTTTCTCGTCTTTTAAAAGCTCCTCTGATCGCAAAAACCAAAGGAAAAATGATCGCAATACTTATCAAGGTCAAGTCAATGTTGTAGATAATTTCGAATTGATATGCAGCATAAGGCACCAATACAGAAAGCAGCATTGTTATCAAAGTGCGGTGGTTGATTATTGAAAGGTATTTAATCACAAATTTTACTATTTTGAACCACATAAATCTATTAACTATATTATGAATAAACAAATGTTTTTTCTGCTCGGACTTTTCTTTTTTGCTTCCATAAATGCGCAGGTTGAACAATTGTCAGATCAACTATTTGAAGATCAGGCTCCCCTTAAAGTAAAATTGAGTTACTCCAACCAGGTCATCAGACTGGAAACAGATGATTCGACGCTGATAAAAACCAATTTGTCTTATTGGCACCAAAACAAGTGGAATGACTTGGAGGTTTCGCTAAGAGCAAGAGGTAATTTTAGAAGGTCAAAGTGCTATTTTCCTCCCATTAAGATGAAAATCAAAAATAAAAAAGCCGAGGGTACTCTATTCGAAGGCAATAAAAATTTAAAATTGGTGGTGCCCTGTCTTCTTGAAGAAGAGAAAAACGATAATATCATTCAAGAATTTATTGCCTATAAATTGTATGAAAAAATTTCCCCTTATCATTTTAAAACACGTAGGGTAGACATTGAATTTAAAGAAATAAAAAATAGTAAAACGATTGTTCACAACATCAAAGGGTTTCTTATTGAAGATGACAAGCGCGTTGCCGATCGATTTGAAGGAAAAACCTTTGAACGTTACATTCATCCAAAAGCTATGGATGATAGGACAACCGTTCAAAACGCCATGTTCCAGTTCATGATCGGAAATACTGATTTTTCTGTTGCCTATCAGCACAATGGAAAACTGCTCTACATAGATAAAAAAATATATCCCCTGCCTTATGATTTTGACCTGTGCGGACTGGTCGATGCCAGCTATGCCATTGTCAACAGCCGATTGGGTATCAAGTCGGTTAAAGACAGAAAATACAGGGGTTTTAAAAGGGATGAATCCTTAATGGAAGAGATTAGAGATCAAATTTTATCCAACAAATCTGCGTTCATACAAATTGTAGAGGCCCAAAAACCCCAATTCGAGTTGCCCACGGAATACGATAGTACCCTGAGTTATTTGCAAAGTTTTTTTGACATTTTAGAAGATGAGGATCAATTTGACAGACAGGTAATTCAGAACATGAGAACCCGTTAGATCAATTCAATCCAATTGCCTCCAACATTTTGTGAAAAATTTGAGTATTTTCATAAATACCTGCAAATAGCTCTGAAGACTTACCAAAACTGAAAACGGGGACCATTGTAGCGCTGTGACCGGGGGTATTAAAACTGGCCTCCATTTCAAAAGTCTCTGTTTCCCCTTTGATAATCGCCAGCCCACCAGTTTCGTGATCAGCCGTTACCACGACCAGGGTATTGGAATTGTTTTTTGCATAATCAAGAGCTAGAGCAATCGCCTTGTCAAATTCTCTGAATTCTGAAGTGATGTAATCAATGTCATTGGCGTGGCCACCCCAATCAATTTGAGATCCCTCTACCATCAGGAAAAAAGGTTCCGCTCGACTGTCCAGCTTACTCAAGACGGCTGAAAGAGAGGCATCCAAAGGGGGTTGCCTTCCCTCATTCAAAGAAGGAGGCTCTTCATCGTAAGTCAAAAATCCGATTTTTTGGGCATCAGATTTCTGAAAAGCTTTTAGGTTTTTTACCACCTCAATGCCATTCATTTCTTTGATTAGATTTCTGTTGTCTTTTCTTTTAATAAAAAAATTCTTTCCTCCTCCAATAAAATAATCTACTTCGCTTTCAATGAATTCCAAAGCGATATCCTCATATTTTTTTCTCGAAATAACATTGGCATAAAACGAAGCTGGGGTAGCATGAACGATACTGGAGGTTGAAATCAATCCTGAATTGTATCCATTGTCCTCACAAATTTCAAGGATGGATTTGAGCTTTTTATTTTTTGCACTAATTCCAATAACTCCATTAAAGGTTTTTTCTCCACAGGCCATTGCAGTTCCACTTGCTGCAGAATCGGTCACTAAGTTTTTTACGGCTTGGGTTTTGGAAAGCCCTATTACCGGAAAGCCCTCCAATGCAGTTTGGTTATTATTGGAATACATTCCCGCTGAAATTTGACTCAATCCCATGCCATCACCTATTAAAAAAATGATGTTAAGCGGTGCATCTTGATTTTGTTGTGCTCGACCAATTGTCAACGATAAAAAGAGGATAAACAAGGTTTTTTTCATGTCTGAAAGTTTGAATGTAAATATAATGAATTGATCTTGCTATTTCATTTGACTTTTTATCATCTCAATGATCATTTGGCTGGCCCCCTTCCCATTTTTGACATATTCAGCATTTGCATCTCCCATTTTTTGGTTTAATGATGCATCGTGCAGAAGCAAATCATAAATTTTTTTGAACTCATGGGATGTGTTTACGCTAGTAATCCCACCCTTTTTGAACAGGCTGACAGCTTCCTCATACCGATTGAAAAACTTCCCAATGATAACAGGAATACCAAAGGACGCAGGCTCTAAGGTATTGTGCAAGCCATTTTTTTTCATTCCACCTCCAACATAGGCAAATTTTGCATATCGATAAATTTTAGTCAATTGACCAATGGTGTCCGCGATCAAAAGGGTTTTGTTTTGATCTCTTTTTTCATCAAAATCACTCCATTTGGTGTAAGGAATTTCAATTCGTTTTTCAAGCCTTTCAATCGACTGTTTTGTGGTTTCGTGGGGGACGATGATGATTTTTAAATCGGTTGGTATTTTTAATAGATGCTCCATTAAGTCGTAATCCTCAGGCCATGTGCTTCCTGCTACAAAACAAGATTGACCTCCCAGAAATTGCTCTATTAATGAAAGTCGCTCCTCTTTTTGACTGATTTCATAAACGCGATCCATTCGAGTGTCTCCACTGATGGTAACTTTATCTATCCCAATCGATTTTAAAAGCGTGGCAGATGCTTCATTTTGAACAAAAAAATGTTGAATCCCAAAGAGTAATTTTCGGTAATCTTTACCATAATTTTTAAAAAATACTTGATTTGATCTGAAAATACTTGAAACTGAATAGGTAGGAATTTCTCTTTTTGACAAGCCCATAAGGTAGTTGGGCCAAAATTCATATTTGACCAATAAGGCACATTCAATATTACAAAAATCCAAAAAACGACGGGTGTTTTTTGGCGTGTCCCAAGGTAAATAACACACACAATCGGCTAGTTCAAAATCCTTTTTTACCTCATAGCCAGAGGGAGAAAAGAAGGTCAGAAGTAGCTTGTGCTTTGGAAACATCTTCTTGTGAGAAACCATAAGAGGGAGGGCTTGTTCGAACTCTCCCAATGAGGCCACATGAAACCATACCCATTTCCCTTGGTCCACCCCTTTTGACTTCAATTGTGTAAAGACCGATTTACGTCCTTCAGTAAATAGGGAAAGCTTACTCGAAAAAAAACCCATAAATTTAATTAGAGGATAGGTAAGCGTTAAAACAAGATTGTATAAAAGATGTGGTATCACAAGTTCAAAAATAGTTTTTAATCTCAATTGGGTAAAGCAGATTGCTTTTTTTAATTTTGTGAAGTAAAAAATAATATGAAAAAGATCGAAATGGTTGACCTTCAGGGTCAATATCAACAGATTGAAGCCCAAGTCAACCAATCTGTCTTGGAGACGATTGCCGCTACAAAATTCATCAACGGCCCACAGGTCAAAAGTTTCCAAGAAAATTTGGAAAACTACCTCAATGTAAAACATGTAATCCCATGTGCCAACGGAACCGATGCCCTTCAAATTGCTTTGATGGCGTTGGGGCTCCAACAGGGAGATGAGGTGATCACTTCAGATTTCACTTTTGCCGCAACTGTCGAAGTCATTTCGCTCTTGGGATTGACCCCGGTCTTGGTTGATGTTGACCCCAAAACATATAATATTGATGTATCCGCCATCGAGAGGGTCATCGGCCCTAAAACCAAAGCAATTATCCCCGTTCATTTATTTGGCCAAGCTGCAGACATGGAGGAAATTTTGGCTTTGGCTGAAAAAAACAACCTGTATGTCGTTGAAGACAATGCGCAATCCATCGGTGCAAACTACACTTTTTCTGATGGAACTAAGAAAAAAACAGGAGCCTTGGGTCATATGGGTACGACCTCCTTTTTTCCCTCCAAAAATTTAGGGGCCTATGGTGATGGGGGTGCAATTTTTACCAATGATGATGATCTGGCACATTCCCTTAGAGGCATGGTCAATCATGGAATGTATATAAGATACCATCATGACGTGGTGGGGGTCAATTCAAGATTGGATACGCTTCAAGCCGCCATACTCGATATCAAATTAAATTATCTCGATTTTTACAACGAGTCTCGAAAAGCGGCGGCCTTAAAGTACAACCAGCGTTTGGCTGACCATCCCAATTTGGTTACCCCATTCCGAAAAGGCGATTGTGACTCCCATGTTTTTCATCAATATACCCTCCGGGTCTTGGATGCGGATAGAGATGCTTTGGTCAAGCACCTGAATGATAATGAAATTCCTTGTGGGGTTTATTATCCCATTCCTTTGCATTTACAAAAAGCCTACACCAGTAAACGCTACAAAGCAGAGGATTTTGGTGTAACCATGCAAATCGTCAATGAGGTCATCTCTTTGCCCATGCATACAGAACTTGCCGATGATCAAATTGATTTCATCACTGATACTGTCAAAAGTTTTTTTGGGTAAAGCTTTAAAATTCCATTTTGGAGACCATCACTTCTGGTGATATCTTCTTCACTAAGCCCTGTAAAACTTTCCCTGGCCCCAGCTCCATAAATTCGGAAACGCCCTCATCAATCATGGCTTGGATACTCTGAGTCCATCGGACGGGTGCAGTCAGTTGAGCAATTAAATTTTTTTGAATTTCTATTGAATCAGTCACCCCCATGGCAGTCGTGTTTTGATAGACTGGACAAATAGGATCGGAGAAAGAAGTGGCATCTATCGCTTGAGCAAGCTCCTGTTTTGCAGGATCCATCAGTGGAGAATGGAATGCACCATTAACGGGTAAGATCAGAGCCCTTCTCGCGCCTTCGGCTTTAAGGGTCTCGCAAGCCGCTTCCACAGCATCAATGGCTCCTGAAATAACCAATTGACCGGGACAATTGTAATTTGCTGCTACTACCAAACCTGTCGTTTGCTCACATATTTCCTCCACCTTGTCATCCTCCAAGCCTAAAACCGCAGCCATCGTCCCTTGGGTGTGATCACAAGCTTTTTGCATGGCCTCTGCTCTTTTAGATACCAGCTTTAAACCAGACTCGAAATCAATGACTTGAGCAGCTGTCAAAGCCGAAAATTCACCCAGAGAGTGTCCTGCTACCGCATCTGGTTTAAAATCGTTCCCCATGGCCACTGCCGAGATAACGGAGTGAACATATATAGCAGGTTGGGTTACTCGGGTTTGTTGCAATTCCTCTTTGCTCCCCTCAAAAAGTATTTTAGAAAGTTCAAACCCTAAAATTTCATCCGAAGCTTTGAACATTTTTTTGGCTTGATCAAATCGATCATAAAGGGCTTTTCCCATACCAGGATATTGAGCCCCTTGCCCAGGGAATAGATATGCTTTCATTTTTGTGTTTTATGGTAGGTGATAAACGAATAATTAAAGTCGCTGCTTTCCATTTTTTCTTCCTTTACGATCGTCCATTCATTTGGATTTATTTTTGGAAAAAAAACATCCCCATCGAATTGAGCATGAATCAAAGTCAACTCCATCGCAGAGGCCAGTCCAATGGCTTGTTGGTAGATCTGTCCACCTCCAATTACAAAGGGCTGTGGATCCTCATGGGCACATTCCAATGCTTCTTCAATGCTATGGCAAACTGTGATTCCCTCTCTCGTATAGTTGGGATTGCGGCTAATCACAATATTGTGACGGTTGGGTAAAGCCTTGGGTAATGATTCAAAGGTTTTTCTTCCCATAATGATGGCATGACCTGTGGTCAGTTGTTTGAACCTTTTCAGATCCTCAGTTAAATGCCAAATCAATTGATTGTTTTTCCCCAATACCCGCTTTTCATCCATAGCAGCGATAAGGGTAACTTTTTGTTCTGGAATGGATCCGTTGTTTGACTTAATTGCCTTTTCCTCTTCTAAGGGTGCAACGGTCGAGTTGGACTCCAATTTCATTTGTTGAGCCATAAGATTAAAGAATGAGGTACTTTGAGAGGAAACTTAATTTATGAATTGAGGTCATATTTTTTTAAATAGACTAATTTTGACATAAATGTACGCTTTCTAATTAATTTATGAGCTTCCGAAAAGAATTCCCCGCCCTGAATTCATTCACCTATTTTAATACCGCTTACGTCGGTTTGATGTCTCAGCCTCTAATGGAATTTAGAGCCAATTGCGAAAAAGAATATCTCTACAAAGGGGATCAATACAAAATTGATGCCTACGACCGTTTGGATAAAACTCATGAGACCATTGCTCGGTTTATTGGTTCAAATAAAGAACGGACTTTTTTTGTTCCCAACTTTTCTGTGGGGATCAGATTTGTTTTGGACACTCTAAAAAAGGGCAGTAAAGTTTTGTATATCAAAGAAGATTACCATTCGCTCGTTGATGCTTTGGAGGAAAGAGATTTTAATCTTTTTTCTTTGTCCATCGAAGAGCGTTTGGAAGAAAAAATAGAGGCTTCATTGGCGGAGCATCATTTTGATGCTTTGGTGGTCAGCATGGTCCAATTCACCAGTGGGCTCAAAGTTGAT
This sequence comes from Bacteroidota bacterium, assembly GCA_027621505.1. GTDB lineage: Bacteria > Bacteroidota > Bacteroidia > Flavobacteriales > Flavobacteriaceae > UBA8316. The sequence goes on along the minus strand of JAQCBK010000006.1, from coordinate 34,441 downwards.
TTTAATTTTTTGGCATCCCTTCACGAAAAATACCCCGAAATGCTCATCATTGGTGATGCAACGCAGTACATTGGAACGGATTTTTTTAGTTTTTCTGATTCGCCCTTCGATGCCGTCGTTTCTAGTGGTTACAAGTGGCTGTTAGCTGGTTTTGGCAATGGATTTGTCGCCCTATCGGATCGTTTTATGGAACGTACCCAACCCAAGTCCCATACTTTTTATCAAAAAGTTTTTGCAGGACATTTCAATATCCTAGGTGCCGACTCACTGATTTTTGCCTTAGATTATTTAACCCAAAATAATTTCAAGGACCTAGTAGAAAAAAACAAAATACTGAGCAATACCTTGAGAGAAGAATTAACCAAAATAGACTGGATTCCCGAATATATGGATCGCGCGGACCAAAGTTCAATCGTAAGCGTAGCATGCCAAGAGCAGTTACTCAAAAGATTGGAAGATCAAAATATTAGGGCGGCCTACCGCGGCAATTACCTTCGTTTTTCTCCTCATTTTTACAATTCAACCGAGGAGATTGATCACCTTACATCAGTGCTAAAAGGCTTAAAAAAAACAGCTTGATTCAAACGGCTACTTTTCCACGAATTAGTGGATGAGGATCATATCCTTTCAGTGTAAAATCCTCGTATTTGAAACCAAAAATATCTTTAATTTCAGGATTTAAGATCATCTCGGGAAGGGGTTTTGGCGTCCGGCTGAGTTGTTCTTCCAATTGTTCTTGGTGATTGGAATAGATGTGGACATCACCAAAAGTGTGGACAAAAGTTCCCGCTTGTAAATCGCAAACCTGAGCGACCATCATATTCAATAATGCATAGGAGGCGATGTTGAAAGGCACACCCAAAAAGAGGTCGGCACTTCTCTGATAGAGTTGACAGGAAAGTTTTCCCTGAGCGACATAAAACTGAAAAAATGCATGACAGGGAGGCAGTGCCGCCTTATGATTGGCAACATTTTCTGCAAAAGAAACCGAAGTGTCAGGCATCACACTCGGGTTCCACGCCGAAACCAGCATTCTTCTGCTGTCGGGATTGGTTCTTAAAGTTTCGATAACCGTTTTTATTTGATCTATACCTTCGTCATTCCAATTCCTCCATTGGTGTCCATAGACCGGGCCTAAATCTCCTTTTTCATCGGCCCACTCATTCCAGATCCTTACCCCGTTCTGTGTTAAGTAATCGATATTGGTATCCCCTTTCAAAAACCACAACAGCTCATGAATTACAGATTTTACATGAATTTTTTTGGTAGTAACCAATGGAAAACCTTTTGATAAATCAAACCGCATTTGGTAACCAAAAATACTCTTTGTTCCCGTTCCCGTCCGATCTGTTTTTTCTGTTCCGTATTCTTGGATGAACCGCACCAAATCTAAATACTGCTGCATTTTTATTTATTATTAATCAGTCCAAAAATAAATCATGTAGGGGGGCAATTTTTGGAGCGTAGAAATAGTTTTCCAAAAAAGATTAACACTTACTTTTTAGATTCCCTTTTTGAAATCTCATCTCTGATTTTGATCGCCTTTTCGTAGTCCTCTAGGTTGACCAATTGATCCAAAAGCGATTTTAGTTTGGTGAGCGAGAGTTTTTTTAGGTCATCGGGGATGGTTTTCTTTTTGGTCTGTTCATCAACAAAATTTTGGATCCAATTTTCACTCTCCTTATTTTTTTGACCCTCTTTCATGCGACTCTCGTCAAATCCAGCTTGTTTAAGGATCGAATCATAGATAAAAATTGGAGCCCCAAATCGCAGTGCCATTGCAATGGCATCCGAGGTTCTTGCATTAATAATTTCCTCAATTTTATCCCGTTCACAAATCAAGCTGGAGTAAAAAACACCATCTACCAGTTTATGAATGATTACTTGTTTCACATATACATTAAATCGTTCTGCAAAGCTTTTGAAAAGATCGTGGGTCAGGGGTCGTTTGGGCTTTAATTCTTTCTCCAGCGCAATGGTGATGGACTGTGCTTCAAAACCGCCAATAATAATAGGCAAGCGTCTATTACCGTCTACTTCACTCAAAATGAGCGCATAGGCTCCAGTTTGTGTTTCGCTGTAGGAAATCCCCTTAATGTTTAACTGAATAAGTTTCATAAAATCCTGTTATACTAAATTACTAAATTTATACCGTAATACGAGCCTACGGGGTGGTTTTTGTAGTGTTCATTGTCTAAAATTATCTATCAACATCCCCTTATCAAGCTTCATTTATTTAAATTTGCACTGCAAATCAATATTTAATGAAAACGATACAATTTAGAGAAGCCATTTGTCAAGCCATGTCTGAGGAAATGAGGAGAGACGAAACCATTTATTTAATGGGAGAGGAGGTTGCCGAATACAATGGCGCTTATAAGGCTTCAAAAGGAATGTTAGACGAATTTGGAGACAAACGTGTGATAGATACTCCGATATCTGAATTGGGATTTGCGGGCATTGGTGTAGGATCAACCATGACAGGTAACCGACCCATCATCGAGTTCATGACTTTTAATTTCGCACTGGTAGGAATTGACCAAATCATCAACAACGCTGCCAAGATCCGACAAATGTCGGGAGGGCAATTTCCATGCCCAATTGTATTTAGAGGACCTACGGGCTCTGCGGGTCAACTGGCTGCAACCCATTCTCAAGCCTTTGAAAGCTGGTACGCCAATTGTCCTGGTTTGAAAGTGATTGTTCCCTCCAACCCCTATGATGCCAAAGGACTTCTCAAGTCGGCCATCAGAGACGACGATCCCGTAATTTTTATGGAATCGGAACAAATGTATGGTGATAAAGGTGAAGTCCCTGAAGGAGAATACACCCTGCCCATTGGAGTGGCCGATATCAAAAGAGAAGGAAGTGATGTTACCATTGTCTCTTTTGGAAAAATAATCAAAGCCGCCTTTACCGCAGCAGACGCATTGGGTAAAGAAGGCATAGAATGTGAAATTATTGACCTGCGAACCATTCGTCCTATGGACTATGAAAGTATCTTTTCCTCAGTTAAAAAAACCAACCGATTGGTCATTTTAGAAGAGTCTTGGCCCTTTGGAAATATTTCCACCGAAATTACTTATCAGGTTCAAAATCAAATTTTTGACTTTCTCGACGCCCCCATAGAAAAGATAAACACCGCAGACACACCTGCACCATACTCTCCCGTTTTATTGGCAGAGTGGCTCCCCAATAGTGAGGATGTGATCAAAGCAGTTAAAAAAGTGATGTATATGTCCTGATCAAGTCTTCGACCCCTCACCCCAAAACATTATGCTCAAAACCTACTTGTTTTTCACAGCTTTTTTGCTGTGCTATCATCTTTCGTTTTCTCAATCTCTTATTAGAGGTATTGTGGTCGATGACCAAGACATCCCGATACCCAACGCCCATGTTTATTTTACAGGTATTTCCATTGGGATGGTCACCGACAATGAGGGTCGGTTTGAATTAGCGTTAGAAAATAATTTCAAGAGCTTTGAGGTCAGTTATGTTGGAATGAAATTGGTCAAAATGTATATCCAGCCCGGTAAAGAATTTTATGAAGTGATTTTGGAGGAGGAAAATACTTTGGAGGAAGTTGTTTTGGTGTCGAAACCCAAAAAAAAATTAAAAAAGAAAGAAAACCCAGCCTTTCGTGTTCTTGAAAAAATATGGGAAAACAAGAAAAAAAATGGACTAAAGTCAGCAAGAACCTACCGCTACAATCGCATACGAAACTTACACGTGGGTTTAAGCAATATAGACTCTCTTGAATTGAAGTCTTGGTTGAAAAAGGACTTTGACTCCCTTAAAAAAACCATTGCTCCTTATAAAAATAGAAATACCTACTATTTGCCAATTTATGGGAGTCAAACCGTAAGGTCATTCACAGGAGACAATGAACGTGATTTGAGTACAAATAAAATTGAAGCGAAAAGGGAGTTAGGGGTTGCTCAGGATGGTTTTATTTTTCAAAGAGTCCAAAATGTTTTTCAGGATATTGATGTCTATAAAAATGACATTCCTTTGGTAGATCGAACTTTTGTAAGCCCTGTTTCTCGTAACGGATACAGTATATATCACTATGTTTTAAAGGACAGCCTGCAAACTGATAACGGTAAAGAATACATCATTTACTTTTTTCCCATCCAAGACGGTGACCTCGCCTTTGAAGGAAAATTTAGGGTATCGGCTAAAGACTTCGCCCTTACCCATATTGAAATGAGAACCCATCCCAAAATAAATCTGAATTTGGTTCGCAACCTATTCATCGAAAAATCTTTCTTGATCAAAGATTCCATCTTTTTACCTCTAAAACAAGTCCGGTTTTTCCGTTTGGATCTGATTTGGAGGGGCCCCCATCGTTCCCTCAATGGGCCACAATCTCCTGAATTGGGTTTTCGGTTATCTGTACAACCTACTTTTTGATAATGTCCTCAAACTGAACCAAATCGTCGGCAATTTCATTCTCTTTGTCCACTACTATGGCAATAGTATGATCACCCTTTTCTAATTTCTCAGTCATAGCGTCTGTATCCAAAGCCACTGTTGGTGCAATGACCAAAGCCACGACCGACATTAATTTTAATAGAATGTTTAACGAGGGTCCCGAAGTATCTTTAAAGGGATCCCCAACGGTATCTCCTACGACTGCAGCTTTATGGGCTTCGGTTCCTTTCCTTCCGTCTGTTTCAATCATTTTTTTGGCATTGTCCCAAGCCCCACCAGCATTGGACTGAAAAATGGCCATCAAAATACCACAAGTAGTTACTCCAGCCAGTAAGCCACCAAGCATTTCAGCACCTCCAACAAGTCCAACCGCTACAGGCACCAATATGGCCAACAACCCAGGGGCTACCATTTCTCGGATGGATGCTTTGGTTGAAATTTCCACACATTTTTCATAATCCGCTTTTCCGTCTGCAGCATCAAAAATAGCTCGGTCTTCGGCATTTGCTTTAGAAATATCTGCGTCATATTTTCGCATGATGGCCAGCGCTGCTTTTAATTCGGGAATGTCTTTAAATTGTCTTCTCACTTCTTCGATCATCGACATAGCGGCTCGTCCTACAGCGTTCATGGAGAGCGCCGAAAAAACAAAGGGCAACATTCCTCCTACCAGAAGCCCAGCCATCACTTTAGGCTTTGACACATCAATTGCAGTAACGTTGGCTACTTGCATAAAAGCTGAAAATAATGCCAGGGCGGTCAAAGCAGCTGATGCAATGGCGAAGCCTTTACCAATGGCAGCCGTGGTATTCCCGACAGCATCTAATTTGTCTGTTCGCTCTCTCACTTCGGAAGGCAGCTCTGCCATTTCGGCAATCCCTCCGGCATTGTCAGAAATGGGTCCGTAGGCATCTACAGCCAACTGAATCCCTGTATTGGCCAACATTCCCACCGCCGCAATCGCAATACCATAAAGACCTGCATAGTGGTGAGAGATCAATATCGCAGCAGCGATCAAAAGTATGGGGATCATAGTAGACATCATTCCTACTCCCAATCCGGCAATGATATTTGTAGCCGATCCTGTTTCGGATTGACGAACGATAGATGAAACAGGCTTTGTTCCCGTTCCAGTGTAATATTCCGTTATTTTACCCACACCCAAACCAGCAATCAAACCAGAAATGGTAGCCAAAAAGACACCCATTGCACCCGAAGGTAAACCTTCAGTAGAATCTGGAATCATGATATTGATCACAAAATAAGACACGATTACCATCAGCCCAGCAGATCCAAACTCTCCAATATTCAAGGCAGTCTGTGGATTACCTCCCTCTTTTACTTTTACAAAAAAAGTTCCAATAATAGACATCACAATTCCAAATGCCGCCAGCACCAAAGGGAGATAAACCGCTCCCAATCCACCAAACTCGGGGGTGATGATAAAAGCACCCAAAACCATCGTTCCGATAATAGAGCCTACGTAAGACTCAAATAAATCGGCACCCATTCCAGCTACATCTCCTACGTTGTCCCCAACGTTATCTGCAATGGTAGCAGGGTTCAAAGGGTGATCTTCGGGAATGCCAGCTTCTACTTTTCCTACTAGGTCTGCACCAACATCTGCAGCTTTGGTATAAATTCCACCCCCAACTCTAGCAAACAATGCTATTGAGGATGCGCCCATGGAAAAACCGGTTAATACATTCAATACCGTAGAAAGATTCTCCGCACCGGGCCAAATGTTTTGATAAATCATAAATAAGCCGCTTAGACCCAACACACCGAGACCTACAACACCCAGTCCCATTACCGCTCCACCTGTGAAGGCTACCTCTAAGGCTTTTCCCAGAGAAGTTATTGCAGCGTTGGTGGTTCTTACATTTGCCTTTGTAGCAACTCTCATACCAATAAAACCAGCAAGGGCAGAACAAACGGCTCCCACCACAAAAGAAAGCGCAACCATTCCATGTGATCCCTCCTCATTGCTTCCTTTTATGTAAAGCAGCACTGCCAAACAAACTACGAAAATGGATAGAATTTTATATTCAGCCTTTAAAAAAGACATAGCACCTTTGGCAATGTTTTCAGCAATTTTTGCCATTTTTTCATTGCCAACTTCTTTCTTGGTGATCCAATTATTTTTAATAAATACAAAAGCTAAGGCCAATAGCCCAAATCCAGGTAAAAAATCAATAATTAAATTCATTTAAGTTTTGGTTTTAAAGTGGCCTCAAAAGTAAGAAAACCATTCTGAATAAAAAAAGAATCAATAAGACAGTGATTAGAATTGAAAAGGTGTCCAATTTAAAGAGGCCGATCAAAACAGGCCATTCATTTGGGCATCAATTTTTTCGATGATTTTACCAAAATCCTCCTTATGCTCTACAAAATCAATGTCATCGACATCAACGATTAAAAGTTTGCCTTTGTCATAGGTAGAAACCCAAGCCTCATATCGCTCATTAAGACGGCTTAAATACTCAATGCTGATCGAATTTTCATATTCCCTACCCCTTTTATGTATTTTGTTAACCAAATTGGGAATACTGCTCCTCAAATAAATAAGCATATCGGGGCCTTTGATGGTCGATTCCATCAATTCAAACAAAGATTGATAATTATTGTAATCCCTGTGATTCATCAGTCCCATCGCGTGGAGGTTGGGAGCGAAGATGTGAGCATCCTCATAGATCGTTCTGTCTTGAATGAAATCTTTATTTGAAGCCTTGAAATTTTTAAGTTGTCGAAACCTACTGTTTAGAAAGTAAATCTGAAGGTTAAATGACCAGCGCTCCATGTGGTTGTAAAAGTCATCTAAATAGGGATTGTCAATGACGTCTTCGAAATGGGCTTCCCAACCGTAGTGTTTGGAGAGCAATTCTGCCAAACTGGTCTTTCCAGCACCTATGTTTCCAGCAACAGCGAAATACATTCTTTACATTTCTTTTTTGGAAAGATACTTACTTTTTTGTTTTTCTGGATTTATGGTAGATTGAAATTTTTGTATTTTTTTTCAATAGAGAGATTAGTACACACAAAAATATTTTTTTTTGAAATTTAAAAATTAGTAATACATTTGTGCCATCAATGAGGAGGGATTTGACTGATTGCAACCTCAAAAAAAAAATGCTAAAGCAGTGTTGCTTTAAAATGCGATTGTCAAATCCACCCCCACTAAAGCAACTTAAATGTCATATTTTTTTACTTCTGAATCTGTAAGCGAAGGCCATCCCGACAAAGTCTCTGACCAAATTAGTGATGCGCTATTGGATCATTTCATTGCATTTGATTCTGACAGTAAGGTGGCTTGTGAGACCCTTGTAACTACGGGTCAAGCCATTTTGGCTGGGGAGGTCAAAAGCAATACCTACCTTGATGTTCAAAGCATCGCAAGAGAGACAATCAATCAAATCGGTTACACCAAAGATGAATACCAATTTAGCGGTAACTCATGTGGTGTGATCTCCTTAATTCACGAGCAGTCTCAGGACATCAATCGCGGGGTTGATAGGGACGAAAAGGAAAACCAAGGAGCAGGAGACCAAGGCATCATGTTTGGCTATGCCACAGATGAAACCGAAAATTACATCCCACTGGCCTTAGATCTGTCTCACAAAATTCTGATTACACTCGCTGCGCTTCGTCGAGAAAATAATGAGATTACCTACTTGCGCCCCGATGCAAAATCCCAAGTAACAATAGAATACAGTGATCAAGGTCAACCCCTACGCATTGATACCATCGTAGTATCCACTCAACACGATCAATTTTTGGAGGAGGATGGAAAAATGTTGGAAAAAATCAAAAATGACATCATTAACATTGTTATTAAAAAAGTGATGGCCAAAGAGCCCCCTCATATTCAAAAACTTTTTAATGATCAGATCACCTATCACATCAACCCCACTGGCAAATTTGTGATTGGTGGGCCTCACGGTGATACAGGCTTGACTGGAAGAAAAATCATTGTAGATACTTATGGAGGAAAAGGAGCACATGGTGGAGGTGCTTTTAGTGGAAAAGACCCCAGTAAGGTTGACAGAAGTGCGGCCTACGCGGCACGCCATATTGCCAAAAATTTAGTGGCTGCGGGTGTTGCAAGGGAAATATTGGTACAATTGAGCTATGCCATTGGAGTGGTTGAGCCCACCTCTATAAATATCAATACCTACAATACCTCCAACATTGGTTTGAGCGATTCACAAATCGCTGAAAAGGTCAGTGAAATTTTTGACCTCCGACCCTATGCCATAGAAAAAAGACTCAAACTCAGAAACCCCATCTACCTTGAAACAGCAGCCTATGGACATATGGGAAGACAACCAAAAGAAATCACCAAGATTTTTGAATCCCCCTACAGTGGAAGGGTTGAAAAAACCGTTGAACTGTTCACCTGGGAAAAACTAGATTATTTAAATGAAATTAAAAACAGTTTTAAATTATGAGCTTTCAATTAGCAACCAATGCACTTCATGCGGGGCATGATGTGACAAAAACACAAGGAACCAGAGCCGTTCCAATCTATCAAACATCTTCTTATGTATTTAATGATTCAGAACATGCAGCCAATTTGTTTGCACTGACTGAATCGGGATACATCTACACCCGTTTGAACAACCCGACCAATGACATTCTAGAACAAAGATTGGCAGCGTTAGAGGGCGGGGTAGCTGCTGTGGCGACTGCCTCAGGAACTGCCGCGATTGCTACAACCTTCATGACCCTTCTCAAGGCGGGGGATCATATTGTAGCGTCTAATAGCCTTTACGGAGGGACTTTCAACATGTTGAACAACACCCTTCCTAGATTTGGTATCACCACCACATTTGTAGATCCAGATGATTTGGATAACTTCTCCAAAGCGGTTCAACCCAACACGAGAGCCTTTTTTGCCGAATCGTTGGGTAATCCAAAATTGGATGTTTTAGATCTCAAGGGGATCAGTGAAAAAGCAAAAGCAGCTGGAGTTCCTTTTATTGTGGACAATACCATTGCTACCCCTGCTTTGTTAAACCCCATCAAATACGGAGCCAACATAGTGATCCACTCCTTGACCAAATACATCACCGGAAATGGAACCACCATAGGAGGCGTGATCATTGATGCGGGTACCTTTGATTACTCCAACGGTAAATTCCCAGAATTTACTGAGCCATCACCTTCCTATCATGGGTTGAAATATCACGATGTCCTTGGTCCCATTGCCTTCATCGCCAGGGTGAGAATAGAGGGACTCAGAGATCTGGGAAGTGCTCCCAGCCCGCTCAATAGCTTCCTAGTAATTCAGGGGTTAGAGACCCTTGAAGTGAGGATGAAAAGGCACTCAGAAAATGCTTTGGAAATTGCACAATGGTTGCAGTCAAGAGATGAAGTCAGTTGGGTCAACTACCCTGGACTGGAATCCTCTAAATACCAAGAATTAGCGAATCAGTATCTACCCAATGGGAAGAGTGGAATCGTAACTTTTGGTCTTAAAAAAGGCTATGAAGCCGCCAAAAAAGTTTCAGAAAGCACCAAGATTTTTGCCCTTTTGGCCAATATTGGTGATACCAAATCCTTGATCATTCACCCTTCCAGTACCACACACTCTCAGCTCAACGAGGCCGAGCAAACCAGTACTGGTGTTACCCCTGATTTGGTAAGAATCTCTGTTGGGATCGAAAACCTAGAGGATTTAAAAAATGATTTAGATCAAGCATTGAAATCCATATAATTTTTGTGTCAAAGGTTAAATCCATATCCATTTCAAACTTTACCACAGATTCAGGAGTGTTCCATGAGTCCATACAGCTGCAATATCAGCATTTCGGACAGGCATTGGATCAAGCTCCAGTGGTATTGATCAACCACTCCCTGACCGGTGACGCCAATGTCACCGGTCCCCAGGGGTGGTGGAATGAAATTGTCGGAGCCAACCGTACCATCGACACCCAAAATTTTGCCATACTCGCCTTCAACATACCGGGCAATGGAGTCAATAACGATACCCTTGAAAATTATGAAGATTTTCATACTGGAGATATTGCTGAGTTGTTTTATGCGGGTCTACAAAATTTAGGAGTTCAAAAACTCTTTGCCCTTATTGGTGGGTCAATTGGAGGGGGTATTGCTTGGGAAATGGCAGCGCTTTTTCCCACTTTGACCGAAAATTTAATTCCTGTTGCGGCCGATTGGAAAGCATCCGATTGGATTCTTGCCAATACCTATCTACAAAAAAGACTTTTAGAAAATTCCAGCGAGCCATTGAAAGATGCCCGTATTCATGCCATGCTGACCTACAGAACACCTGCTTCTTTTACAGAGCGGTTTGGTAGAACGGTCAATCATGAAAAAAATCTTTTTAATGTTGAAAGTTGGCTCCTTCACCACGGAGATAAATTGAATAGCCGTTTCCTGCTGCAGGCCTACAAAACTGTAAACCATCTCTTAGCTTCTATTGACATTACCCGAAAAGGAGTCTCATTTGAAGATATCATTAAAAAAATAGCTTCAAATATTCATTTGATCGCTGTTGACAGTGATCTTTTTTTTACCCCGGAAGAAGACAAAAAAACCTATGAAATAGTAAAAAAAATCAAAGAGAATATCTACTATCACGAAATTAGGTCCATTCATGGACACGATGCTTTTCTCATTGAAAATGATAGGGTATCTCAAATACTAAAGGACATATTCAAGCCTCAATCTAACTTTTTTAAATCAAATGAAAATCAATCTTAAACGCGTCAATCAAGATTATCTCTTGGAAGCGCAAAACGACAATGGCCATAAGGTGCTGCTGGATAACAAATCCAAAAAAACCGGAGAAGTGCAAGGCGTAAGTCCGATGGAATTGCTTTTAATTGGTCTGGCTGGATGCAGTAGTATTGATATCATCGCCATACTTAACAAACAAAAAATCGACCCTACTGATCTCCAAATGGAGGTAGAGGGAATGCGTGAACCCCATAAAGTTCCCTCTTTATTTCAAACCATAAAGGTCAATGTTATGATGGATGGTGACATCCCTCCCGAAAAAGCCAAAAGAGCGGTATCCCTATCATTTGACAAATACTGTTCCGTGGCCAAAACATTAGAATATTCAGCTACCATCAAATACGCCATTGTTCTCAATGGAGAAAAACTATGAAAAAACACTTTGAAACGGAGGCCATAAGAACCCAAATGGAACGTTCACAATTTGCCGAACATTCGGCACCTTTATACCTTACCTCAAGTTTCGTATTTGAGGATGCAGAGGAGTTGAGGGCCGCTTTTGCAGATGAGGTGGACAAGAACATCTACAGCCGATTTTCCAATCCGAACACTCAAGAGCTTACAGAAAAGATTTGTGTGCTAGAGGGAGCAGAGGATGGGGTGGCCTTTTCTTCAGGAATGGCTGCGGTTTACACCAGCTTTGCTGCGCTGCTCAATAGTGGGGACCACATTGTTTCCGTCAGGTCTATCTTTGGATCAACCCACACCCTTTTCCAAAAGTACTTTCCCAAATGGAATATTGAAACCTCCTATTTTGGAGCCGATACGCCGAAGGAAGTTGAACAAGTCATACAACCCAATACAAAGATCATTTATATTGAAACCCCTACCAACCCAGGATTGGACATTCTTGATATGGAGTACCTCTCCGCGGTGGCCAAAAAAAACAATGCACTCCTTGTGGTGGACAACTGCTTTGCGACTCCCTATCTCCAGCAACCCATTGCCTATGGAGCAGACTTGGTGATTCACTCTGCAACCAAACTAATTGATGGACAGGGGAGGGTTTTAGGAGGTTTGATTGTCGGTCGCAAAGATTTGATTTCCGAAATAAGATCATTTTTTCGAAATTCTGGCTCAGCTTTGTCTCCTTTCAATGCTTGGGTACTTTCCAAAAGCTTAGAGACTTTGGCGGTGCGATTGGATCGTCACTGCGAAAATGCCCTACAAATTGCCAAACATTTGGAAAAACAAACTAAAATCTCTAAAGTAAAATACCCTTTTCTGCCCAATCACCCTCAATATAAAATCGCTATAAAACAGATGTTAAAAGGTGGAAATATTATCACTTTTGAACTCAAAGGAGGCATTGAGGCTGGGCAAACTTTTCTAAATAAAATAAAGATGTGTTCTCTCAGTGCCAACTTGGGAGATACCAGAACCATTGCTACCCACCCTGCCACCTCCACCCACAGTAAACTGTCTAATGAGGAAAGAGCTGCTGTTGGAATTACCGATGGACTCATTCGACTTTCCATTGGGCTGGAAAATATACAAGACATCATAGAAGATATAGATCAGGCCTTAGAAAAAGTTTAAAATGATAGAGAAGCTCTTAAAAGAAAGGATTTTGGTTTTGGACGGTGCCATGGGCACGATGATCCAAAAACTTGAATTTTCGGAAGAACAATTCAGGGGAGATCGCTTTCTAGATCACCCTTGTCCCTTGGGGGGCAACAATGATCTTCTATCCATTACCCAAGCCGATGCCATCAAAAACATCCACGAGCAATACCTATTGGCGGGAGCAGATATCATCGAAACCAATACTTTTTCCTCTACCTCTATTGCAATGGCCGACTACCAGCTGGAGGATTTGGCCTATGAACTCAATTACGAATCCGCAAGAATCGCAAAGGAAGTTGCTGATAAAATCACCCTTCAAAACCCTTCCAAACCAAGATTTGTAGCCGGTTCTATCGGACCGACCAACAAAACAGCCAGTATGTCCCCAGATGTTAATGATCCCGGATTTCGTGCGGTCAATTACGATGACCTTTTTGAGGCCTACAGAGTACAAGTTGCTGGATTGGTCGAAGGAGGGGTGGATTTACTGCTGGTGGAGACCGTTTTTGACACTCTCAATGCTAAGGCAGCACTTTATGCCATACAGCATTATTTCGATGAGAAAAAGTTAAACTTACCCGTGATGGTCAGTGGAACCATTACCGACAATAGTGGTCGCACTTTGTCTGGTCAAACCGTTGAGGCTTTCGCCATCTCAATTTCACATATTCCTTTGATTAGTATTGGTTTTAACTGCGCTTTGGGAGCAGACCAACTCCTGCCGTACATCAAAAGACTTGCTGGCATCACTTCTTTTTATACCTCTGTTCATCCAAATGCAGGACTGCCAAATGCCTTTGGAGAGTACGATCAAAGTCCACAAGAGATGGCTGCTTTGATCGAGAAGTTTTTGAATCAAAATCTCGTTAACATTGTTGGGGGATGTTGTGGCACCACACCCGATCATATTCAGCTGATTGCCGAGGCTGCCGCCAAAACAAAGCCCAGAAAAATCGAAACCCAAACCCATGCCTAGATCACAACGCCTGCTTAAACTCTCGGGTCAAGAGCCTTTGATCGTAAGTCCGGAGACCAATTTTGTAAACATTGGGGAAAGAACCAATGTTACTGGCTCAAGAAAATTTTTAAGACTGATTGAAAACGGAGATTATGAGGCTGCAGTTGCCATTGCTTTGGAACAGGTACAAGGCGGCGCCCAAATTCTTGATGTCAATATGGACGAGGGAATGATCGATGGCAAAGCTGCCATGGTTAAATTTCTGAATCTCATCAGTGCCGAACCCGATATCGCCAGAGTCCCCATCATGATTGATAGTTCCAAATGGGAAATCATTGAAGCTGGCCTAAAGGTAGTACAGGGAAAAAGTGTGGTCAATTCCATCAGTCTGAAAGAGGGGGAGGCTACCTTTATCGAACAGGCAAATAAAATAAAATGGTATGGGGCTGCCGTTATAGTCATGGCATTCGACGAGCAAGGGCAGGCCGATTCTCTTGAAAGAAGAATAGAGATTTGTAAGCGTTCCTATGAGCTCCTGGTCCATCAAGTCAATTTTCCACCGGAAGACATCATTTTTGATCCCAATATTTTTCCTGTAGCCACAGGAATGGAAGAACACAAAACCAATGCCCTGGATTTCTTTTTGGCCACCCAATGGATCCGAGAAAACCTTCCCCATGCCAACGTCAGTGGAGGAGTGAGTAATGTGTCCTTTTCATTTAGGGGCAACAATACCGTTAGGGAGGCCATGCACTCTGCATTTTTGTTCCACGCCATCCAACACGGCATGAACATGGGGATTGTCAACCCCACCCTTTTGGAAGTTTATGATGATATTCCTAAGCCATTGCTTGAAAAAGTAGAGGATGTATTGCTCAACCGAAAAGAAGATGCCACCGAGGCCCTCCTAAGTTATGCCGAAAACATCAAAGAAAACAAAAAAGAAATCCAGCAAGAGGAACAGGAATGGCGAAAAAAAGATTTACAAAGTAGAATCACACATGCATTGGTGAGGGGAGTTGATCAGTACATCATCGAGGATGTGGAGGAGGCTCGAATTTTAGCCGAACGCCCATTGCATGTGATAGAAAAAAACCTGATGGCTGGAATGAATGTGGTAGGGGATTTATTTGGCGCAGGAAAAATGTTCTTGCCGCAAGTGGTCAAATCAGCAAGGGTCATGAAAAAGGCCGTGGCCTATTTACAACCCTATATCGAGGAGGAAAAAACAGGTGATTTAAAATCTGCGGGGAGAATTCTAATGGCCACTGTCAAGGGAGATGTACACGATATCGGAAAAAATATTGTCAGTGTGGTCTTGGCCTGCAATAATTTTGAAATCATAGACCTAGGAGTGATGGTTCCTCCCGAGGTCATTTTACAAAAAGCCTTAGAAGAAAACGTCGACGTGATTGGCCTATCCGGCTTGATTACGCCTTCCCTCGATGAAATGGTTTTTATCGCTAAAGAAATGAACCGTATTGGTCTTAAAACTCCTCTTTTGATTGGAGGAGCAACAACCTCCAAAGCGCATACCGCCGTTAAAATCGCTCCCCAGGGCAATGGCCCTATCATTCACGTCAATGACGCTTCTCGAGCAGTTACGGTTGTCAATAATCTATTGAGTGAGGACAAAAGCAAGACATATACCGCCGAAATTGCAGCGGAATATCAGTCTTTTAGGGAACGATTTTTAGATCGTACCTCGAGTAAGTCCTACCTGGATTTGGCATCTGCTCGTAAAAGAAAATACAGCATTGATTGGAAAGGATTTCATCCGGTTGTCCCCAACCACCTGGGACTCATTTCCCTTGAAGATCAGGAATTGGAAACCCTAGTCCCTTTTATTGATTGGAGTCCTTTCTTTCGTTCTTGGGATCTGCATGGAAAATATCCTCAGATTTTAAGCGATGAGGTCGTGGGTCAAGAAGCCACCTCCTTGTTTATTGACGCACAAAATATGTTGAGAAAAATCATCAATGAGAAATGGTTGGTAGCCAAAGCACGCTTTGGTTTATTTCCAGCCAACAGTGAGGGCGATGACATCATTGTATATGATCATAATGATTTTGAAAAAGAACGATACAGATTGATTACCCTTCGGCAACAGCTACAAAAAAGAGAGGGCCAGCCCAATTTGGCTTTGGCAGATTTTGTGGCTCCCCAGTCAAAAGGAGTTAAGGATTACATCGGTACTTTTTGCGTGAGTACCGGGTTTGGAGTAAGGGAAATTGCAGAACGTTTTGAAAAAGAAAATGATGATTACAACAGCATCATGATCAAAGCCTTGGCGGATCGTTTGGCTGAGGCCTTTGCTGAGTACCTACACAAGCAGGTAAGAACCCACTACTGGGGGTATGCCGTGGAGGAAAGCCTCACCAACGAAGAATTGATCAAAGAAGCGTACAAAGGAATTCGTCCGGCACCGGGATACCCCGCCTGCCCCGACCATTTGGAAAAAGAAACCCTTTGGGAGATGATGGAAGTGGAGGAACACATTGGCGTCAAATTGACCGAAAGTTATGCCATGTGGCCCGCCGCCTCTGTATCCGGCTATTACTTTGCCCATCCTGAGGCCAAGTATTTTGGATTGGGTAAAATCAAAGAAGACCAATTGTTGGATTACAGCAAAAGAAGAAATATCACAATTGATGAAGCGAGAAAATGGCTTAACCCCATTTTAATTTAAACCTATGAAAGTAATAGATCACCACAAAAATGCAAAAGGAGTTACTCAATTTACCTTTGAGATATTACCTCCTTTAAAAGGACAAGACATTCAATCCATTTTTACTGCTATTGATCCGTTAATGGAATTCAACCCCCCTTTTATTGACGTAACCTATCACCGGGAGGAGTACAACTATGTGGAGCAAGAAAATGGTTTGTTGGAAAAAAGAGTCATTCGCAAACGACCCGGCACGGTGGGCATTTGTGCAGCCATCCAAAACCGTTATCAGGTCGATGCCATCCCACACATCCTCTGTGGTGGATTCAGCAAAGAAGATACGGAGAACTTTCTCATTGATTTGGATTTTTTAGGGATAGATAATGTGGTGGCATTACGGGGCGATGCCGTCAAATCCGAAACCTATTTCAAACCCAACTCATCGGGGCATAGCTATGCCAAAGAACTGGTGGTCCAAATAAAAAACCTAAATGAAGGACACTATTTGGATGAGGAACTTTTAAATTCTACTCCTACTGATTTTTGTGTGGGAGTGGCGGGTTACCCCGAAAAACACGCCGAGGCACCCAGTTTGGAGAGTGATATTCAGTTTCTGAAAGAAAAGATAGATGCTGGATCCGATTACATCATCACCCAGATGTTTTTTGACAATCAAAAATTTTTCGAGTTCGAAGAAAAATGCAAAGCGGCAGGCATCAATGTTCCTATCATTCCTGGACTTAAACCCTTGGCCACCCTCAAACAACTCAACCTCATTCCCCATCGTTTTCATGTTGATTTACCGCAAGACCTGATCGATGCTGTAATGAAAGCCAAAGACAATACTGCCATTTCTGAAATAGGGGTGGAGTGGTGTATCCAGCAAAGCAAAGAGTTAAAAGAACACGGGGTTCCCTTTCTGCATTACTACAGTATGGGAAAATCCAAAAATGTTCAAAGAATTGCTGCGGCTTTGTTCTAATTCCCTTTGGTCAAGGCATTAAATTGTTTTTCGAGGCCTTCGTTTTTCTTTTGAAGATGAATGATTTTAAGTCCGTTGTCATGGGCAAAATCAAAAACCGCAGGACGCATATCCTCTTGTGATTCAAAGGTCAACTCATATTCAAAATCAAAAGTATTGACCACCGATTTGAGGTTGGGGATTTTTTTAAAGGCCATATTTTCAACCCGATAATCAAAACCAACCGATACCGTTTGAAACGGATCGTTTTGGAGTGACGTTAGGGTTTCATTCAACACCATATTGCCTCGGTTGAGGATCACCACCCTATCGCACATTGCCTCCACTTCTTGTAGGATATGGGTGGACAGTAGGACCAATTTGTTTTTACCCAATTCGCGTATTAGTTTCCGAATTTCAATCACTTGGTTGGGATCGAGTCCGGTGGTGGGTTCGTCCAAGATCAGGTATTGGGGATCATGAATCAGTGTTGCTGCCAATCCCACCCTTTGTTTGTAGCCTTTGGAAAGGGTTCCGATTTTTTTAAGCTGGTACTCTTCAAGCCCTGTCTTTTGGATGACTGCTTCAATGGGCGGTTGTTTTAAACCGTATAAGTCCCCAATGTATTTAAGGTACTCTTTAACGTACATCTCCGGGTACAGCGGATTGTTTTCTGGGAGGTATCCAATCTGTTTTTGAGCTTTTTTGAGGGCTTTCCTCAAATCCATATTTCCAATTTGTACCGAACCTTCCCATCGACTGAGGTAGCCCGTTAATATCTTCATTAAGGTCGTTTTGCCAGCGCCATTGGGACCCAATAGACCCACGACTCCCTTGTTTTCAAAAGTCAAGGATAGGCCTTTGAGTGCTGAGTTACTCCCGTAGCTTTTCGTTAAATTTTGAATGTTGATGCCCAATGTGTTTTGACCTTTCATTAAACCACAACAAAGTTAGTCAAAATCAACTTTTCGAAAAGCGCAGGACTAATGATTGGGGGTTTTTTTGCCCAGGATTTGATCCATGACCCAGCTGGTATGTGCTCCAGAGTTTCCGGTTGAGGGATGGGAATAACCTCCCTCCAAGAGGTGTTTTTTCATGTTTTCTACATGGGGCATTTGAACGTGTTGTGGATGTTCGATAAAAAGGGCTGTTTTTTTACCCTCTTTTTCTAAAATAAGCGGCTTCTCCTCAAATAATGAAAACGATATCTTTCCTTGATTTCCGAAAATCTCTACCCTGTCCATAGATGCCATGCCGAAATTCCATACGCCAGCACCGGTTATGCCCCCCCGATGCAACCAAGTGGCTGCAATGGCATCTTTTGCAGCATACAAGCCCTGTTGGTTGAGGCTTACTCCTGACGCCTCTTGAATTTCACCTAAAAAATAGACAAACAAATCCAGACCATGACTGGCCAAGTCATCAAAATAGCCACCAGCTGACACTTTAGGGTCGGTTCGCCAATTGTAGTCTCCCGACAAATCCAAGGCGTTGGGAGGCTGACTCAGCTGCCAATTGATATGCCTGACCGTTCCAATTTCCGCTTGATTCAGCCACTCTTTTACTTTGGTAAACCTCGGCATAGACCGGCGGTAATAGGCAACGAAAAGAGGAATGTTCTTTTCTTCAAAAACTTCAAGGATTTGCTTGCTCTCCTCATAGGAAGGCGCCATGGGTTTTTCGATACAACAGATTTTACCAGCGGCAGCCACCTTTAGGGCGTAGAATAAATGACTGTCTGGCGGCGTTGCAATATACACTGCGTCAATATCGGGATCATTGATCAATGTATCGGCATCGGTAAAATATTTTTCTATGCCATGACGTTGTGCGTAATCCTTAACTTTTTCCTGGTTCCTTCTCATCACGGCTTTTAATTCAAAACCTGCCGTTTTTTGATAGGCCGGCCCGCTTTTTACCTCTGTCACATCACCGCAACCTATAATCCCCCAGCGCAGCAAGGGCTTTGACTTTTTTTCAGTCATCCTTTTTATTTCTTTCCATCAATATATCAATTTTCTGTTGAGAGATAGATTTCTTTTTTCTAAAATTTGAACCCTGACAACTGATGGTTAGAGCGCCAGGAGTAAAATGAGTGTCTCTTTTTTTGGTGAGGCATTAGATCAGTGTATGGACCCTACCGAAAAAGAAGGACAAAACGTCGATCTTTTAGGCCCTTTGGCACAGATGGCAGCTAAGCAGCAAGCCCATGGAAAGTAGAAACATTAAATGATTCAGCATGGAGCTAAGTAGTGAAATGATCCTCTCGGTTGTAAGAAATGGGTGGCTTGTATAAAACAACAAAAAAATTATAAAATGATTTGTTTTTGCCAAAAGTATCTTACATTTGTGCCGATAAAATAAAAATGAAAAATCAATTGTATTACAACTTTCCTTTTTACTACTTCTATTCGGAAGCAGACAGGACTTTGTAACATCTATAAATATAGTTAATAAGAAAGTCCTGATTTATCGGGACTTTTTTTTTGAAACATGATAGATAAGGTAGGCATACAGGGCATCAAAGGGTCTTTTCATCATCAAGTGGTAGAGCAATACTATACCTCCACTCCTGAAATGTTGGAATGCCGAACTTTTGACGCATTGGCAAGAGCAGTTGCTGAGGGTGACTGTGATCAGGCGGTCATGGCCATTGAAAATTCAATTGCAGGATCCATTTTACCCAACTATGCCCTAATGGATCAATACGATCTCGTGATCAGTGGAGAGCATTATCTCAGTATCGACCATAATTTGATGGCGCTTGCTGGCCAGAAAATTGAGGACATCAAAGAAGTTCATTCGCATCCCATGGCTTTGTTGCAGTGTAAAAAGTTTTTCCTCAATTATCCTCACATCAAATTGGTCGAAAGTGATGACACGGCTGAGGAAGCCTTTAAGATCAGCAAAGATAAAACCAAAGCAAAGGGTGCTATTGCTGGACATCGAGCAGCAGAAATCTATGGCTTAGACATTCTAAGCGCCTCCATCCAAACCATCAAAAACAACATAACCCGTTTTGTGATTGTACAGAAACATGTGCCAGAGCAACAGCAAAAAATCAGCAAAGCTTCTTGGAAATTTGTTTTGGATCACAAGCGTGGCAGTTTGGCCACTGCGCTCAACGTCATGAGCGACTGCAATTTAAACCTTACAAAAATTCAATCTTTACCGGTCATTGAAACCCCTGGAAAGTATGCTTTTTTTGTCGATGTAACTTTTGGTGATCCTCTGGATTACTCCAAAGCCAAATCATTATTGGAAATCATGTCCACGGCTTTTAAGGTTTTGGGCGAATACAAATCTGGCAAATCATGACAGCAACCAGACTCAATAGTGTTCAAGAATACTATTTCTCAAAAAAGCTGAGAGAAGTTGCTGCAATGCTAGCCGCAGGAAAACCGGTCATCAATATGGGCATCGGTAGTCCTGATTTGCCCGCTCACCCAAAGGTCATTGCGGCACTTCAAGACAGTATCAGCCACCCCAAGGTTCATCAATACCAAAGCTACCAAGGCATTCCCGAGTTGAGAAAAGCCATTGCTGATTTTTATAAAAAACATTATCAGGTCAATGCCGAACCCAATTCAGAGATTCTTCCTTTGATGGGATCCAAGGAAGGGATCATGCATATCTCACTGGCATTTTTAAATCCTGGAGATAAAGTTCTTATTCCCAATCCTGGCTATCCCACCTATGAGTCGGTTACCCGATTGGTAGAGGCAGTACCTGTTTTTTACAACCTCAAGCCCTCCAACCAGTGGCAACCGGATCTGAATGCCTTAGATCAAATGGACTTAAGCGGGGTAAAGCTAATGTGGGTCAATTATCCCCATATGCCCACTGGGGCCAGAGCTCAGCGGGAAACATTCGAGCAGCTCATCCCATGGGCCAAAAAAAAGGGCATCCTTTTGATAAATGACAATCCTTACAGTTTTGTCTTGACCGACCGTCCCCAAAGTATGCTTTCTGTTCCGGGAGCGATGGAGGTGGGGATGGAATTGAACTCCCTTAGCAAATCCTTCAACATGGCCGGTTGGCGGGTGGGCATGGTTTTGGGAAATGCAGCAAACATTGGCTCGGTACTCAAAGTTAAAAGCAACATGGACTCTGGTATGTTTTTAGGCATTCAGATGGGGGCCATTGCCGCCCTCAATGCCAAGGACAGTTGGTTCCAACAGTTGAATGACGTTTACAGCCAAAGACGAAAATTGGTCTTTAAACTGGCCGACCTTTTGAATACAGATTATGACATTCACAGCTGTGGTCTATTCGTTTGGGCCAAGCTACGTGATCCCTCAAAATCTGCGGTGGAGCTTATTGAAGAAATTTTACAAAAACATCATGTTTTTATCACCCCGGGTAGTATTTTTGGCACCCAAGGAGAGGGATACATTCGTTTCTCCTTGTGTGTGAAAGCAGAGCAAATCAGTAAGGCTATAGAAAGAATTAGTAAAAAATGAATATAGGAATCATCGGTGTAGGATTGATAGGAGGTTCGTTGGCTTTATCGGCTCGGGAACACATTCCCGATGTCATCCTCTATGGCAGCAATCGCAGTGAGGCCAATCTCCAAAAATCCTTGGATTTGGGCTTGATTGACCACAAGCTGGAGGAAAATTTAATCCAACAGATGGATGTCATCCTAATCGCCATTCCTGTGGATGCCGCCTTGGATCGGTTAATCGACCTACTCGATGAGGTCAACGATAACGCGCTGATCATCGATTTTGGATCCACCAAATCGGCGATCTGTCAGCATATTGCCCTGCATTCCAAACGCGGTCAGTTTTTGGCCACCCATCCCATAGCTGGAACCGAATACGCTGGACCGGAGGCGGCTTTACCCAATTTGTTTGGTGATAAAATTCAAATCCTTTGTGAAACCGAGAGGACCCGTCCCGATCTATTGGAGTGGGCTCAAGATTGGTTCAGAAAAATGGGGATGAACCTCAGGGAAATGGATCCCATTGAACATGACCAACACATTGCATACGTCTCCCATTTGTCCCACATCAGTTCCTATATGTTGGGCAAGACCGTAATGGAAAAAGAAAAAGATCACGCCACCGTTTTTGATATGGCGGGCAGTGGCTTTGCCTCTACGGTTCGACTGGCCAAAAGCGCCCCCCATATGTGGATTCCGATTTTTAAACAGAATCAACAGAACATCATCGAAACCCTAACAGAATACATCAACAACTTAAATCAATTCAAAAACCTTTTGGAAGCTGGTAAATTTGAAGAACTACACGAGCAGATTGCAGAGATCAACGGTATTCGACAAATTCTGGACGGTATCACCAAAACCAAAAATTAAACAAGCATGGAAAATAAAAAAGAAATGAGAAATTGGCTGGATGATTTTGGACTGGATCATCCTCTGGTCATTGCTGGCCCTTGCAGTGCAGAAACAGAGGAGCAGGTTCTTAAAATCGCCCACGAACTCAAAGATACCGATGTATCGGTTTATCGAGCGGGTATCTGGAAACCGAGAACCCGCCCAGGCATGTTTGAGGGGGTGGGTGCCATTGGTTTGGACTGGCTCAAAAAGGTAAAAGCAGAAACCGGCTTATTGACCAGTACAGAGGTAGCCAACAAAGACCACGTCAAACTGGCTTTGGAAGCGGATATTGATATTTTATGGATTGGAGCGCGCTCCACCGTAAGCCCATTTATCGTTCAAGAAATTGCGGATGCATTGAGTGGAACCGATAAAATCGTTTTGGTAAAAAATCCAGTAAATCCCGACTTGGCGCTATGGATGGGTGGTTTGGAAAGACTGTATACTGCCGACATCAAAAAATTGGGGGCCATTCACCGTGGATTCTCAACCTATGACAAATCAAAATACCGCAACAATCCCGAGTGGCAAATTGCAGTAGAATTTCAAAATAAATTTCCTGATATTCCCATGATTTGTGACCCCTCTCATATTGCAGGCCGCAGGGACTTGATTTTTGATCTCAGTCAAAGGGCGTTGGACTTGAACTTCGACGGATTGATGATTGAATCCCATTGGGATCCTGACAATGCCTGGAGCGATGCCAAGCAACAAGTTACCCCCACCCGATTGGTCGAAATCATGAAAGAATTAACCATTCGTAAGAAAACCACCAACGAAGAAGGGTATCGTACTGAATTGGAAACCTTAAGAGAACAAATTGACGTTATCGATCAAGCCATTTTGGATGCTCTGGGCAAACGGATGAAAGTGGCTGCTTCCATCGGTCAGCTTAAAAAGGACAATAATGTGGCGGTTCTACAAAACAGACGCTGGAATGAAATCTTAGAGAGCATGCAACAAGAAGGCAGCCAAAGGGGATTGAGTGAGGACTTTATCAGCCGGATTTTTAAAGCGATTCACCAGGAATCGATCAATCACCAAGAAAAGGTGATCAACGGTTAAAAAAAAAGCCTCCATCTGGAGGCTTTTTTTAGCTTAAAACATTTTTTATTCTTTGGATGGCCGTTTTGATTTCCTCTTCGGATGCTGCATAGGAAATTCGGATGCAATCGGGGTTACCAAATGCATCTCCTGTCACTATTGCCACATGGGCTTCCTCTAGGAGGAAAAGGGCAAAATCATTTGCGTTTTCTATGGTTTTGCCTTTGATGGTTTTACCAAAATAGGAGGACACGTCAGGGAATACATAGAATGCCCCCTGTGGTTCGTTGAGTTGAAATCCAGGAATCTCGGAAAGTAAATTCAATATGAGTCCTCTTCGATTGTTAAATTCATCCACCATGTATTGGATTTTATCGGTGGTGGCCGATACAGCTGCTATGGTTGCCCTTTGGGCAATACAGTTCGCCCCAGAGGTCATTTGCCCTTGCATTTTGTTACACGCTTTGGCGATCCACTCGGGCGCTCCGATATAGCCAATTCTCCAGCCTGTCATGGCAAAAGCCTTGGCCACACCATTTACTGTGATGGTTCGGTCGTAAAGCTCCGGGATGGCAGCAATACTGAAATGGGGGGTGCCGTAGTTGATATGCTCATAGATTTCGTCGGACAAAATATAAATATCGGGATACTTTTGCAGCACAGCGCCCAAAGCCCGATACTCTTCCTC
The DNA here is from genome assembly GCA_027621505.1 of Bacteroidota bacterium. Lineage (GTDB taxonomy): Bacteria > Bacteroidota > Bacteroidia > Flavobacteriales > Flavobacteriaceae > UBA8316. The sequence continues at coordinate 10,019 of JAQCBK010000006.1, read as the reverse complement.
TGTATAAATCGTACCACTGGGATTATTAGGAGAGTTGAACATCACCAATTTGGTTTTGGGGGTGATGGCAGCCTCCAATTGATCGGGAGTGATTTTAAAGTCCGTTTCAATAGAGGAGGGGATGATGATGGATTTTGCCTCTGCCAAAGTAGCGATGGCAGAATAGCTCACCCAATAAGGAGCGGGTAACAGCACCTCATCTCCAGGATTGAGCAACACCATGCAAACATTGGCAATGGACTGCTTGGCACCGGTAGAAACCACAATCTGTGAGGGTTGGTATTCCAAACCATTATCCCTTTTAAACTTTTCACAGATGGCGACTTTCAGATCGGCATAACCGTCAACGGGTGAGTAGGAGTTGTAATTGTCCTTTACTGCTTGTATGGCGGCATCTTTGATGAATTCGGGCGTATTGAAATCGGGTTCTCCCAAACTCAAACCGATGATATCAATCCCTTGATTTTTGAGTTCTCTCGCTTTTGCTGCCATGGCCAGTGTGGCCGAAGCAGGTAGACTGTTGATTCGATTGGATAACATTAAATGGTTAACTTATGATTGAACGTAAATGGGCCGCATGCCCATTTGTTTTAAATATTTAAAGTGGGAAAAGATAGCGCTTCGGGTGGTCCTGTATTCGTTATACGGCAAGTTGAACTCCCGAGCGGTATTTCTTACAATTTTAGATATTTTGGTGTAATGGATGTGACTAATGTGTGGGAAAATATGGTGTTCGATCTGATGATTCAAGCCACCAGTAAACCAATTGACAATTCTATTTTTGGTAGAAAAATTAACCGTCGTATTCAATTGATGAACGGCCCAAGAGTTTTTCATATTGCCTGTTAGCTTGTCTGGCAGGGGCATGTCTGCCTCTCCAATCACATGCGCCAGTTGAAAGACCGTGCTGAGAATCAGCCCCGCCGTGTAGTGCATTACAAAGAATCCCATCAAAACCTTCCACCAAACGATGTTAAAAACAAAGATGGGCAATACCAACCAAATCGAAAAATAGATGATTTTGGAGAGGATCAGCCCCACCCATTGTGTGGAGTGGCTCTTGCTGTTGGTGTAGGAGAGGTTTCTTTTTTGATAACGCGTCAATTGAACAAAGTCAGTCACTATGGCCCACTTAATGGTCAACAAACCGTAGAGCAATATAAAGTATAGGTGTTGAAATCGGTGGTGCGGTTTCCATTGGGAGTGTTTTGAGAAACGCAAAACCACCCCGGCATCTAGATCCTCATCGTGGTCTTTGATATTGGTGTAGGTGTGGTGCAAAACATTGTGTTGTACCTTCCAATTAAAAACATTCCCAGCCAAGATATAGATACTGCTTCCCATCAATTTATTGATCCAAGGATACTTGGAATAGGATCCGTGGTTGCCATCGTGCATCACATTCATGCCCACGCCTGCCATGCCAACACCGATGATAACGGCCAGTAAAAGTTTGAGCCAATCATTGATGTTCAGGGACAAGATTATAACAAAAGGCGCAATCAATAGCGTAAACATCACCAAAGTCTTGAGGTACAACCTCCAGTTACCAGTTTTGGCAATTTTATTGTCTTTAAAATACTGATTGACTCTCTTGTTTAGCGTTTGGAAAAACTCTTTAGATTCTTTTCGGGAAAACCTAGGAATAATTTTTTTGGTCATAGCTTTGTCAGTTCAATTGGTAAAAATATTGAATTTTATCCCATTCTATTTAATTTTAAGCAAAAACTCCTTTGAATTTTATTCACCAATATTTTCCGAATTTAAATCCCCAACAAAAAAATAGCTTTTCATCGCTTTTTGATCTCTACAAAGAATGGAATGATCGCATCAATGTCATTTCCAGAAAAGACATGGACTATTTTTACCTGCGTCATGTATTACATTCCCTATCGATTGCAAAATTTCTTTGCTTTCGCGAGGGAAGTAAAATTTTAGACGTCGGAACGGGTGGCGGGTTCCCAGGAGTCCCCTTGGCCATTTTGTTTCCCGAGGTGAAGTTCCATTTGGTAGATAGCATCGGCAAAAAAATCAAGGTCATCGATGCGGTAAAAGACGCATTGAAATTGGACAATCTACAAACCCATCACCAAAGAATGGAACCATTGGAAATTGAGGTTGACTTTGTAGTTTGTCGGGCAGTAGCCCCATTGAAGACACTCATGCATTGGTCTGCTGATAAAATTTCCAGTCATCATCAACATGACATAAAAAATGGTTTTCTGTGTTTAAAGGGAGGAGATCTGACGGAGGAATTGTCTGCTTATCCCCATGCGGAAACCATCCCTTTGAACCAATACTTCAAGGCGCCCTTTTTTGAAACGAAAAAATTGGTCTATTGTCCTGTGAATTAATTCAGTACGAAAGGAGCGGAGAGTTTAAAAGGAGGAATTTCGACATTGAATTTTTTGGTGGATGTAAAATCAATCATGATATAAGCCCCTTTCATGGCGCCAATGGCTGATGATAGCAGACAACCCGATTTGTATCGGTGGATTTCACCAGGGTTGATGACGGGTTTTTTCCCAACCACACCATTGCCGTTCACATATTGAGTTTTGTTCAAAGCTTCTATGATTTTCCAATGGCGGGTCAGCAACTGAACAGCACTTTTACTTTGGTTTTCGATTTGAATTTCATAAGTAAAAGCATAGTGGAGAATATTGTCTTTGAGAAAACTTCCCTCGTACGCTGTCTCGACAGAGATTTTAATCCCTCTTGTTACTTGTTGAATCATATTAAAAAAGCCAAATACTTGAGCCAATATAACCAAAATCCCCCTGAAAATCAATTGTTAAGCCCAAATTATTTTGATTTAATCGATTATTTCAAAAGAGGAGGTCTCGCCAATGCCGATCAGCGAATCATACTGATCTCCAAAATACCTGTAATATACCAAGATCAAATATCGATTTTCTGTTAAGGCATGAGAACCACTAAGGGCGTTGAAAAGAGTAGATTCGGGGGTTTTGGCCACGAATTTGTAATTGTATATGCCTTGTTTGAGCAGCATCACCCCTTCATAAATTTCCAATGAAGGATTATAGTACATTTTATTTTCTTCATTCAATTGGTAATTATTGAACTTGCCGTAAATATAAATCTCTTGATTTTCCAGGAGCATGGGCGCAGACAGGTTAAAATGCACCCAACTGTAGTCCGCTTCAATCGAAGCATTTCCAGACCCTTGCAGGGTGGTGAGGACAAAATCGCCATTCATATCTTGTATAAAGCTATAGGGGTAACCCCTTCGTAAAAAGTTGGGGGTAAGATAGTGCTCATACAAACGGTTGAGTTCGACATGGCTCACATTGGCACTGGTGATTTGAATGTCCTTGGTGTCAAAAAAAAGATATTCATTTCCCCCTTCAAATCGACTTTGTGCATCATAACGATACTCCAGTCGGTTGCCGTTGTTGTACTGGGGTTTCAATCCATGGAGGGCAGTCTCCCATTGCTCGTTTTGAAGCAGGGTCACGTGGATTTGATTTTGGGGATCACGGAAAAATTCGCCCTTGGGAGGGCTAATGGAAAACTGCACACTTTGGTGGGTTTGGTAAAATTCCAAATCACGGGTCCTGAAAACCCCTGCTGCCACTGAAGCTCCTTCCTCGTAGAGAAGAAACCTTCTTTGGAAAACCATTTCATCCGACTCATTATAAACTTCCAACAGATAATTCCCAGGAATTAAAAATTTGGTCTGTTCATTGGGTAAATCCAATTGGTAGTGGGTGTAGGGTTGGAGGGTATTGAATGAAGTTTGATAATTTTCGATTCTCAAATTGTCAAAACCAATCATATATTCATTCTGAAACAAAATGGAGGGAGTCCAATCGTAATTAAAATACTTGATCCTGTAATAATAATTGCTTTCGTCTGCGTTGAGGTCGTCAAAATGCAATTGAAAGGAATCTCCAAGTTTTACGATAGGCAACTGCAATAGAGATCCATTTTCTCTAAATTCAATTGACTTTATGGATAGAGTGGGAGAGAATTGTTGACTTTTTTGTCCCCAAAGTAAGCTTACCCCCATGAATAAAACGACCCATTGTTTAATGTGAGAACCTACCAACATGTTGTAAAATTATGAATTTAAAAGCATTTCAAGGGTTTGATTTATTTCGTATAACTGAAAAGTTAAACGGTTATTTAGAATTATTATAAATTAATAAATTTTGACAATTTTTAATTTCAGGAGGTGGCCCATTATTAGTAAATTTGTTCGATTTTAGAAAGTATTGATTATATGTCCGCAGGCATTAGCACCCGAAGGGGAGCAACCATAAATTTAGTAGGGGAGGCTGAAAAGATTTTATCTAAGGCCAATCCCTCCAAAACATTTGCCCTTAAACCCGAGAATTTTTTTGGATTGGTACCACGTTTGATGGTTAAGGAGGGAGAAAAAGTAGCCCTTGGTGCTCCTATCTTTCACTCCAAAAGCGATCCCAGAATTGTTTTTGTTTCTCCTGTTTCTGGAGAGGTCAAGGAGGTGGTAAGAGGGGCAAAAAGAAAGATATTAGAAATTGTAATCGAAGCCAAAAATGGTGATGCAGTAGTCCATGAGGTACCTGCCGCCAAGGCTTTGGATCGCGAAACGGTCCGAGATATACTTTTAAAAAGTGGTGCTTGGCCATTCATCAGACAACGTCCCTACGGTGTTTTGGCCGATCCAGACATTGTGCCAAAAGCCATATATGTCTCCACTTATGCTTCTGCCCCCTTAGATGTTGATTATCAGTTTTTACTCAAAAACAACATACAAGATTTTCAGAACGGGATAGATGTGCTGAATCATTTATCGGATGTTCCTGTAAAATTATCCGTTGAAGCCAATTTTTTAAATGATTTTGAAAGCATCAAAGGTGTAGATAAACTTCCAATCGATGGGCCGCACCCGGCTGGAAATGTAAGCGTACAGATTCACAATCACAGCCCCCTAAACATGGGTGAAAAAGTCTGGGAGGTACGTCCCGAGGATGTGTTAAATATTGGAAAGCTTTTCTCCAATGGAATCTTTAGTGCCCAACGAACGATTGCAGTTGCGGGCCAGTCGGTACTTCAACCGCAGTACTTAAAAACCACCATTGGAGCCCATCTCAGCTCCCTTTTCGAAATTTCCGGTATTGACAACACCCTTCAGAATCGGGTCATCAATGGCGATGTCCTCACTGGAAAAGCTGTGGCCTTAGACGGTTATCTTGATTATTTCAACAACTTGGTGACGGTCATACCTGAAGGAAACCAATACAGAATGTTTGGGTGGTTGCCCTTTATGGACAACAAAATTCCAAGCTTATCCAAAACCTCCTTATCATGGCTGTTCGGCCGAAAAGGTTACCGTACCGATACCAACATGAACGGCGAAGAACGCGCTTTTGTAGTGACTGGTGAAATGGAAAAAGTATTCCCGATGGACATCTATCCCATGCAGTTAATCAAAGCCTGTATGGCTGGGGATATCGAAAAAATGGAAGCCTTGGGTATCTATGAAGTCATTCCCGAAGACTTTGGGTTGATCGATTATGCCAATACCTCTAAAATTGAGGCTCAGGAAATCATCAAAGAAGGAATTGAATTAATGATAAAAGAAGTAGGATAAAATTTAGCGTATGAGTTTTTTGAGGAAAAAGTTAGACGATTTAAAACGGCCCTTTGGTAAAGGACAAAAGTGGGAGCGGTTTGCTCCGGCGATCAACGCCTTTGACACCTTTCTTTTTGTACCCAACCACACCACCAGGACCGGTGCTCACATCAGGGATGCAGTGGATTTAAAAAGAACCATGGTCACTGTAATCATAGCACTGATGCCTGCTTTGATCTATGGAATTTACAACACAGGCTATCAGTACTACATCCAAACTGGGGAATCCTTTACCTTTTTGGATGCTTTTCTTCACGGGTCTTGGAAAATTGTTCCCATGATCGTAGTGTCCTATGTGGTCGGCTTAACCATAGAATTTATTTTTGCTGTTTATCGGGGACACGAAGTCAATGAGGGTTATTTGGTCACGGGATTACTCATTCCCATGATCATGCCCGTTGACATTCCCTTGTGGATGGTAGCTATTTCGGTCGCTTTTGCTGTACTGATTGCCAAAGAAGCTTTTGGAGGAACAGGAATGAACATTTTAAATCCTGCGCTTACCGCAAGGGCCTTTGCTTTTTTTGCCTACCCCACCTATATGTCTGGAAACAAAGTTTGGGTTTCTGAGGCTTCCAATGTGGATGCCATCTCGGGAGAAACCATACTGGGGACTTTGGCTGCTGGGGGCAATGTCAATTACAGCTTTTTTGAAATGTTTCAAGGCTCCATTCCCGGCTCTATTGCCGAGACCTCTGCATTTTTCGTTTTGATTGGAGCGGTCATTCTGATCGCTACGGGAGTGGGCAGTTGGAGGATCATGCTTGGAAGTGTCTTGGGAGCCGCTTTAGTGGGTTTTTTATTCAACCTTTGGGGTGCCAACGCCCTGATGAGTTTTTCGTGGGTCAATCATTTGGTAGTGGGAGGCTTTGCTTTCGGAGTTGTTTTTATGGCTACTGACCCGGTATCTGCCGCTCAAACCAACAAAGGAAAATGGGTCTATGGTATACTGGTCGGGGTATTCTGTATCCTGATTCGGGTGTTCAATCCTGCCTATCCAGAAGGGGTCATGTTGGCGATATTATTAATGAATGTTTTTGCACCTACCATCGACCACTATGTGATCCAAGGCAATATCAACAAACGTAAAAAAAGATGGGCCGCTGCCCTTAAAACCGCTTAGTCATGAACAGAGACAGCAACGGATATACTTTTCTCTTTGCCACCTTGATGGTACTGGTGGTTGCTTCAACTTTGGCATTTACCGCCAGTTCGCTCAAATCTTTGCAAGCAGATAATGTCCGTAAAGAAAAAATGCAAAACATCCTTTCCACGATTGGAATACAAACCGATAGAGAACAAGCCGAGTCATTGTACAAAAAATACATCACCAGCACTTTGGCTTTGGACCACATGGGCAATGAAGATGCGTCGGTAGATGCATTTCAGCTGAAGCTCAATAACGAAATCAAAAAGCCAGTCAAGGAGCAGCGCTTTCCTCTTTACAAGGCGGTGGTGGAAAATGTAAGTTATTATATCATTCCCTTGCGTGGATCAGGATTATGGGACGCCATTTGGGGTTATATTGCCCTTAAGTCCGACATCAATACCATCCAAGGAGCGGTATTTGATCACAAAGCCGAAACCGCAGGTTTGGGTGCCGAAATCACCCAACAATGGTTTATGGATCGATTTAAAGACGAAAAAGTGTTTGATGCCTCTGGTAAATTGGTGGGCATCTACGTTTCCAAAACCAACAACGACCCCAAAGATTCCGACAAAGACGATCACGAAGTGGATGCCATTTCAGGGGCAACCATCACTGGCGACGGCGTTACCGATATGATCTTGGAGCGACTGACCCATTACCTTCCTTATTTTGAAAAGGAAAAAAATACTGTTGCTCTGATAAACTAGACAATTATGGCAGACCAAAAAGTAACTGACGAAAAAAAACCAACCCTTTTATTCCTCAACAAGGAATCAGAACCTTTGTTTTCCAAAAAGAATCGTGCGCTGTTGACCGATCCTTTGGACGACAACAATCCCATCACCGTTCAGGTTTTGGGGATCTGTTCTGCTCTGGCCATTACGGTCCAGCTCAAACCCGCGCTGGTCATGAGCCTTTCTGTGGTGGCGGTGATGGGCGCCAGTAATGTCATCATTTCTTTGTTGAGAAATCTTATTCCCAACCGCATTCGAATCATCGTACAATTGGTCGTTGTGGCCTCCATGGTGATTTTGGTGGATCAAATTCTTAGGGCCTATGCCTATGACGTGAGCAAACAGCTTTCCATTTTTATCGGGCTAATCATCACCAATTGTATTGTGATGGGAAGGTTGGAGGCCTTTGCTTTGGGCAACGGCGTATGGAAATCCTTTCTCGATGGTGTGGGGAATGCTGCTGGTTATGGATTTATTCTGATCGTGGTGGCTTTTTTTAGGGAACTCTTTGGCTCTGGAAAACTTCTGGGCTACCAAATCATCCCCGATTCATTCTACGAAATGGGATATGTCAACAATGGTTTGATGCTCTTGTCTCCTATGGCCTTGATTACTGTTGGAATATTCATATGGATCCAACGCGCTCGTAACCGAAAACTCATTGAAAAAAACTAGTACATGGAAGGATATTTAAACCTGTTTGTCAAAAGTATATTCATAGAGAACATGATCTTTGCCTACTTTTTGGGCATGTGTTCCTATTTGGCGGTATCCAAAACGGTTAAAACTGCCGTTGGTTTAGGTTTAGCCGTCATCTTTGTTTTGGCCATCACCGTTCCGATCAACTTTTTGTTGGACACTTATCTGTTGCGCCCTGGGGCTTTGCAGTGGTTGAACCCTGCCTATGCCGAGATTGATTTGAGTTTTTTGAGTTTTATCATGTTCATTGCTGTGATTGCTTCCATGGTACAATTGGTGGAGATGATTGTTGAAAAATTTGCACCTGCCCTTTATGGTGCACTGGGGATCTTCCTGCCTTTGATCGCGGTGAATTGCGCCATCTTGGGAGGATCGCTGTTCATGCAGCAAAAAGACTTTTCTGGAGTCACCGAATCAGCCGTTTACGGCTTAGGCTCGGGAGTGGGTTGGCTGTTGGCCATTTTGGCCATTGCCGCCATCAGAGAAAAAATCATCTATTCAAATGTTCCGGCGCCTTTGAGAGGACTGGGCATTACCTTTATCATAACAGGATTGATGGCGTTGGGTTTTATGAGTTTTATGGGGATTAAATTATAGAAAGATAGAAATGGATTATTCAATTATCGTTGCGAGTGTTTTGGTTTTTTTATTGGTCACCTTTGTATTGGTAGGCATGCTTTTGGGTGCCAAGGCCAAATTATTGCCCTCAGGACCGGTCAGTCTGCTAATCAACGGTGAAAACGACGTAGAGGTTTCCTCAGGGAGTACCTTGTTAACGACCTTAGGAAACAACAAGATCTTTTTGCCCTCCGCCTGTGGGGGAGGGGGGACTTGTATCCAATGCAAATGCCAGGTGCTAGAAGGAGGAGGAGAGATTTTGCCTACCGAAGCACCGCATTTTACCCGTAAGGAAATTGCCGAGGGTTGGCGATTGGGCTGTCAGGTCAAAGTCAAGCAAAACATGGTCATCCAGGTACCAGAAGAGGTTTTTGGGATCAAGAAGTGGGAAGCTACTGTAGTGAGAAATTGGAATGTGGCCTCCTTTATCAAAGAATTTGTGGTTGAGATTCCCGAGGCCATGGATTACGAAGCGGGGGGATACATCCAGATTGAGATCCCGAAGTGTGAAGTCAAATACAGTGATATCGACATAGCTGCCCACCCTGATGAGCATCCTGGTGAACCCGATAAATTTAAGTTAGAATGGGACAAGTTCAACCTTTGGCCTTTGGTGATGAAAAACACCGAGACCGTTGAGCGCGCCTATTCGATGGCCTCCTTTCCTGCAGAGGGGTGTGAGATCATGCTCAACGTAAGGATTGCTACGCCGCCTTGGGACCGCAATAAAAACAATTGGATGGATGTCAATCCTGGGATTGCCTCCTCTTATATATTCTCCAAAAAGGCGGGAGACAAAGTCACCATTTCTGGGCCTTATGGCGAATTTTTTATCAACCACTCCGAAGCTGAAATGCTCTATGTTGGAGGGGGAGCTGGAATGGCGCCCATGCGTTCCCACCTCTATGAACTCTTCAGAACCCTAAAAACTGGAAGAAAAGTTAGTTTTTGGTATGGTGGGCGATCCAAGAGAGAGTTGTTTTACTTGGATCATTTCAAGGCCTTGGAAAAAGACTTTCCAAATTTTAAATTCTACGTGGCCTTATCTGAACCCTTGGAGGAGGACAACTGGAAGGTCAAAGACGGACTGGAAGGCGAGGGCGATGGCTTTAAAGGCTTTGTCCACCAATGTGTGATCGATAACTACCTCAATCATCACGAGGCTCCCGAAGATATT
>JAQCBK010000005.1 GCA_027621505.1 Bacteroidota bacterium | reverse complement strand
TTACTATATTTAAATAAAATGATCGGAAACTGCCCCACCAGCACCCAAGGGTATCTTCTCTATTCCAGCCTGTCTGCCGCCAAGCCATCATCGGGTTTGGCCCAAATGCATTATGGCAGACATGAGCATTAAATGGATGCTACTATTATGGGTCTGTTATGAAAAAAATTGTTTTATTTTTTTTAATTTGAAAAAAAAAGAGTGGTCTTTTTTTGGTTGTGTTCGCCATCAATGGTTACATGAATCCTTTGTTGTCGTTCCCCTTTTTTTGCTGCTGTTGAATTAATCTCTGTATTAGAAAATGAAAAAAACAATATTATTGCTATTTCTGCTGACAATCTACCCGCTTTTGGGACAGCAAGAAGAATCGATTCAAGCCGTAAGTTTTACGAATACCTATGACAAAACCGGTATCGTAAACCTTACTCCCCTAAAAATCAATATACATCCTGAAGACCTGAAAAAATTCAAAGCGCAAGGATATGTAATGTACAGTGATCTCGGGGCTGTGGCAAACGGCAAAACCAATGACATGCCTTTCATTAGGGCGACCCATGAAGTTGCCAACACCTATGGCCTATCGGTCAAAGCCGATAAAGGAGCCCGCTACTATATTGGCAGAGAAGATGTTAAGGCTACGATAAAGACCAATACAGATTTTGGCTCGTCAACTTTTATCATCGATGATACCGATGTGGTAGATCGCACGGCTCCATTGTTCGAAGTACGCTCAAGCCTGAGTCCTATCGAAATCAATGGTCTAAAATCGGTAAAGGCTTTTCAAAAAAATATCGGGATACGTCTTCCTTTTCCTTGTTTGGTGTCCCTTACCAACGATAGCATAAGACGATACATCCGCTATGGACTGAACCAAAACAACGGCAAGTCACAAACAGATATTTTTCTTGTTGACAAAAATGGAGATGTAAACATGGATGGACCCATCATATGGGATTTTGACAACATTACTGCGATCAAAGCTTTTCCTGTTGATCCTTCTCTTTTACAGATAAAAGGCGGGGAATTTATCACCATTGCCAACCGTGCTCCATCCAAATACACCTACTACAGTCGCAATTTTTCCATAGAGCGATCCAATGTCGAGATAGACGGTTTGGTTCATCGGGTTGAGGGTGAAGGAGCACATGGTGCTCCCTACAGTGGATTTATTTCGATTGGCTTCTCCTCCGATGTGGTGGTAAAAAATTGTTTGATGACAGGACATAAGACCTACCGTACCATTGGTTCTGCTGGAAAACCTGTTTCTATGGGTTCCTATGACCTTACGGTCCGAAGTTCCATCAATGTTTCGTTTTTGAACTGCACCCAGACCAATGATATTAGCGATAAAACTTACTGGGGGGTGTTCGCCTCTAATTATTCCAAAAATCTAAAATTTGAATATTGTAAACTTTCCCGTTTTGATGCACATATGGGGGTTTACAATGCTTCCATAAGCAACTCCACCCTTGGGTATATGGGGGTGCGCGCCATTGGCTCCGGCACTTTTACCCTAGAAAACAGCACAGTAATTTCCAATAACCTAATCAGTTTGCGGCAAGATTACGGCAGCACCTGGAAAGGAAATTTCGTGATTCGCAACTGTGTCTTTATTCCCAGTGATTCAAAATCTTCATCGGTGAGTCTTTTTGGAGGTTACAATTCTGGGCTACACGATTTTGGTTATACCTCTTACATGCCGGAAAACATAATCATAGACGGGCTTGTTGTAGAGGATGGTCAACTGGCCGCACAAAACAAAGCGGTAAATATCTTCGACGACTTCAATCCCAAGCGAGTTGATGAGCAATATCAAGAATCATTTCCCTACGTGGTCACAAAAAGAGTAAGCCTCAAAAATGTACAAATTTCGAGTGGCAAAACACTGGGTATAAGCGAAAATCCGATCATGTTCAACGATGTATTGGTGGAGCAAGCAGATTAGTTTTGGTTGCTCCCAATACCTTGCGGAAAAATCAAGAGGAAAGGGTGTTGTGAGAAAAAACAAAAAAACCCTTTCTGTGGTTTGGTAGAGGCAAAAATTCACTATATTTATAGAACTATGAGTTTGGAAAGCCCAGTATTTAAAGGCCTTATAGGACAAACCAACGGATGATGAGTCAGCTGGTCAACCAACTGAGCCATAGGACCTATTGTATTCGCAAACATTAGCATCGCCTGTAAATATTTAAATTTTGGAAAAACTTTCCTCTGACCAAGCTTCAAATGGTATTTGGATATTTCTTTGTGAATGTCAGTTTGACTTGTCCAAGAGCATTAGAAGTGCCTCAGCTTAGTGAAGCGGATAGGCCTGAGTTGAAATAAGTCCTTTACTTGGGGGGGGCATCATTATGCTTTCTATTGAGCGACCAATACTGTAATTAATGCTGTATTTTCAAAACAGCATCGCAACTGAATGATTTTGCCATCTTTCCATTTAAAAATAAGATTTCAATGGTAATTTCCAGTTCAATTTTTTGGATTTTAAAGTACTGGTTTTGAAGTAAGCATTTCCCATTTAATTTTTATTTATAACTTTATTGAAGCTGAAAGAAAAATGAAACTAACAAAATATATATCTTTTCTCGTCTCTATTGTGGTTTTAAGCGCTTGGACCTACCAGCTGAACCGTCCCTCTATGTTTAGAGGAGGTACAGCTACCAATATGTCGGAGGAATTTGCTGCCTACGGTCTCAATGATACCCTGATGATGATTGTAGGTGCTTTTAAAATATCTTTGGCCCTTTTGCTTTTAATCGGGGGAATTAAATTCCCCAAATTGATTAAACCTGCTGCTGTTGGCATGGCGCTGTTTATGATTGGCGCGATATATTTTCACATCAGTATTGGGGATGGAATGGTTCCTACCCTTCCCTCTGCTTTAATGTTGTTGTCCTGTTTGATCTTGGTTTTCTACCCCAAGCCAACAGGAGCTAAGCAATCATAGGTGTTACATATCAAGTTCGTGTTTTTATGGTTCAAAGCGTTGATCGTAATCTTTCAACATAGGTATACTTTCAAAAGTACAACCCTAATCCACCCCCATTGGATCATAAAGAGCTGGGATCCAAAAAACTGAGATATATATGGTTCTGAATGTACTCTTTCTATTTTGTGCTGTTTCATTCCTCTTTTACGGCATTGGCTGTTTTATTAATCCAAAGATGAAAAAGGAGTTCATTCGTTATGGCATCCCACAATACAGAAAGTTGACAGGCCTGTTGCAAATCTTGGGGGGCTTGGGAATCTTGGTTGGGTTTTGGGAGACCCATCTTCAGTTGGTGAGCACCTTGGGGCTTTCCCTATTAATGTGGTTTGGAGTCATCACCCGAATAAAAATCAAAGACCATTTGTTACAAATCCTACCCGCCATTTTTTATGGCTTACTCAATGCCTATTTGTCTTTTCAAGTGATTCAAACTTGGTCTTCTGGCCAATAAAAAAGGCCCTACTCAGATTAGGGCCTTTTCTTTAAGTTATTCTTTAAAAAGAGAATTTACTCTTCAGGAATGTCCAAAACCCCTTTGAGTCGATCCATTCCAAATTCATTCCCATAGAGTACGGTTGAAAAGCGAGCAACCTCAGCGGCGATGAAAAGAAAAAAGAGATAAAAACAAGGGAAGGCCTTGAAGTAAAATTAGGGCCGCGCAAAATCTAAAAACTATCTTCTTCTACCCGTAAATTCCATGGCTTCTCCTTTACCAAAACCATAACTAAAACCCAATGCCCAAAACCTTCCATATACGGAACGACTCCATATATTAAAACTATCCCTGATGGTTCTGTTTTCGCTAACCCTTGAAGCAAATATATCTCTGATATTGAAACTTATAATCCCTTTTCCTTTGAGAAGTTTTTTTCGGACGCCTATGTTAAAATATTGACTGGGAAGCGTCTCTCCATCAATGGTTTTGAAACGGGACTGATAATTCCAACTGAACTCAGTGTCCAAATTTTTGGGAAGCTTAAATTTTGATGTGATTTCGGAGAACCAACTGTTTCCCTTAAAATCGAAAGACCGCTCTTGCCATATTGCTTTTCGGTCAAAGCCGTTGAAATTAAAATCTCCATTAATCACTATTTTTTGACCGGCATTGATCTTGGTATTGATCTCTATACCATTGACCCGTTTGGTTCCCAGGTTTTCAGGGGCCCTCACGCTGATATTGTCTTTAAAAGTGGTAACAGATTCTATGGTATTGGTGGTAAAGAGTTGGTATAAACTCATATTGAAAGAGGCAATACCCTTAATAAATATTGCAGAGAGTTCATAGGAATCAGAATATTCCGCTCTTAAATCAGGATTTCCTTGTCTGTAATTGTAGCTGTTCCTTATGTTAAAGAAAGGGTTGAGGTCCCACAAACGCGGTCGATAGATTCTTCTAGAATATCCTGCTTGAACAGAAAAAGAATTGCTGAATTTATATGAAGTGTTTAAGGAGGGGAACAGATCATTATAATCTTGATCATTCTTTTCATTGGTATTTACCAAAACGGTATTGACCCGGGTATTTTCTGTTCTAAGTCCCAACTGTACTCCCCAAGGGTCGGACTCATAAGCCATCATACCATAAATCCCCAAAACGCCTTGGGTAAATTCAAACACATTGGTCAATCCGGGATTCACTACCCACACTCCTGCCAATTCATCTTTGACCTCAAAGTCATTGCTCACATCGTTGTTGGAGTATTGGAAGCCACCCTCCAGCTTCCAAACTTCAGCAAAAGGTCGGGTATAATCTAATTTTAAATTATGGACCTCCTCCCTAAAATAGGTATGGGTTTGTTGATCCTCAAAGGGATTTGCACCACTCACGGCTGTATTGAAAAATTCAGAGTTCTGATCCTTGCTAAAAAGGTTTCCTGTGGCACTAAAAATCAGGTCGTGATCCTCATCATCCAAAAAATCTCTTTTGTATATCAGCTCGTATTGGTATTTGGGATTCCCCGCAGTAGTAACTTCCTCTCTGTTCCACTCTGAAGTGAGTTCAGTGTTATTTTGATACTCCCTAACATGGGTATCTGAGGGTTGATCCTCTGCTTCAAAAGCATAAAATCCAGAAAGGGTAATCACGTTTTGGGGATTGATATAATAGTCCGTCCCCAGAATAAAATTAAAAAACTCTTCTTTTCTGTATTGGGTCCCTTCAGTCAACACTTGAGTCTTGGTCAATAAGTTATCATTTTTGTTTTTTTCTCGTCTGGGGTAACTTCTAGATCCATAACCTATCTGGGTGAACAAATTAAACTTTTCGGTCCGTCGATTGAGGCTCAATCCAGCACTATTGTTTACGGGTTGACCATAATTCAATGTAAGGGAGCCATTTATTCCTTTCCTTTCGTCTTTTTTGATAATGATATTGATGATTCCAGCCGTTCCCTCAGCTTCATATTTGGCAGAAGGATTGGTGATCACCTCCACCCGCTCGATCATATCAGCGGTAATCGATCCCAAAGCATTCCCCCCTTCGCTGGTCACAACAGAGGGTTTACCATTGATCAATATTTGAACGCCGGTGTTTCCTCTCAAACTTACTTGTCCTTCGATACTTACTGTTACAGAGGGCACGTTGTCCAAGACCTCCAAGGCACTGGCACCCGTACTGCTCAAATCTTTACCTACATTAAATACCCTCCGATCCAGTTTAAACTCAGTGGTTGATTTTTCTCCTCTAACTTCCACTTCATTTAACATTTGAGACTTTTCCTTAAGCAAAATTACCCCCAAATCTATTCCCTGATTATTGGGCGTTATGTTGTCCTTGCGGAAAGTCTCATAACCCATAAAGCTGATCTCCAGATAAATTTCTTGAGAGGGAGAAATGACCAAAAAAGAGCCATCATCAGCAGAACTAACTCCTGCCATGGCTTCCTGGGTGGACTTGTCGCCAACAACAATCGTGGCAAATGGAATGGGCTGTTGAGACGATTCATCGACAACAATGCCCTTAATTTCAAAAGCGTTTTGCTGTGCATAAGAATAAATCCCTACGAGAAAACAAAAAAGAATGGGAAGGATTTTCAATGTTTATTTTTAGTTTTGACTCTTTTGATGAAAAAAGGTTTAACTCATAAGGGCTTTTAATAAAAAATAAGACTGAATTGAAATTTACAAATATCACACTTTCAATTCCTAAAGTAATGATCTCTTAGCATGATCCTAGAACTAAAGCAACTTTTTGGAAATGTCTTTGAAGAGGACCTCATTCAAGAGATCGCCAAAGTAGGCACCCTCAAGGAAATCCCCGAGGAATTTATGATGATCGACATTGGACAAAACATCAAAGGCATCCCCTTGATGATCTCAGGAGCCATCAAGATTTCGCGAGAAAATGAAAATGGAGAAGAACTGCTCCTCTATTACTTGGAGGCCGGTGACTCTTGTACCCTGACCTTTGCCTGGGAAATGGGCGAAACCAAAAGTAAAATCAGGGCGATCTCTGAAATGCCCTCTAAATTGATCATGATTCCCATTGGTCACATAAAACATTGGGAATCAAAATACCCCAGTTGGCGACGTTTTCTATTTCGCAGCTATCAAATCCGAATGGACGAATTAATTGAGACTTTAGACAGCCTGGCTTTCAACAGACTTGAAAAAAGGCTGGTAGATTATATGGCTGAGAAAAAAAGAGTCAACGGAAAAAATGAATTGTTCATTACCCACCAAAATATTGCTCAAGAATTGCACAGCTCTAGGGTAGTGATTTCTCGTTTGCTTAAAAAATTGGAACTGTCTGGAAAGATCCAACTGAAGAGAAATAAAATTATAGTCCTCTGACTTATGTAACCTAAGTTACCATCTGTTACTCCAAGGAAGCGTATTTTTGAATTTTAAATGACTAGAATGCGAAGGTACTTTCCTTTTTTGGAGTGGATTAAAAGTTACAACACCCTTCTGTTTAAAGGAGATTTGTCCGCAGGAATTACCGTAGGGGTGATGCTAATTCCACAGGGGATGGCCTACGCTTTGATTGCTGGACTTCCACCAGTATATGGTTTGTATGCCGCTATTTTTCCTCAAATGGTTTACGCATTTATGGGCAGTTCTCGTCATTTGGCCGTTGGGCCCGTAGCCATGGATTCTCTTTTGGTCGCTACCGCATTAAACACCATGGTTGTGTTGGATACCAATCATTACATTTCACTCGCCATTTTCTTGGCTTTGTTCATGGGGTTAATTCAAGTTTTTTTGGGGCTCCTAAAGTTTGGGTTCTTGGTTAATTTTTTATCCCGACCCGTGATCAGTGGCTTTACATCTGCAGCAGCAATAATCATTGGCTTAAGCCAACTCAAACATGTCATCGGCATTGATCTTCCTTCCCACAGTTTGATTCAAAAAACGCTTCAATCGCTTTGGCAAACCACCGATCAAATCCACTGGTTCACTTTGCTGATTACCCTAGCGAGTATTGCTCTGATTTTTATCATCAAGTATTTTTCAAATAAAATTCCAGCGGCATTGGTGGTGGTGATCACTACCACCCTGTTGACCGCTCAACTGAACTGGAATGATCAAGGGGTCAAAGTGCTGGGCTTTGTGCCTGAAGGTTTGCCCCCGATTCAGTTGCAAGCCATCTCTTTAGATGAGATCTATCAGCTGTTGCCCATGGCATTGACATTGGCATTGGTTGCCTTTTTGGAAGCCATTTCAATTGCCAAGGCCATCGAGCTAAAAGAAAAGAAAGAAACCGTTGATTCCAATCAGGAACTGATCGCCCTAGGCACAGCCAATATTGTAGGTTCTATTTTTCAATCCTACCCTACTACTGGAGGTTTTTCCAGAACCGCAGTCAATCACCAGTCGGGTGCCCAAACTGGAATCGCCGCATTGATCAGCGCTGCGGTGGTCGCCTTGACTTTGCTGTTTTTGACCGATTGGTTTTATTACCTTCCCAAGGCTGTACTCGGAGCGATTATCCTTGCCGCTGTTATCAAACTCATTGATATAAAATACCCTTACAAATTGTGGAAAACCCACAGAGATGAGTTCTTCGTCTTGCTATTTACGTTTGCCATCACCTTGTTTATGGGGATCCAAGAGGGAATTCTGCTGGGAACCTTGATCGCTCTTTCCTTGATGATCTACCGTACATCCCAGCCCCATATTGCCGTTTTGGGGCGCATCAAGGGTACCTCCCGTTTTAGGAATGTCTTGCGGTTTTCTGATGAAGTAGAAACCTTTCCCGGGGTATTGATCATCCGTTTCGATGGACAACTGTTTTTTGGAAACCATGCCTATTTTAAAAAACATATCGCAGAACATATAGCGGAACAAAAAAACGAAGTCAAGTTTCTGGTGATTGATGCCGGTCCCATCCACTATATTGACGCCAGTGCCTCCAACACGCTAGAAAATTGGATTCAGGATCTTCAACAAAAAAACATTACCGTGATATGGGTCAAAGCCATCGGACCGCTTAGGGATATTTTTTACCGTGATGGCTTGGTTAAAATCATTGGTAAAAGAAATTTTTTCTCTAATTTGAAAACGGCAATCAAACATATCCAAGGAGAGGAAATCCCCATCATCGAAAAACGAATTTCAAATCAAAATAACCTAAAATGATCATTTAATATGAAAGTAGAACAAATTTACACCGGTTGTTTGGCCCAAGGGGCTTACTATATCGAGAGCGAGGGAGAAGTCGCCATCATCGACCCGCTCAGAGAAGTCACCCCCTATCTAGAAAAAGCCAAAAAGAACAAGGCAACGATCAAATACATTTTTGAGACCCATTTCCATGCCGATTTTGTAAGCGGTCACCTCACCCTGTCCAAAGAAACCGCTGCACCCATCATCTATGGGCCCAATGCCAATCCAGATTTTGAAGCCCTCATCGCAGAGGATGGACAAGCATTTCCTCTTGGAAACGGAACCATCATTGCGCTTCATACACCTGGACATACCATGGAGAGTACTACCTATCTGCTTAAGGATCATGCGGGAAAAGAAATCGCTATTTTTAGTGGTGATACCTTGTTTTTGGGGGATGTTGGCCGTCCCGATCTTGCCCAAAAAGCCGAAGAAATCACACAGGAAGATTTGGCCGGTATGCTTTTCGATAGCCTTAGAAACAAAATCATGCCCTTGCCGGATGATGTAACGGTTTACCCTGCTCACGGCGCCGGATCTGCTTGTGGGAAAAACATGATGAAGGAAACGGTTGACAGCTTGGGCAACCAGAAAAAAATGAATTATGCCTTGAGAGCAGACATGACCAAAGAAGAATTCATTGAGGAGGTAACTGATGGCTTGTTACCGCCCCCACAATATTTTCCTTTAAATGTAAAGATGAACAAATCCGGCTATGACGACATAGGACAAGTACTCGACCGCGGTTTGAAGGGCTTAGCGCCAGAGGCATTCGAAAGTTTGGCCAATGAAACGGGAGCCATCATCATCGATGTAAGGCATCAAAATGACTTTGTCAATGGCCATGTCCCTCAATCCATATTCATCGGACTCGACGGTGGCTTTGCCCCTTGGGTCGGTGCTTTGATCGGGGATGTCAATCAACCCCTATTGATCATCGCACCGAGCGGGAGGGAAGAAGAAACGATAACGCGATTGTCGCGGGTTGGCTTTGACCAAACGCTGGGATATCTCAAAGGGGGGTTTGAAGCATGGAAAAAAGCTGGTAAAGAATATGATATCATCAGTCGAATCGATGCAGTCGAATTGGAAGGATTGATCAAAGAAAAAAAGGTAGCCGTTTATGATGTCCGAAAGGAAAGCGAATTCATTTCAGAACGCATCCCTACTGCACACAATACGCCTTTGGATTTTCTCAACGATCATTTGAATCAATTCCCCGAAAAGGAAACTTTTTATGTGCATTGTGCTGGAGGATACCGATCGATGATTGCGGCCTCCATCCTCAAGAAAAGAGGGATTCACAATTTGGTCGATGTGCAAGGTGGTTTTAAGGCCATCAAAGAAACAAATATCCCACTCACAAACTACATTTGTCCAACCACCATAAGCTCTTGATATGATTGAATTTTTGACAAAACCTTGGCCCTGGTATTTCGGGGGCTTTATGATCGCCCTTGTGCTTTTTTTACTCCTTTGGGTGGGTAAGTCCTTTGGGATGTCCTCCAACCTTCGCACCCTCTGCTCGATGATGGGGGCCGGCAAAAAAGCCTCTTTTTTTCAATTTGATTGGAAAGCCCAACAGTGGAATTTGATTGTATCGCTCGGCGTCATCGCTGGCGGTTTCATTGCCTCAAATTATATCACCACCACCAAAGCTGTTGCGCTCACCCCCCAAACGATAGATCAATTGGCAGCCATGGGCATTACAGATGCAGGCGAAAGCTTTGCTCCTGAATTGCTGTTTTCAAATGCTGCTTTTAGCGATCCATACATCCTTCTCCTGCTGGTCGTGGGTGGTTTTTTGGTGGGCTTTGGCGCGCGGTATGCAGGGGGTTGTACCTCCGGTCATGCTATTTCGGGCTTGTCCAATTTACAGTGGCCCTCTTTAATTGCCGTCATCGGCTTCTTTATCGGTGGGCTGTTGGTCAATCATTTTGTTGTTCCTTTACTTTTTAATTACTAACTCTATATATGAATATTCTCTTGTATTTTTTGATCGGAACACTCTTCGGAATCACACTCTATATGTCCGAAGTGTCCTCATGGTTTAGGATCTATGAAATGTTTCAATTCAATTCCTTTCACATGTATGGCGTGATTGGAACAGCCGTTTTTCTGGGGGCCACCATCACATTTATCATTAAAAAATTAAAGCTAAAATCTATTCTAAACGGATCCACTATTGAGATTGCAGACAAAGAAAAGGGTTGGAAGCGCTATTTATACGGTGGGATCATTTTTGGTTCAGGCTGGGCCATTTCAGGGGCTTGTCCCGGACCCATGTTTTCCCTTCTGGGAGCCGGGTTCTTCCCCATCATCGTGGTGATACTGTCGGCCACCCTTGGCACCTTTGTTTATGGATTGATACGTTCTAAGCTTCCCCACTAAAAGGCAACGGTTTGGGTATGGTGCGTATCCCAACGGGTATGCACCATACACCTTGTTGTCTTTAGTTTTTATTTTCTAGTTCGCTGTGAAATATTCTGAAATATTCTCCGAACATATATTTTCTATTTCGTTTATAACCAGTTAGTTCAGACAAGATGTTGAGTTCAATTAAATCTTTAATGAGTCTGTTGGCTGTTGAAGGAGAAATCTGTAAAAGCTCTGAGACCTGTTTGGAATCTGTAATGGGAACTTGAAATAGTTGTTTTAATAACAATTGTGCTTTTTCTACTTTGCTTCCTAATGTTGGTAATCGTTTGGTCTCAATATCTGTTTTTAAAGTAATAATATCTTTAAATACTTGGATGGATTCTTTTGATGTTTCTATTACACCAACTAAGAAGAATTTAATCCATTGAGTCAGATTACTTGTTAAACGAACCGTCGTTAAGTTGTCATAATAGTAGCCTTTGTTTTTTTCAAAGAAGTCAGACAAGTAAAGAGAAGGTTTCTTTAATACATTATTACTTACCAAGTAGAGAGTAATAAGTAATCTACCTAATCTACCGTTTCCATCAAGGAACGGGTGGACTGTTTCAAATTGATAATGTACAATAGCTATTTTAATTAAATGAGGAACGTGATATTCATCCTCATTAATAAACTTTTCTAAATCACTCATTAGCTCTATAACTTCAGAATGATGAGGGGGTATGAAAATTGCGTCTTTTAATGTAGCTCCAATCCAGTTTTGACTTGTCCGAAATTCGCCTGGGATTTTATGCTTTCCTCTAACACCTGATAAAAGTGTTCTATGTGTGTTTTTAATTAACCTGTTCGAAATAGGAAGCTTTTCTAATTCTTCAATAGAGGTATTAATTGCTTTTATATAATTTTGAACTTCAGCCCAGTCATCTCTTTTTTCAGGTTTAATGTCTTCTTCTTTCACAAGAGCTTCTTCCATATTCGTTTTGGTTCCTTCAATTCTACTTGATGTTGTAGCCTCTTTAAGAATATGCATTGTAATGAAGAAGTCCACATCAGGAATTATTTGAGAGTATGCGTTTAACTCTCCGATCAACCGATTTGCTTTTGCGAGTAGTTTATTTACTTCTGGGGTTGAAACGATCCATTCGTGATTGATTTTTTCAGGAGAGAATGATTTATATTCTGTTTGTTTAATATACTTTCCTGAAATGAAATCTTGTAAATCCATAATTTTGAAATTATAAAATAATGCAAATATATAAATTAGTATTTTCATAATTTGAATAAAATGAAAACATGGGCTATCTTATTTTCATTATTTAGAAGGAGAAAACTCAAGTAATTAAAGACAACTCATAAATATCCAAACCAAGGTTCCAATATTCCTTTTATCTTTTGTCTCAAGCCCTCTATCTGGAAATACCGTATGGGAAAAATCCATACGTCTTTCATGGCAGTAGTCCGATTGGGTTGAAATAAAGTTAGGGATTCTTATCATAAAATCAAAAGAGGGGTTTTTAGCTTAGGTCAATAGTGACGGGGGGTTCGGGTGTTTATTAACTATATTTATGGGTGTTTGCTGAGGCGGTTTTTTAGAAGCAGAAAAAAAGAATCCCAATCAAGATGGGCAAGCATCACATACGTGCGCCAGTTGGGAGTACTTATTAATTTATGTATCTTTCAATCAAAAATAAAAAAATGAAAACACTACGCTATATTGGTGCAATTTCGCTCATAGCCTTTTTTGCCGTTGCTTGTAACAATAGCCCCAAAAAAAAATCGAATCAAAACGTAAACACTGAAAACTCAGCAGCAGCTGCCAAAGCATCAAAAATTACCCTAGCGGTTCTGAAGGGCTCCCCAGCCTATTCAGATGCAGTGCTTAAACTTGATGCGCCCACCGATACCAACACTCTTGCAGATGGTGAGGTTGATTTTAATTTTACTGTAAGCAATTACAACTTAGGAGAACAAACCGACAGCCCCAATGCCAAGCTTTTGGCGAACTCCGGTAAAGGGCAACACATTCATTTTATACTGAACAACAAGCCCTATTCCGCTCACTACACTCCTTCGTTTAAAAAAGAGATCCCAGAAGGCGTACACCATCTTGTGGCCTTCCTCAGTCGTTCCTATCACGAGTCTGTAAAAAATGAAAATAGCGTTGTGGTAAAAAAACTAACGGTGGGTGAAAATGCTGTGGACGAAAATAATTTGGACATGTCCGCCCCAACTTTGATCTATAGTAGACCGAAAGGACAATATTCAGGCAAAGATACCGAAAACCTTCTGCTGGATTTTTTTGTGCTCAACACCACACTTTCGGAAAATGGCAATAAAGTAAGGGCTACCATTAATGGGGAGGAATTCATTATTACACAATGGGCCCCTCATATCATCAAAGGCCTACCCATGGGTGAAGTGACCATTGAGTTGGAGTTATTAAATGCAGAAGGTGATTTTATCCCCGGACCATTTAACAAAGTCTCAAGAACCGTAACACTTGCTGAATAATAAATTCTGGCAAATTCTTTAGGTTGTTTATCTGATCTGATGATTTTAACCGTGGAATTTCCGAATCAAAACCCGATCAAACATTGTGGATTGTCGGCTAAATCATAAGAATTGAATTTTTATAAAATGAGAAACTTTCACTTACTGCTCATTGTACTCCTAACATGGGCTTGTCAAAATCCAACCGATAAGAAGTCGGATAAAGTTAAAGCTCCCAATATCATCTACATTATGGCCGATGACTTGGGATATGGCGATCTAGGGGTTTACGGTCAAACCCATTTCGAAACGCCCAACATGGATCGACTGGCCAAAGGGGGAATGCGTTTTTTACAACACTATTCAGGATCAACAGTATGTGCACCCTCCAGGTCGGCGCTGATGACCGGCCAACATACAGGGCATACCTTTATCAGAGGGAATTCTGAAAGGGGCTTTACGCTTGAAAACGAGGGACAGTATCCCTTGGCTTCGCAAGAGCTGACCATTGCCGAGGTATTAAAAAAGGCGGGATACCGCACCGGAGCTTTTGGTAAATGGGGGCTGGGATACCCTGGTTCGGAAGGAGACCCAACGGCCCAAGGCTTTGATCAATTCTACGGCTACAATTGTCAACGCGTGGCGCACAACTACTACCCCACCCACCTTTGGAACAACCGCACAAAAGAAGCTTTGGAAGGTAATGATGGCCATAGCACAGAAACCTATGCGCCCAATCTAATCCACCAGAAAGCCATGTCCTTTTTGGAGGAAAATAAGGACGAATCTTTTTTTATGTATTATCCCTCTGTAATCCCTCATGCTGAAATGATTGCTCCAGAGGAATACATGGCAAAATACAGAGGCAAGTTTTTACCCGAAAAAGAATATGCTCCGAAACGAAAAAAAGACGGTTACAGTGTCAGTGGTTACAATGCTCAGGAGGAAGGTCATGCTGCTTTTGTAGCGATGGTGAGTATTCTCGACGATCATGTGGGGCAAATTATTGACAAGGTCCACGAGCTTGGAATTGCCGAAAATACACTCATCCTTTTTACTTCCGATAACGGGCCCCATATGGAAGGCGGAGCAGATCCTGATTATTTTGACAGCAATGGCCCTTTGAGGGGTTACAAAAGAGACCTTTATGAAGGGGGGATTCGCGTTCCTATGATCGCCTATTGGCCCTCCAAAATTAAACCCAATTCCATCACAGACCATATCTCGGCCTTTTGGGACTTTTTCCCAACTGCTCTTGCCATCGCTGAAACAGAAAATGACATGACCGAAATCGATGGAATTTCCTATTTGCCGACCCTATTGGGTATGGAGCAGACCAACCACCCTTACCTCTATTGGGAATTCCTTGAGCGCGGCGGACGACAGGCAGTTAGACTGGGACAATGGAAAGGCGTTCGGTTGGAAATGGCCAAAAATCCAAAAGCTCCCATTGAGTTGTATAACTTGTCGGAAGACCTACAAGAGCAAAACAACCTGGCAGAGCAATTCCCTGACAAAGTCCGAGAAATTGACAGCATAATGAGTCTCGCCCACCAAAACTCAGAGGTGTTTGCTTTTCCGTTTGAAAAAAATTAAGCCTCTAAATTCGTCAACATCTGCTCCCGATAAGCATTTGGTGTAAGTTGAGTAACTTTTTTAAAGTTTCTGAAAAAATTTGAGCTGTTATTGAATCCGCTTTCATAAGCTATTGCTTTGATGTCATCGTCGCTCTCCAAAAGTAACTTCGTGGCGTGGTTGACCCTGTATTCGTTTAAAAAAGTAGTAAATGTTTTATGGGTACTTTTTTTAAAAAATCGACAGAAAGATTGGGGGGTCATATACACCCTTGCAGAAATGTCCTCCAAGGCTATCGGTTCCATGAAATGATCTCGGATATAATTAAATATAGACTTCAGTCTTTTGTTTTCCATTGGACTGCTGATAAAAGCATAACCCTCCGCATTGAGAATGGTCTTCTCCGGATGTCGGGCCAGATCATAAAGTATTTTTACAAAAGTCAAAAAAGCATCGATTCGACTTTCATACTGCAGTCCTTCCATTCTAAGACCAATGTCTTCCTTGATGGCACCATCAAAAACAATCCCTTTTTTGGACAACTCCAAAAGCTGCTGGATCACTTTCAACTCCTCCAAATGGCCAAAAGGCGTATCAAAAATATCGGCCTTGAACTGTATGACGATTTCTTTTTGATTTTCATCAAAACCTTTGGTAAATCCCGTGTGCGGCAGATAGGATCCTACCAGTATTAAATTCCCATCTTTATAATTGGAAAGGTGGGTTCCTACTTGTCTTTTGCCAACACCAGTGTTGATATAAACCAACTCTACCTCTGGGTGATAGTGCCATTTAACCTTATTCGTATTGGGGCAATCTTTATCGAAATAGGCATATTTATAAGAATGGCCTGTATCAGGAGAAATCGTTTCAAAGTCTGGCCTAATCATTGAATTATTTTTATTCAAATTTACATAATGTGACTGAATTTAACACATATGCTTAGTCTATTTGTTTTTTTTGATAATTTTTAACAATAGGCGTTTTGTCAATCATTATTTAAGGCTTATGAGGTTTAAAAAATTGATCCTTCGAATTTGATCGATATGAGTGGCCATCAGGTTCATCGGTATTTGTTATTACAGCACATTACGTCCTAAAATATTTATAAATCAATATCTTTATTAAAAGTTTCATAAAATGAATCCTACAGATAGGGCTTCGATAGTGATTGTTTTTTTGTTTTATATTATTGCGCTTTCCAGTGGTTATTTCATTTACAGCGAGTTTAAAACCCATAACAAGAAAGTAGAACGTTTGATATTGACCATCAACAGCGATGAGATCGATTGGAAGAATCACACTGCAGTAGCATATGAGGAGGTTACAGGGGAATCTCCCATTAAAAAAACATTTTTAACCAATTCTATCGTTGACATTTCCGCCGCTTATGAACAAAAAGGATTTAAATTGGATTACATAACAGAATTCATCAAAAAATCCATGGATCAAGAAATATTGGTCACTAGAATATGGTTTTCAAAAACAAAATAAATGGGCTATTTTCTTAGAAATATTATTGTCTATTCTATTGTTGTGTTTTTGGTGTTTTTGGTCTACAAGGCCATTAAAGACATGAAAAGATAGTCTCATTTCTGGAAAAAATCCCCAAGGTTTTCAAACTCACTATCTTTAACAAATTTTTAGTTTGAAAAAGAAAAAGCCGGATCAAGTCGTTTGGAACGATGAGCAGGAAGAGTACATTGCTCGACTGCTCCCCTATGCTTCCCAAGCCAGTGGTCCCGTCATCAAGATTCCCAATGTCGATGCCTTTAAGCAAAAAGGCGTGGAAAAAGTATCAAAGCAGCTGCAAACCGAGCTGGAGGAACTGCAGGATAAAATCAAAAAATTTGTCAAATCCGCCAGTGATACCCAAAAGGTCTATACGGCCAAATTTAAATTCGAACCTTTGGTTGGAGAAACCTATTTTCTATACAAAGGAGACAAAGAAGATTATCTGTCTCTTATTCCTCCTGAGCAATGGAAAAAAAATTTCATTGGAGCCTTCAGACTCAGTTCAGAATACAAATGGGAAAGGGTAGAATGGTAAACTAACGAAAGTTTTGAGTCCCAAATCCCATTCCCTTTTCATCAAAGTACAAACCAACCCCCAAATAGGTATAGTCTCCTAAGATGTTTTTGTAATGGGGCGGGCTGTTTTTCCAGCCATTCACCATGCACTGCGCCAAACGCTCCTCTGATCGGGTATCACCGCAGCCTACAACATTTTCAAACCAAGGCGTTTTGGCAATATTCTCTCCTATTCCAGTAAAGCGATTCCCTTTTTTGGCCCAAGCCTTCACCTTATATTTTTCGGCACGCTCGATGGGATTTAGGCCCAAATGGTCTACATGAGCATAGAAATTGTGTTTCACCATATTCTCACTGTGCCATTGGGCCAGCTCGCCCAAAGAATCAAGAAGTTTTAATTCGGGCAATCCTTTTTCTGCCCTTAGGGCATTCGTTTTTTCAAAAATCAATTGACGCATCTGTTGCAGGTTTCCTTGAGCCTGCAGTTGATGTGAACCGATCCCAATAGTAATCAGAATTAAATATAAACCAAAGCCTGTCTTTCTCATTGTCCCAAAAATAACAATTATCACAGGAATGCCTACTTTTGCAGAATGGGAATTGAGGAAACACCAAGACAGCAAAAAATTGCCACAGCCATACAGCAAGAACTGGCCAAGATGCTTCAGGAGGTCATCCGAAATCAGGGCGTTTCCAAC
This sequence comes from Bacteroidota bacterium, assembly GCA_027621505.1. GTDB lineage: Bacteria > Bacteroidota > Bacteroidia > Flavobacteriales > Flavobacteriaceae > UBA8316. Next base: position 39,740 of record JAQCBK010000005.1, on the reverse strand, counting down.
CTGGTACTCTCCGTTACCAAAGTCAAAGTGACCATTGACCTTTCCATGGCCAAAATCTACCTTAGTATATTTCCGAAGGACAAGGCGATGGACTATTTGAAAGGTATCCAAGAAAACAAGCCTCAAATCCGGCATGACATGGCCAAAAGAATGAAAAATCAATTGCGACGCATGCCGGAATTTTCATTTTTTATGGATGACTCCCTCGACTATGTTGATACCATTGAAAAAGCCCTCAATCAGCCCGAGAACCCTTTTGAAGACCCAAAGGGACTCCCCAAAAGACAAAAGAAGTAAAACATGCCTGTTGTTTTCAAAATCGCTTGGCGTTACTTTTTTTCTAAAAGCAGGCAAACAGTAATCAACAGAATCAACGCCATTGCACTATTGGTGATTGTGGTGGCCACAGCTGCATTGATGATCGTATTGAGTGCATTTTCAGGATTAAAAGATTTTGGCCTGTCCTTTTCGAATGCTTTTGACCCAAATTACAGGGTAACATCCTTGCTAGGGAAAACCATAAGTTTGGACAGTGCTGCCTTAAGTCAATTAAAAGCCATCGATGAAATAAAGGCCATCAGCCCCATTTTGGAGGAAAAAGTCTTTGTCTCTTTCGAGGAAAAAAACCAAGTAGCCTATCTCAAAGGGGTGGGGAAAGATTACTTGTCGGTTATCCCTGCAGATTCGCTCATTGCGGTTGGGGAGTGGTTGATTCCCGAATCCAACACCATAGTGGCGGGCTTTGGCATCGGAGCAGCCATGGGCTTGGGGGTATATGACTATGGATCCTTGTTGAACATCAGCATTCCCAGAAAAAACAACAGTAGGCGTTTGAGTCAAAATCCTTTTTTTACCCAAAATGCCGTAACCATTGGGTTGTATCAAATCAGTGAAGACATTGACAAAAAATACATTTTCAGCAACATTGATTTCGCTAGAAAGTTGTTACAATACCCTAAGGATGATTTCACTTCTATTGAAATCAAAACTGTAGCGGGCATTGATGAAAAAAGTTTAAAAAGAAAAATCATCGCCATTTTGGGTTCTGAAGTTGCCATCAAAAATCGGATGGCGCTCAACACGGCGCTCTATAAAATGTTGAATACAGAACATTTGGCCATTTACCTTATTTTCACTTTGGTTTTGATCATCGCGCTCTTCAATGTTGCAGGTGCTCTGATAATGATGGTTTTGGACAAAAACCCCCAAATGAATATCCTACAAGCCATGGGAATTACCCCTAAAAAAATTCGCAGTATTTTTTTTCTTTTAGGAATGACCATCGTTGCTTTCGGTGGAGGCATTGGACTCATCCTTTCCTCCGTTGTAATCCTAATACAACAATGGATGCCATTTATTAAAGTTCCCGGGACAAGTTTACCTTATCCTGTCATATGGCAGCTTGAAAATTTGCTTTTGGTGATGGCTACACTAATTGTATTGGGTGGGATAGCTTCTGCCTGGGCAAGTAGAAGTGCCCTCCGTTAGATCATTCCCATGGTTGGCTCTGCAACTTCCTCCAGAACCCGATCCAGTGTGTCGAAAACCTCATTGGGATCATTGGCAGTAACCATCGCCGTTCTGTAAGGCTTGAAGTTGGCAATCCCCTTAAAATAGTTGGTGTAATGACGTCGGGTTTCCAAAACGCCCAAGACCTCTCCTTTCCAGGCTATAGACATTTGCAAATGGCGCCTCGCTACCTCCACACGATCTTTTAAACTGGGCTGCTCGGCGTGGGTTCCATGCTCAAAATAGTGTTTTACTTGGTTGAAAAACCAAGGGTTTCCAATACTGGCCCTGCCTATCATCGCCCCATCCAAGCCATATTGGTCGCGCATTTCCACCGCACGTTCTGGACTGTCCACATCCCCATTTCCAAAAACAGGAATGTGCATTCTGGGGTTGTTTTTTACCTCAGCAATGGGTTGCCAATTGGCACTTCCCTTATACATCTGGGCGCGTGTTCGGCCGTGAATGGAAATCGCTTGAGCTCCCGCATCTTGCAACCGCTCCGCCACCTCAACGATTTTGATCGAATCGTGATCCCAGCCCAAACGGGTTTTTACCGTCAAGGGCAAAGAGGTGTGTTTGGCGATCTCGGCAGTCAGTTTTACCATCAAAGGAATGTCTCTTAGAATACCCGCTCCTGCCCCCTTGCTGACCACTTTTTTGACTGGACAACCAAAGTTAATATCGATGATGTCAGGATTGGAGGCTTCAACAATTTCTACAGAGCGCAACATGGAATCCAAATTGGCTCCAAAAATTTGAATCCCTACTGGACGCTCCTTTTCATAAATATCCAACTTTTGAACGCTTTTTGCTGCATCACGAATCAAACCCTCACTGGAAATAAACTCGGTGTAAACAACATCCGCTCCGTTTTCCTTGCACAAAGCACGAAAAGGAGGGTCACTGACATCCTCCATAGGTGCCAATAACAATGGGAAATCCCCAACCGATATGTCGCCAATTTTGACCAGCTTTAGTTTTTTTACAAAAGTAGCAATTTCCTTGTCGAAATACCCTTACTCGCCTAACCCAAAAGTGTTTACAATATTTTCAATGAATTGATCGTCCCAAATGGCCGACACTTTACCGTCTTTGAGATAATAAATCCTCGGAGGAGAATCGCCAATCAAATCAAAAAAGGTGTTAACATCAATAAAAGAGTGAGGAAATGAAGATTGTGTGATGCTTTCAAAGCCCGCCACGGAGGTAGAACCCTCCTGATAAAACAGCTCGTAAAGTTTTGGAAAGTCATCATGCTTTCTTTGAAGTTCCCCCAATTTTGTGGCAGCCTCTTGACAATGTTCACAGTCCAAATTGAAAATGGCAATCAATTTTTCTCCTGAGGAAAGATCCACCCGTCCAGCAGATTCAAATTGGGTAAATCTGTCAAAAGCAAAGTCCTCGTGGTTGGGCATGGGCAAAAATAACCACATGCTGAGAATGGTTGCAGTCGTTAACCCCAAAGGAATAATCTTGGGAATGGTTCGACTTTCAGCGGTTTTAAATATGGCAAAAGCTACGGCCAACATTACCAAGTTTTTAAGGATGGACTGTTCTGGCGTCATAGAAATCACCTCTCCAAAACAACCACAGTTTTCGGTGTCGCCAATTGACCACAAATAAATGAGATGGGCAGTAAATCCTCCTAAAAGTAAAAAGGTAAACTGCATCAGCCTTTTTACATAAAATGGCAGCAGCATCAAAAAGCCCAAAGCAAATTCCAATCCAATAAAAAAACGTGCCATATAAGCTGCGAATGTCCTGTTGGGAGCCAAGCCCTGATCCATTAGCGTGATTTCAAAAAACCCCGGTCCTACGGCCTTGGTGTAGGCAGAAAAGAGGAAAGTGATGGCCAAAAGATATTGCAAGACTCTCGAAACCATTTTCATCAGTTATGAAATTATATACTAAATGTAACTTTTCTGAACCAAACAAAAAAGCAAGCTTTCAAAATAAGTATCTTTGCATCAGCAGAGGAAAATGCGCGGATGAAACACCTGAGAAATTTTTGCATTATCGCCCACATCGACCATGGCAAAAGTACCCTTGCCGATCGTCTGCTAGACTTTACTGGGGCAGTAACTTCAAGAGAAAGGCAGGATCAGTTGTTGGACAATATGGATTTGGAACGGGAGAGAGGGATTACGATTAAATCTCACGCTATCCAAATGGAATACGAACACCAAGGAGAACAATATGTTTTTAACCTGATTGATACGCCAGGCCATGTGGATTTTTCCTATGAAGTGTCCCGATCCATCGCCGCATGCGAAGGTGCACTATTGGTTGTGGATGCTGCCCAAAGTATCCAAGCGCAAACGATTTCCAACCTCTACTTGGCTTTAGAAAACGATCTCGAAATCATTCCTGTTCTAAACAAAGTAGACCTGCCCTCTGCCAATCCTGAGGAAGTAACCGACGACATTGTTGACCTTTTGGGTTGCAAGCCCGAGGATGTGATTCCTGCTTCTGCAAAAACGGGCCTGGGAATAAAAGACATTTTAATTGCCATCATTGACCGCATTCCAGCACCCAAAGGAGAGGTAAATGCTCCCTTACAGGCTTTGATTTTTGACTCGGTCTACAACCCTTTTAGAGGGGTGGAAACCTACTTTAGGGTCATCAATGGCGAAATCAAAAAGGGACAAAAAATAAAATTTATCGCCACGGGAAAAACCTATTTCGCCGACGAAATCGGAACCCTAAAGCTCAAGCAAGAACCCAAAAAATCAATCGCTGCAGGTGATGTAGGTTACCTCATCACAGGAATCAAAGAGGCGAAAGAAGTAAAAGTAGGAGATACGCTCACAGGGGCAGAGAACCCCACCCAAGAGGTCATCGAAGGTTTTGAAGAAGTAAAGCCCATGGTTTTTGCAGGAATCTATCCGGTGGATACAGAAGACTATGAGGAGCTGAGAGCCAGTATGGAAAAGTTACAGTTGAATGATGCTTCATTGGTCTTTTTGCCAGAAAGTTCGGCAGCGCTTGGCTTTGGGTTTCGTTGTGGCTTTTTGGGTATGCTCCACCTCGAAATCATCCAGGAAAGGCTGGAAAGAGAATTCAACATGACCGTCATCACTACGGTTCCCAATGTTTCCTATCATGCCTATACCAAAAAAAATCCCGACGAAATTGTGATGGTAAACAATCCATCTGATTTACCAGATCCTTCTTTTTTGGATCGCGTCGAAGAACCTTTTATAAAAGCTTCCATTATTACCAAATCTGATTTTGTAGGCAATGTCATGTCGCTTTGTATCGAAAAAAGAGGCGTGATCACCAATCAGACCTACCTCACCACAGAAAGGGTAGAATTAAATTTTGACATGCCTCTGGCAGAAATCGTTTTTGATTTTTACGACCGATTAAAAACCGTCTCCAAAGGCTATGCTTCTTTTGACTATTCCCCCATAGGGATGCGTCCGTCAAAGTTGGTGAAAGTTGATATTTTGCTCAACGCCAATCCTGTAGATGCCCTTTCTGCCCTCATCCATGCGGAGAATGCCTATGCCATCGGTAAAAAAATGTGTGAAAAACTGAGAGAATTGATCCCCAGACAACAATTTGACATTCCCATCCAAGCCGCAATTGGTGCCAAGATCATTTCCCGAGAGACCATCAAAGCTCTCAGAAAAGATGTAACCGCCAAATGTTATGGGGGAGATATTACCCGAAAAAGGAAACTGCTTGAAAAACAGAAAAAGGGGAAAAAGAAAATGCGACAAGTAGGCAATGTAGAAATTCCTCAACAAGCATTTATGGCCGTGCTAAAACTCAATGATTAAACAATTCAGACTCTGATGGTAATTCTCCAGTGGACAAGAAAAAGTTTTAACCGTCGGTCATCATCGTTTTTTATATCACTTTGTGTCCCTCTTCTTCTTATGTTGGGATGCAATAATCTCCCACATCCCAAAACAAAATTGCCGAATGTAGTTTTTCTATTGGCCGATGATATGGGTTATGGAGACTTTGAAAAGATAGGAGGATCTACGAAAACCCCCAATTTGAACCGACTGGCTGAATCGGGTGTTTTTTTTGATAACTTTTACGCCGCAGGGCCCAACTGCTCCCCTTCTCGGACTGGGCTTATGACAGGGAAAAGCCCCGCCAAAGTGGGCATGTACAGCTACAGACCGCCTCAGCATCCCCTTCACCTTCCCGATCAAGAAGTGACACTGGCAGAGTTGCTCAAAACCAAAGGTTATCAAACCGCCCATATTGGCAAATGGCATTTGGGAGAATTGGCCGAAAATCCCCAGCTCAACCATCCACAGCCTCATCACCAAGGTTTTGACTATTCACTGGGGACAGAAAACAATGCGGAGCCCTCTCACCTTAACCCCATAAATTTTATACGCAATGGCAAAGCCCTAGGACTTGTAGATGGATATTCTTGCCAAATCGTTGCCCAAGAGTGTATGGACTGGCTCAGTCAAAAAAGTGATGACCCTTTCTTTTTATACGTCGCCTTTCATGAGCCTCATGCCAAGGTCGCTTCTCCTCCAGAACTGGTTGAAAAATATGCAAATCAGCCTTTAAAAGATGCTAAATATTTGGCCAACATCGACCATTTAGACATGGCCATTGGACGCCTTTTGGATTATCTCGAACAAAATGACTTGATGGACAATACCATCATCATGTTCAGTTCAGACAACGGCTCCTATCGTTTGGCCTCCAATGGAGGTTTAAAGGCGGTAAAAAGTTATTTATATGATGGTGGAATCCGCGTTCCGGGGATTGTTAAATGGCAGGGGATTAAAACCAACAAAAAGGTAATCGATACCCCCATTGGTTTGGTCGATGTACTCCCAACCCTATGCGATATTGTAGGAATTGACCTACCTGATGACATTGATGGAACGAGCTTTCTGCCACTTTTAGAAGGAAACCCCTTCATTAGAAAACGCCCACTTTACTGGTTCTTCTACCGCTCCGTTCCAGAAATTGCAATGCGTGTGGGGAATTTCATGATTTTAGGCTTAGACCGAGACACCATTCCAAGACCCCACCAATTTTCCCAAGATGACTACAACTACCTAAAGACCATTTCCCTAAAAAACTATCAGCTCTTCGACCTAAGTAGCGATTTTTCACAACGAAATGACCTTTTTGATCTACACCCCAAAAAAGACTCACTAAAAATGTTGGTTGACAAACAATTGGCAGAGATCAAAAACCGCCTTTATCCTTGGGAAAACTTGCCACTGAACTTGGAGATACGGAAGAAAAAAACAAACTGGGCTAAATATTAATTTTTTGATTTTAGAGTTAAACTTATCCATCCGAAAATCAACAATCTCAAGAGGGATAAAAAAATTGGTTGATGGGCACCTAATTTTTATCTTCAATTCATGAGAGCAATTGGATTTAAAAAGTTTTTGGTCGGATTTGCATTTTCTCCCAACCTCAAAGCAAATGTTTTTGAGGCCATGAGAATGGCACACGCTTTTGATGGAGAATTGGTTTTTGTTCACGTGGGGAACAAAACCGATAAAAAAGAATCCCAATTCAATGAAATTATCGCGTCATGCCCAGTTCAATCCAAAAAAATATCTGTTCATTGGAAACTGGGGAACCCAGTAAATACCCTATTAGAGGCCAGTAAGGAGTTTGAGGTTGACCTCATCTTATTGGGTGCTTTGAAGCGGGAAAATGTGGTAAAATTTTATTTGGGTTCCATCGCCAGAAAAATTACCAGAAAAGCCAAATGTTCCGTATTACTTTTGATCAACCCTTCTGTTGAGCGGCGTCCCTGTCAACACATTGTGGTGAACGGATTTGACAGTCCTCAAACCCAAATGACCATCGAGGTCGCTTTTGTGGTAGCAAATGCGCTTGGCGCCAAAAAAATATCATTGGTTGAAGAGATCAGCAGATCAAAAGTAGCGGTTGCTGTCGATGACGACAGGAGCTTGAGGAAGGCTACACTAAAAAAGGAAAAGCTCAGGCGACAAGAACAAACAAGAGTAAAAGATGTTGTAAAAAGACTTCCCTCTAATTTAACAGCAGAAATAAACTGGGTCACCCAAAGTATTTTTGGCAGAAGGGGTTATTCCATTGGACACTATGCTAGGGTGGTTAGGGCTGATTTGCTAGTGATGAACGCTAATGAAAACTTAAGTTTTATTGACCGGCTCTTCACCCGAGACCTGGAACACATCCTGGCAGAACTGCCAACAGATGTTTTAATCGTGAATACAACCCGAAATGAATAATGCTGCCCCATTAAAACAATTTTTGGGCGACCTCCCAAAAAATATTTTTTCTGGCTTTGTGGTTTCGCTCATTGCATTGCCACTGGGTCTTGGGCTGGCCATTGCTTCTGAGGCACCTCCCATTGCAGGGATCGTTGCAGCCATCGCTGGTGGAACCATCGTCTCCATTCTTGGAGGTTCGCACCTCACCATTACAGGTCCAGGAAATGGATTGGTGATAGTGGTCCTCGCAGCCATTGTAGGCATGGGAGAGGGAAACTTGTATCAAGGGTATTTGTTCACCTTAGCCGCCATAATGCTGTCGGGCTTATTGCTTTTCCTCTTCGGGGTTTTTCGGTTGGGAGCTTTGAGTGAGTTTTTTCCCTCAACCGCTTTGCAAGGCATGTTGGCAGCCATTGGTGTAGGTATTTTGGCCAAACAATTTCATGTCATGTTGGGTTTTACCGATGTCAAAGGCAATACCATCGATCAGTTGATTTTCATTCCCAAGTCCCTCAAAAACCTCATTGAAAACCCCTCAAGCGAAATGCTTCTAGCCGCTGGAATTGGATTGCTCAGCTTGGCCTTTTTGTTTTTGTATGCTCGAATAAGAATTCCCCTGTTTCAACTGATCCCCGCTCCCATGTGGATCGTCATTGCTTCTATCGGAATCATATATTATTATGACTTGGTGTTGAAAACACCCGATGTCTTAGGATCAAGACTGATGATTACCTTGCCTGAAAACTTGGTAACTTCCCTCCCACGACCCGACTTTAGCAAACTACTCTCTTCAGACTTTATGGGCCATACCCTGTCGATTACTTTGGTTGCCGTGATTGAATCCCTATTAAGCATCAAAGCCGTTGATAAATTGGATCCTCTTAAAAGAAGGTCAAACATCAACAAAGATTTGAGGGCGCTAGGAATTGCCACAGGAATAAGTGGCTTTTTTGGTGGGCTCAATGTAGTTACTGTAATTGCTCGAAGCTCCGTCAATGTCAATAATGGAGCAAATAACCGCTCTGCTAATTTCTTTCATGCAGCTTTTTTGCTTGTTTTTATCCTGTTATTTGCCAAACAAATTCAAAAAATTCCCATGCCTGCCTTGGCTGCCATATTGGTCTTCACTGGTTATCGTTTAGCAACCCCTGAAAATCTTCTCCGAATATACAAGATTGGCAAAGAACAAGCCATCATATTCCTCATCACGCTACTGGCTACCCTTTTGACCAGTTTAACCACAGGAATTCTGCTGGGCATACTGGCAACTCTTATAATGCATGTCATTTTGAACAAAAGTGGGGTCTTATTCTCTAGAAACTGGCTTAAACCAAACGTGCTGATGTATATGGAGGAAGAAAGCGGGAACTATTATGTGAGCGTCAAAAACTTTTGTAGCTTTTTGAATTTCTTTAAACTTAAAGCCAAGTTGGATGAAATCCCCCCCTATGCCCATGCTATTGTCGATTTTTCCCTCTGTGAATTTGTAGATCACACCGTTATGGAAGGGCTGAACGATTACAGCAGAGGCTTTTCTAGACAAGGCGGGTTTTTTGAAATCATCGGATTAGATATTCATGAAGCCCAAACCGAACACCCTTTTGCCGTTCGTAAAAGCTTGCCCAATTCCTCTCTTTTTAACTTTGAGGTTTCCCTAACGAAAAGACAAAAGCTTTTGGAAAAGCTTTCTACCATACTGGATTGGAATTATCTCCCTGATCCTATTTCAAGCTACGATGAGCTTGAAGGGTTTTTCTATTTTAAAACCAAATGGATCAACTACCGCTACAACAGTTTGGAAAGCAAAAAAAAGGAATTCCTGCTTTTTGACCTTTCCTACAGTGAGGGCGCTTTCATTTCAAAAGAAGATCTAAGGTCCACATTTCTTCAAATAAAAGGGATTAAAAAAACCCCTGTTTTTGCATTAGACAGAGAAAATTTTATGTCCTCTATCTTCCACCTTTCCGGATTAAAAGATATTGATTTCAGCAATTACCCTGATTTTTCAAAAAGATTTTATCTCAGCGGCGAAAACGAAAAATCCATTCGAGACTTTTTTTCTGATGAACTCCTTTTCTTCTTTGAAAGCCACCCTCCCTATTATTTGGAGTCCAATGGAGAGAGCATCCTGATTCGAAGTAAAGAGCGACTGTCAAGCATTCAGGAAATTAAACAAATGCTGGCATTTTCAGAAGAACTCCTCAAAATTTTAGAAAAAAAACAAAACCATTCTTTAACTTAGTACTTATATCACATAGATACTAACATAATCTAACTTCTCTATAATGAAACTTAAGCTTGTACCCTTTGCTGTTATTTGTATTTTGCTCTCTTTGAACGCCCAAACAAAAAGAACCATTGGTACTGTAGACCGGCTACATCCCGAATTGGATCAGTACATTTCACCTGGAGCAGAAATAGAGATTCTCGCTGAGGGTTTTGGTTGGTCGGAAGGCCCAGTATGGGTGAATCGACTCGATGCGATATTATTTTCTGACGTTCCTGCCAATAAAATCTATCGGTGGGACGAGAAAAACGGACTAGGAGTGTTTCTCGATCCCAGTGGCTACACCGGCATTGCTCCCCGAGGAAAAGAGGGTAGTCTCAACGCCGAAAACCGTGACGAAAGTGGTTCTAATGGTTTGGTATTGGATGCAAATGGTCAACTCACCATTTGTATGCATGGAGACAGAAGGGTCGCAAAACTCGAGGATTGGGAAAAGAAAAGCTTTTCAACCATCGTTGGTAAATATCAAGGAAAATATTTCAACAGTCCCAATGACTTGGTTTTCGCCAAAAATGGAGATTTATATTTTACCGACCCTCCCTACGGCCTAAAAAAAGGGGATGAAGACCCATTGAAGGAATTGGATTTCAATGGTGTTTATAAGCTTACTCCTTCTGGTAAACTTTCACTGATTATTAAAGACCTGACCCGACCCAACGGGGTGGCCATTTCCAATGACCAAAAGACGCTGTATGTGGCCATATCTGACCCCAAAGACAGAAGAATCATGGCCTATGATATCACCTCCAAGGGCGTGGAAAATGGCCGGGTATTTTTTAACGATGATGCATTGCCAAAAGGAGACCAAGGGAACTTTGACGGGCTTAAAATCCATCCTTCGGGTACCGTTTTTTCTACTGGACCCGGTGGTGTTTTGATCATTACCCCCCAGGGCAAACACCTCGGTACCATCAGAACAGAACAGAAAACAGCCAACTGTGCTTTTGACACTAAACTTGAATACCTCTACATGACCACACATATGTACCTAACACGGATCAAACTCTAAGCTTGTGAAGCTTCATTCCATTGGCTGTGGCAAATTCAAATTGGACGGTGGTGCCATGTTTGGCGTAGTCCCCAAACCATTGTGGGAAAGAACCAACCCCGCCGATGCCAATAATCGTATTCAAATGTGCAGTAGGTCTTTATTGGTTGAAAATGGCGAGCGACTCATCTTGATTGATACTGGAATGGGAAACAAACAAAGTGAAAAGTTTTTTAGTCACTATGACCGGTCAGCGGATGAAAACTTGGATGGTTCACTTCGGAAGAAAGGGTTTCATCGAGACGATGTGACCGATGTGTTTTTTACCCACCTCCACTTCGACCATTGTGGTGATGCCATACTTAGAAATAAAAAAGATACCCTTGAACCCGCATTTAAAAATGCCACTTTCTGGTCTCACGAAGATCACTGGCAATGGGCCACGCATCCAAATCCGCGTGAGAAAGCTTCATTTTTGCCAGAGAACATTTTGCCCATTCAAGAGAGCGGGCAACTTCAGCTACTCAAAGGAAAAGACTTTATGCTGAAGGACACCCCACTCGATTTTGACATCATTCTGGTAAATGGACATACAGAAAAACAAATGCTACCCGTATTGCGCTACCAAAATCAACGCATTGTATTTGCTGCGGATCTCATCCCTACCATAGGGCACTTACCCATCCCCTATGTAATGGGCTATGATACGCGTCCGTTAATCAGTATGGATGAAAAAAGTCGTTTTTTAAAAATGGCGTGTGATGAAAACTTCTTGCTATTTTTGGAACACGATCCAAATAACGAACTCATTTCCCTTAAGCAAACAGAAAAAGGGGTTAGAGTAGATAAAATACATACATTAGCAAACTTTTTTGAATGAAAAAACTATTATTCATACTCCCCCTCTTGGTTTCCTGCGGAACCGTAAAATTTATCGGTAGCCCCATTGATGTTCCATTGCTAGATCACAACAAAAAGGAATCGCTTTCTGACGATGAAAAGAAATTCTGGCACTTGATGGACCTTCGAACGGACAGTATTCCAGGAATGAGTGTTGAACGTGCTCACAAGGAGTTGATCAAAGATAAAAAAGGAAATGGAGTAATCGTGGCTGTGATTGACTCTGGAGTAGATATTGAACACCCCCAGCTTAGTGAGGTGTTGTGGATTAACGAAGATGAAATTCCTAACAACAACATTGATGATGATCAGAACGGTTATGTTGATGACATCCACGGGTGGAATTTTCTAGGTGATGCCGATTTGGAGAATATGGAATCGGTGCGGCTACAAAAAAAGGAAGAGCCCGGATCGGAAGCCTATGAGAAGTTTGAAAAAGACCGGCTGAAGAACATTGAAAACAAAAAAAATGAGCTGGAGAAAATAGAGGAGATGATCTCTCAACTCCGTAAGTCAGACAGCTTGGTAAAAGTTACACTCGGCAAAGAGGACTACACAATAGATGACATAGAAGGGTATTCCCCTAAGACTTTTGCTTTAATGGAGGCCCTGATCTTTATACGGTTTCTTGAAGAAAATCAATTGACAAAAACAAAGCTTGAGGAGTATCGAAAAGGGACTCAAAGCGGAATAGAAGCGCACTACAACATTGATTTTGATGGAAGAAAAGTAGTGGGAGATGACCCTGATGACATCAACGACAGGAATTATGGCAATTCCAATGTTATCGGGCCTGAAAAGGACGGGGCCAATCACGGCACTCACGTTTCAGGAATCATCGCTGCCAATAGAAGTGACAATGAAGGGAACAAGGGGGTATTCGATCAAGCCAAAATTATGGTTCTCAGGGCAGTTCCCGATGGAGATGAATACGACAAAGACGTTGCGTTGGCCATTCGGTATGCGGTGGACAATGGTGCCAAGGTCATCAATACCAGTTTTGGGAAGGGCTATTCTCCACAAAAAGAGTGGGTTTGGGAGGCGCTCAAATACGCCGAAAAAAATGATGCCCTTATTGTTAATGCTGCTGGAAATAGTGGGGCTGACGTTGACCCTGGAAAGAAAAAAACCTTTGTTACCGATGAAGTGAACGGCGAAGAAGTCGTTTCCAACTTTTTAACTGTTGGAGCTGTCGGATCCTCCTTTGACTCGGAACAGGTCGCTTCTTTTTCCAATTTCGGATCCACAAATGTGGACGTTTTTGCGCCAGGTCATAAAATTTGGTCTTCCGTTCCCCACGGTAATTATGAGTTTTACAGCGGCACCTCTATGGCCGCCCCGAATGCTTCGGGTGTTGCGGCTGCAGTAAGATCATTCTTTCCGAAACTAAAAGCGCATCAAGTGAAGAAAGTCTTAATGGACTCAGGAATCCCGCTTTTTCCCTCTGTTAAAAACCCCTCCTCCGGAGAAAAAGTAGATGCCAAGACCCTTTCCAAGTCTGGAAAGATGGTTAACCTATTTAACGCATTGATTTACGCCTCAAATAAAAATTATAAATAATGAAATTAAGAATTCTCGTTTGGCTTGTCTTTGGTTGTTGCGCCTTGGGCCATGCCCAAAACTATTGGCAACAGTCCGCCGATTACAAAATGGAGGTTCACATGGACGTTTCCTCTTTTCGTTACTCTGGAAAACAGGAATTGCTCTACAAAAATAATTCTCCCGACAGCTTGAAAAAAGTTTTTTTCCATTTGTACTTCAACGCCTTTCAGCCAGGAAGTGAAATGGCGGTAAGAGTTAAAACAGCAAAAGATAAGAACACCCGTTTCGACTTCGATATTGACGATCTTGATCCCTTAGAGGTTGGTTATCTTAAAGTTTCCAACCTAAAGCAAGATGGGGCTTCATTAAAACATGAGGTGTCAGAAACCATTTTAGAGGCAACCCTAGCAAAACCCCTGGGGCCAGGCCAAAAGACCCTCTTCACTATGGATTTTGAAGGGCAAGTTCCCAAACTGATCCGTCGCGCTGGTAGAAATTCTGAAGAGGGAGTGGCGCTTTCTATGGCGCAGTGGTATCCCAAAATGGCAGAATATGACTATGAAGGGTGGAATGCTGAACCCTATTTGGGAAGAGAGTTTCATGGCGTTTGGGGAAGTTTTGATGTCACCTTGATCCTGGACAAAGACTACACCGTGGCAGCAAGTGGCTACCTCCAAAACCCCGATGCCGTGGGACACGGCTACAGCCCAAAAAAAGGGAGAGCAAAAAAGGGGAAGTTAAAGTGGCATTTCTTCGCTCCGGATGTACACGATTTTACTTGGTCTGCAGATCCTGACTATATCCATGATATTTATAAGGGGCCGAACAATGTTGACCTTCACTTCTTCTATAAAAATAACCCTGAGTTGATAGACAACTGGAAAAAACTTCAGCCCAAAACCGCTGAACTGATGCGTTTTTACAACCAAACCATAGGGCCATACCCCTATAAACAATATACAGTTGCCCAAGGAGGAGATGGGGGTATGGAATATGCTATGCTTACTTTGATTACGGGCGAAAGAGGCTTTGAGAGTTTGGTGGGGGTAACAGCTCATGAGTTGGCCCATTCGTGGTTTCAGTTTGTCTTGGCCACCAATGAAATGAAATACGAATGGATGGATGAAGGGTTTACTACCTATATTTCTACCTTGGCCGAAGACAAAATCCTCAACCAAAACAACTTTTTTCCTCTGGAGAGATCTTATGACAACTACATTTATCTCGCCCGATCCGGAAAAGAACAGCCGCAACAAACCAATGCCAACCGTTATGAGTACAATATGGCCTATGAACTAACAGCCTACAGCAAAGGGGCTGTTTTTTTAAGCCAACTGGGATACATAATTGGAGAAGATAAATTGGCCGAAACACTGAAAGAATATTATCGAAAACACCAATTCAAACATCCTGTCCCCGATGATTTTAGGCGTATCGCTGAACAAAAATCTGGTATTCAGTTGAGGTGGTATTTAACAGATTGGACGCAAACCACCAATACCATTGACTATGGCATCAAATCTGTAGAGGAAGAAAATGGGCAAGCGCTGGTGCAGTTGGAAAGAATTGGATCTATGCCCATGCCTCTAGAAGTATTGATCAACTATAAAGATGGTAGTTCAGAAATACATTATATCCCCATTCCTCTAATGAGAGGTGAAAAAGAAAACCCCTATGGCATTTCATGGAAGGTTCAAAGAGATTGGGCGTGGGCGCGTCCTGAGTATGAGTTGAGCCTCGACCGACCAAAAGCCGATATTGTAGATATTTTTATTGACCCCTCGTTCTACATGGCAGATATAGATCGAAACAATAACTCATTCTTTAATCAACCTTGACCTCCAAAAAAAGCATTAAGAAGCTAAAGAACAAGAACCAAATCGACCTCGTTTTTAAGCATGGGAAAACACTAAAATCGGGTCTGGTGAGCATGCATTATGTTCAAGGTAAGAGCGAGATCATAAGCCCCCTTTTTGGAGTAGGAGTCCCAAAAAAAAATGTTGCGTTGGCCTACAAACGCAATCGTATTAAAAGACAGCTTAGGGCTATCATTCAATCCCATAAAAATCAAATCCTTGAGTTATTTCCGCCGGGCTTGTACATGGTTCTGTACAAAGGGAGTCCAGAAGTCGACAGTAAACTAATTTTAAAGGACTTCAAGGGATTGATTGATTCTTTTAAGGCTTAAACAGGAAGTACATTGCACAATGGGGAATGCCGTCCTCATAATATATTTTCCCTTTTTCTACGAACCCTTGTTGATTGTAAAATTTTTTGAGATAGACCTGAGCGGATATCTTAATGGTTTGGCGGTTGAATTGTTCTGCACAAAATTCTATACTTCTTTGAACCAAACTTTGCCCTATGCCTTTTCCTCTGTGTTGCTTTTTGGTAACGATTCTGCCTATTCTTGCATATTTTTTTTCAAAAGTTCCAGGGGAAAAGATTCTTGAGTAAGCAATAAGCTTTTCATTTTCATAACCCAACAAATGCGTAGCCTGCTGATCTTTTTCATCAAGATCCTGATAGACACAGTCCTGTTCAACCACAAAAACAGAGGATCGCAACTTTAACAAATCATAGAGCTCTGTTAATTTTAATGTCTCAAACTTTTTAAAAATCCATTTCATCTTTTAAGCACAAGGAATTTTTTCTATTCTTTTTTGATGTCTTCCTCCTTCAAAAGGGGTTGTGATAAATACATCAACCATCTCCAGGGCTTGCTCTAGATTCACAAATCTAGCGGGTATGCTGATGACATTTGCATCGTTGTGCTGTCTCGCTAGCTTACAAGCTTCGACGTTCCAACACAATGCCGCACGTATTTTTTTGTGTTTATTTGCTGTCATGGCCGCTCCATTGCCACTCCCGCAGATGATAACTCCTAATTCTGTTTTTTTATCTTCAATGTCTTTGGCAACTGGGTGTATAAAATCAGGATAATCCACACTGTCTGCTTGATCTGTTCCGTGGTTGTTAAATTCATGTCCCTTTTCTTTGAAAAAGGAGATAATAGCTTCTTTTAAATCAACTCCCGCATGATCATTTCCAATCGATAATTTCATTTTGATTTTTTGTGTGGTTAAACATGTTAATTAAATAGGGAAACAATTTATTAAATATGTTTGCTTTTATGAGATTTTAAACTAAATAAAAAAAGATTCCTTTTGGCCTTCTTTTTTTTATGATAAACAATCTTCCATTCTTCAAACATTTTTCCCTTGATCTTAACAATAAAAGTAACGAATTGAAGCAAAATAAATAAACAAATGAATGATATTAACAGATGTTTATATTCTGATCAATCCATTCATTTAGAGTATATTAATTTTAAAAGACGGCCATATAAGTCGTTCATATATTTTCTTTTTTTAATCTTCTTCTCTTTTGATAGAAATCTTTTACTAGGTATTAACATTACATAATACCCATCATTTTAATTAAATTTTAAAAAAAGGATTTAATAATAATGTTAACCCTTTTAATAACTTATTAATGTGTGAAGAAAAGAAAACTTATTTTTGTAGTAGATTCAATTTGAATGTCAAAAAAGAAAAAGAAGGACAGAAACGTAAAGGGAAAAGTCCTAAAAGTATTTAAAAAAAATCCCTCAAAAATTTTCAATTATAAACAAATCGCTTCCAAGCTTGAGATAACTGATACTCAAGGAAGAAATGCTGTCATCAGGTCCCTTGGGGAACTCAACGCACAGAAGATCATAAATCAGAAAAACAGAGGAAGCTATGTCTTGGTCGTCAGAGAAAATGATTATGTAGAAGGGGTAATAGAAATTACATCTTCAGGCAATGCTTATTTGATATTAGAGGAAGAGGAGGAAGATATTTTCATTCCAAGAAAAAATACCAATAGAGCATTAGATGGAGATAGAGCATTGGTTCATAGATTAAAAAAGAGAAAAAACGGAAAACAGGAAGGGGAAGTGGTAGAGATCACTCAAAGATCGAAAAAGGATCATGTAGGAATTCTGGACAAAAAGAAAGATTTTGCTTTTGTCAGCACCCGAGGATCGAGAATGCAAACAGATTTTTTTATAGAAAAGAAAGAAATAGAACACTATGAGAATGGTGATAAGGTAGTCGTTCGATTTAAAGATTGGCCTAAAAAAGCTTCTTCTCCTTTTGGAACTTTGATTAGAAGTCTAGGAAAGCCAGGAGCGCTCAATACAGAAATGCATGCCATAATGTACGACTATGGCTTTCCAGAAACTTTTCCTGAAGATGTAGCAACCTACGCTCAAAAAATGGATGTAGGAATGAGTGACAAAGAAATAGCAGCGAGAAAGGACTTTAGAACAAAAACTACCTTTACGATTGATCCAATAAATGCAAAAGATTTTGATGATGCCCTTTCTGTGACCCCTTTGGGAAATGGAAAAACGGAAATAGCGATTCATATTGCAGATGTTTCTCACTATGTTAAAGCCAATAGCATTCTGGACCAAGAGGCCTATGATCGAGCGACCTCTGTCTATCTGGTGGACCGGGTGGTTCCCATGCTTCCCGAAGTACTCTCCAATGGAGCGTGTTCGCTCCGTCCCCATGAGGAAAAGTACACCTTTTCCGCAGTATTTACAGTCAATGAAAAAATGGAAATTCAAAAGGAATGGTTTGGTAAAACCGTCATTTTATCAGATCATCGATTTTCCTATGAGGAGGTACAATACCTCTTGGAGACCGAAAGCAAAAACGTATCAGAAGGGGTGGCATTGCAAGGAAAAGCATACACGGTATCAACCGAAATTTATGAGGCGATTCGGCAATTGGACACATTTGCAAAAATACTTAGGGAAAAAAGAATGTCAATGGGGGCCCTCTCTTTTGATCGAGTTGAGATAAAATTTAATTTAGATAAAGAAAAAAATCCCCAAAGCGTTTACTTCAAAAGTTCAAAAGATGCTCATAAACTTGTGGAGGAGTTTATGCTTTTGGCCAACAGAAGGGTCGCAGAATTCATAGGTAAATCAAAAAACAAGAAGCCTTTTGTTTACAGAGTCCACGATTTACCCGATGAAGAAAAACTACAAAATCTAAAAACCATTGCAAACAATCTAGGCTATCAGCTCCATCTGGACACCTCTAAGGTCAATGAATCACTCAATCTTTTATTAAGAGAATCCAACGGGAAAAAAGAACAACACCTCATCGATACCCTTACCATTAGAAGCATGAGCAAAGCCGTATACACGACAAAAAACATAGGACATTATGGATTGGCATTTGATCACTATACCCACTTTACCTCCCCCATCAGGAGGTATCCAGATATTTTGGTTCATAGACTGCTGGAATCCTATCTCAAAGGTCACGATAAAATTAATTCAGAAGCCTTGGAGGAAGCCTGTATTCATTCTTCTAATAGAGAACAATTGGCAACCAAGGCCGAGCGAGACTCCATTAAATACATGCAAGTAAAATTCATGGAAGACAAAGTAGATCAAACCTTTGATGGGATCATTTCTGGTGTAACCGATAGGGGGATTTACGTAGAGTTGATAGAAAACAAATGTGAGGGATTGGTGAAAATATCAGAAATAAAAGGAGACTATTATATTTTTGATCAAGCGGCTCATAGTTTGGTTGGGGAAAGAACCAAAAAGAGGTATCAACTGGGTGACACCCTATCCGTAATTGTTAAAAAAGCAGATCTTATAAGAAGACAATTAGATTTTGTTATTGATGAAGGAAAAGAATAATTAAGTAATTTAGATTCACCTAAAATTGCACTTATGTTTCATTCTTATATGTATACCGGTCTCTTTATCCTTTTCTTATGTACGCTTCAAGCACAAGAAAATGAAAGTGAGTCAATAGCAGGCTCAGAGTTTGAACGACAGCTCAATGTGGGCGAATTCATCAACCTTAAAGTTTATTCTGGCATCGAGTTAAAGCTAATCCCATCTGAGGAAAACAAACTGGTGATCAGAGGGGAAGACCGAATGGATGTGGTGGCTAAAATCAAAGGCCAAACCCTTAAAATAAGACACAGTCTTGAACACATATTCAACCCAACATTTACTTATGTTGAGGTTTATCACAGCGAAGAGCTGGATTATATTTCTTTGTATCAAGGGGCAAAACTAAAAGCAGATAGCGTTTACAAACAAACCAGCATCTCTCTAAAAATCCAGGAGGGCTCGGAAGCAGAGTTTAAATTTGAGGGAGAGAAGTTAACCTCAATAGTAAATACTGGGGGAAAGCTTTTTTTGTCAGGGAAAGCAACCACTCACCATTCCTCTGTTACCAGCGGCGGTTCCTGCGAAGGAGAAACGTTTGAAACCGAGCAAAGTAAGGTAAACGTAACTGCGGGAGGCGTGTCCTATATCAATGCTACGGAGCTCGTAGAAGCCAAGGTCACGGCGGGTGGAACCATTCGCATTTATGGTAATCCTAAAAAAATGATAACCAAAAAATCCATTGGAGGACAAATTTTCGAAATGAAATAAGAGCTTTTCTTTTAATGAATAAGAGGCATCGAGCGGATTCGAACCGCTGTACAAGCTTTTGCAGAGCTCTGCCTAGCCACTCGGCCACGATGCCATGTCCCAAAAGTACTAAAATTTAAGCTTTCTAGGCATCAACGTTCCTCTTTTAGTCGAATACAAACCTCGTCCATATCACCACCGATCGGTGGGTTCTGTTTGGCCACAGAAACCTCGACAGATTCAACTTCGTCAAATTGCCCCATGATCTTATCGACTATCCTCTGGGCCACATGCTCTAAGAGTTTCGAACGAACAGACATCTCCTCTTTTACGATAGCATTTAAACTTACATAATCTACTGCATCTTCAAGCTCATCTGTCCTGCTGGCCATTTCCATGGGAGCATCCACCTTTAGATTGACAATATAATCGCTTCCGATTTTTTCTTCTTCCTCCATGCATCCATGAAATGCATATATCCTGATGTTTTTTAAAATAACTTTTCCCATGGGTTTGTTTAAGGCAAATATAATAACAGCCCAATTTATATTCATAGCCACGAGCTTTTAATATCTTTGCCAAAATTAAAGATGGCGGAAAAGAGGCTAAATTTTATTGAACACATTATTGAAGAGGATCTTAGGTCAGGCCTTTCTCCTGACGTATTGAGATTTCGTTTTCCTCCTGAACCCAACGGTCATCTTCATATAGGTCACGTCAAAGCGATCTGTCTGAACTTTAATTTGGGTCATCGATACAACGCGCCAGTAAACCTAAGGTTTGATGATACCAATCCTGCCAAAGAAGAGGCCCAATATGTAGAAGCGATAAAAAATGATATCCAATGGCTGGGTTTCCATTGGGACAAAGAATGTTATGCGTCAGATTACTTCTCTCAACTTTACAAATGGGCTAAGTTGTTGATAAACAAAGGTTTGGCCTATGTAGATTCCCAAAGCTCAGAGCAGATTTCCGAACAAAAAGGCACCCCAAACGCACCGGGAACCAATAGCCCCTTCAGGAGCCGCCCTATAGAAGAAAACCTCAAACTTTTTGAGGAAATGAAAGAAGGCAAACACCAAGAAGGCGCCCATGTTCTTAGAGCTAAAATTGATATGGCTGCCCCCAATATGCTTTTAAGGGATCCGGTCATGTATAGAATCCTATTTCAGCCGCACCATCGCACGGGAAATGACTGGTGCATCTATCCTATGTACGATTGGACACATGGAGAGTCAGACTATATAGAACAAATATCCCATTCACTTTGTTCGTTGGAGTTCAAACCTCATCGCGACCTCTATGATTGGTTTCTAGACGCCCTTTCCCCTCTGAAGGGAACACGTCCCAAGCAAAGAGAATTTGCCCGATTGAATCTGTCCTACACCGTAATGAGCAAAAGAAAACTAAAGGCCCTGATCGATCAAGGCCATGTTGCCGGTTGGGACGACCCAAGGATGCCTACCATCAGCGGACTGAGAAAAAGGGGATATACCCCCGAAGCCTTGCAAAATTTTGTCAACACCGCCGGTGTTGCTAAAAGAGACAATATTATCGACGTTTCTCTTCTAGAGTTTTGTGCGAGAGAACACCTAAATAAGATAGCACCCAGAGTCATGGCGGTGCTTAATCCTGTTAAATTGACCATTCAAAACTATCCATCAGGACAAACGGAGTGGCTTAATGCTGAAAACAATCCTGAAAATGAAGAAGCTGGAGAAAGAGAGATTCCTTTTTCTGGCAACTTATACATCGAAAGAGAGGACTTTAAAGAGGAAGCCAACCGAAAATTTTTTAGACTAAGCCTAGGAAAAGAGGTACGACTCAAAAATGCCTACATCATCAAAGGGGAAGAGGTGATCAAGGATAATCAGGGCAAGATAACAGAAATCATCTGCAGTTACGATCCCTTAAGTAAAAGTGGGTCCGGTACCGAAGAAAGCCAAAGGAAAGTCAAAGGAACACTGCATTGGGTATCCGCGGAACACGCCCTCCCCATAAAGGTGAATCTATACGACCGCTTGTTTTCTGTAGAAGAACCCGATAAAGACAAGGAAAGTGACCCCGAAGAATTTATAAACCCGCATTCTCTTGAGCGCGTTAATGGCCATATTGAACCCACTGTATCAAACGCCTCTAAGGGAGAAAAATTTCAGTTTCAACGCCTCGGATACTTTGTCCTTGATGAAAACAAAGACGGTAATTTGGTTTTTAATAAAACCGTGGGATTAAGAGACACTTGGAGTAAAAACTAATTTACTCCTTAGGCTTCTCGTCAGTCTTATTTCCGTTTTTCTTTTTCTGATTCCCGATCTTCATGGCCTCGCCAATTTGATTACTGGCTGTAAATGAAGCCACCATATTATTCAACATATCGCTTCCTGCCTGAGGAGAGTTAGGGAGTAAAATCAGGTTACTGTTTGTCTCTTCCCCTATGGACTGCAAGGTGTCATAGTGCTGTGTGACCACAATAAGCGCTGAAGCCTCTTGGGAATTGATACCGACATTATTGAGCACATCTACAGATTCTTCCAAGCCTCTGGCTATTTCCCTTCTTTGGTCTGCTATTCCTTGACCCTGTAGTCGCTTACTTTCTGCCTCTGCTTTGGCCTTCTCAACGATCAAAATACGGGCAGCATCCCCCTCGTATTGAGCCGCAATCTTTTGCCGTTCCGCAGCATTGATCCTGTTCATTGCAGTTTTTACTTCACTGTCTGGATCGATATCCGTTACCAGTGCCTTGATGATATCGTAGCCATAATTGATCATGGCATCATTCAACTCTCCTTTTACGGCATTTGCTATTTCATCCTTTTTCTCAAACACGTCGTCCAAACGCATTTTCGGAACCACAGCCCTTACCACATCAAAAACATAAGAGGTAATTTGATCCTGGGGGAAGTCCAGCTTATAAAAGGCATCGTAAACGTTATCTGCAAGTATTTTGTACTGAACCGACACTTTCAGTTTTACAAAAACGTCATCTTTGGTTTTGGTTTCTACGATCACATCCAATTGGAGTATTCGCAAGCTTACCCGTCCTGCGATCTTATCGATTACGGGAACTTTAAAGTGCAGGCCAGGTTTTCGAATGGCAATGAATTTACCAAATCGTTCGACGATGGCAGAGGTCTGTTGCTTAACAATAAATAAGCCCGAGCTTAAAATAAGTACAACAACAAAAATAATGACATAAGTAGTGAGGTCCATGATTTATGAATTTAAATGTTTATAAAATTTTTCCAATCTCCTTAAAGTTATTTCTTTTCCTAATAGTTCGCAAATTTTAAACAAATCGGGGCCGGTTAAACTGCCCACCAATGCCAATCTTAAAGTTTGCATAATTACGCCAAAAGGAAATCCAGCCGTTTGATTCCAACCTTGAATATTCAATTTCCAATCCGCAGGAGGGATTTCCTGATGCACATAACCTATAAACTGATCCACAATCACTTTGGGGTTGTGTTTTCTTATTTTATCTAAAACCTTAAGATCGTATGCTGTGGGATCCTTCAAAAAAGTTTGAGATTCGATTTTGAAGTCTTCGAGTAAAAACAATCGATCTTTTAGGAGGCCATACAGGGCTTTTTTCTTTTTTTCCGACCAATCACTTGGAAAGCATTCGAAGAATTCAGGAAAACGCTTCAAAACGCTTTTTTCTTCCTCAGACGCTAAAAATTTGTGATTGATCCACCTTGCTTTTTCAAAATCAAACTTGGCGCCTCCCTTTTGTATTCTCTCGGCGTCAAAAACTTCCTTCAACTTTTCCATATTCATGATCTCTTCTTCCGTTCCAGGATTCCACCCCAACAGGGCCAAATAATTCATCAAAGCCTCTGGCAAAAAACCACGTTCTTTAAAACCTTCAGATTCTTCCCAAGCCAAAGGAAAAACTGGAAAGCCCATTTTTTCACCATCCCTTTTGGAGAGCTTCCCTTTTCCTTCGGGTTTTAAGATTAAGGGCAAATGCATAAACTGGGGTGCATCCCAACCAAAGGCATCATAAATCAATTGATGTAAAGGGAGGGAAGGCAGCCATTCTTCTCCACGGATGACATGGGTAATCTTCATCAGGTGATCATCTACCACATTTGCAAAATGATAAGTAGGCATGTTGTCGGCTTTGACCAATATCTTATCGTCGATCTCTTCTCGATCAACTTGAATCAGACCTCGCACACCATCAATTACCTTTACAGGGGCTCCCTTTTCAATCTTTAATCGGATCACGTAAGGAACGGTAGCCTTCAACTTCTCTGTGGCTTCTGAGGACAAAGTGAGGGAATTCCGAAACCCGATTCGGTTATGCGTTCCGTATTTAAAAGTTTTCTTCTCTTGCTCATACTCGGATCTGATTTTAGCCAAGTCTTCGGGCGTGTCGAAAGCAAAATAGGCTTTTCCTTTATTGATAAGTTCCGCTATGTATTTCTGATAGACCAGCTCCCTTTCACTCTGACGATAAGGTCCAAACGCCCCTTCATGTTCAGGGCTTTCATCTGGGTGTAAACCACTCCATCGCAATGCCTCCATAATATAGCGCTCTGCTCCTTCCACCATACGGTTTCGATCAGTATCTTCAATCCTTACGACAAATGCCCCCCCCATTTTTTTGGCAAACAAATAGTTATAGAGGGCTGTTCTTAGCCCACCGATGTGAAGAGCACCAGTGGGACTTGGTGCAAACCTTACGCGAACCTTCATTTTTTTTTCTTCAAAGATAACATCATGCAACGCATGAGGGAAATTATTTGTTTTTTCTTTGTTCTATATTTGCAAAAAAAAGATTTGATCCGTTTTATACATCAAAATTACCTAAGTTTGGAGGAGAGTAAACTAAGTCAGTGGCTTTCCGACATTGCTATGGAGGAGGGTTACACCATTGATGCTATGGATTTTAATTTTGTGGACGCAGCACAGCTCCTTTTGCTGAACACAGAGTTTTTAAATCACGATACGGATACCGACATCATTACTTTTGATTACACGAGAGGCACTGAGGTCAGTGCTGAGGCCTTTATTTCAATTGAGGCGGTATCCAATAATGCAAAGGAATATAGCCAAACAATTGAAAATGAGCAGCTTAGGCTGATCTGCCATGCCCTTCTTCATTGTTTGGGTTATAACGACAAGTCTGATCATGAAAAAAAGAACATGCGATCGAAGGAAGAAGAATGTATTAATTTGTTCCACGTGAAACAATCTTATGTTTGAAGGAAGATATGATGTCGTTGTAGTAGGAGGGGGTCACGCTGGAGCGGAGGCCGCCGCTGCTGCGGCCAACATGGGCTCGAAGACCCTGTTGGTGACAATGAATCTACAAACCATAGGCCAAATGTCTTGTAACCCCGCAATGGGTGGAATTGCCAAAGGTCAAATTGTTAGAGAGATTGATGCTTTGGGCGGTTATAGTGGAATCGTTTCTGACGAATCGGCCATTCAATTTAAAATGTTGAATCGTTCCAAGGGACCGGCCATGTGGAGCCCAAGGGTACAATCCGATAGAATGCTTTTTGCCAAAAGATGGAGGGAATTACTGGAACAAACCCCCAAGCTTGATTTCTATCAAGACATGATCAAAGACATAATCGTTAAGAACGGAAGCATTGAAGGGGTGATTACCTCTCTTGGCATACCCATATATTCCAAAAGTGTTGTCCTTACCAATGGAACTTTTCTAAACGGACTCATTCATATTGGAGAAAAAAATTATGGAGGTGGCAGGGCAGGAGAGAAAGCCTCGACCGGACTTACCCACAGTTTGGAAAATCTTGGATTTCAGTCGGGCAGGATGAAAACAGGAACCCCCCCTCGAGTGGATGGAAGGTCATTGAATTATGACCTGATGGAAGAACAACCTGGAGATGATCATCCCTCAACATTCAGTTACCTGCATACCTCCCCCTTGACAGAACAGCGAAGCTGTTACATCACCCACACCAGTGTTGAAGTTCATGATCTTTTGCGCGAGGGGTTTGACCGATCTCCCATGTTCAACGGAAACATCCAGAGCACTGGGCCGAGATATTGTCCCTCCATAGAAGACAAAATCAATCGATTTGCAGACAAGTCGCGCCACCAAATATTTGTTGAACCTGAGGGTTGGGACACCGTTGAGGTTTATGTTAACGGCTTTTCAACCTCTCTTCCAGAAGACATACAATACAAAGCCTTACGGTCTGTCAAAGGCTTTGAAAAGGTAAAATTTTTCAGACCTGGCTATGCCATTGAGTATGACTACTTTCCACCAACGCAATTAAAAAACAGCTTAGAGACCAAATTGGTAGAAGGCTTGTTTTTTGCAGGTCAAATCAACGGCACTACTGGATATGAAGAAGCGGCCTCCCAGGGATTGATGGCTGGAATCAATGCCCATCTAAAAGTGAATGAGCAGGCTCCTTTTGTCCTCAAAAGAAATGAGGCTTATATCGGAGTTCTCATAGACGACTTAATTACTAAAGGAACCGAGGAACCTTACAGAATGTTTACCTCTAGGGCTGAATACAGGACCTTGTTGCGACAAGACAATGCTGATTTGCGACTAACTCCCCTTTCCTATCAATTGGGATTGGCCAAAAAGGAGCGCATGGAGGCTGTGGAGCAAAAAGCGGCTCAAACCAAAGAATTGGTTCTTTTTCTAAAAACAGAAAGTTACCAACCGGATGAAATCAATCCCATTTTGGAGCAAAAGGAATCTGCCCCTGTAAAGCAATCCGATAAGCTCAGCAAGATTTTGTCTCGCCCCCGGATGAGCCGTCAGGACTTGGCCACCCTATCCTCTGTAAAAAATTACCTCAAGACGCAGCATGTGAGTGATGAAGTATACGAACAAGCAGAGATCCAAATCAAGTACTCTGGTTATATTGAGAAAGAAATGGCCAACGCAGAAAAGCTCAATCGTTTGGATCATATCAAAATCCCTGATGATTTTGATTATGACGTTCTTGCCTCTTTGTCACACGAGGCCAAGGAAAAGTTGAACTACATCAGGCCCACCAACCTTTCGCAAGCCTCCAGAATCAGTGGAATTAATCCCAGCGACATAAGCGTTCTTTTGGTCAAACTGGGAAGGTAAGTGTTCCACGTGGAACTTATGACGAAGGCAAAAAAAAATATCATCCTCCAAGCCAAAGACCATTTGGTCAGCAGAAACACCTTTGATATTCATTGGGATGAAACAAAGGGCCGGGCCTGGACAGATGTTCAACATTTGGACACACTGGATCCATTTTATGATTCATCGGAATATATTTCTCACCATTCAAAACCCCGTTCAGCCATACAAGGGCTTTATGACCTTGTAAGAACATTGATGTTTCATTACAAGTATCGCTTTCTAATGAAGAACATTCCATCCCAAGGACGTTTATTGGATGTAGGCTGCGGTACGGGCGCTTTTTTGTCATTTATGAAAAAAAAAGGGCTTGACGTAAGTGGTGTTGAAAACAACGGCAAAGCCAGAAAAATCTGTCATGTAAACGATTTGCCGGTACAGCCCACGACAGAAGGTTTTCCCCAAAAAAGTTTTGACCTCATCACCCTTTGGCATGTTTTGGAACACTTGCCACAACCTGAGAAACATATTGCGAGCTATAAAGATCTCCTCCAGCCTGGAGGAATTTTGGTTATTGCGGCACCTAATTTTGAAAGCCACGACCGCCACCACTATAAAGAAGATTGGGCTGCTTTGGATGTCCCGCGACACCTATGGCACTTTACTCCTAAGGGCCTTATTTCCATGGCCAAAGAAAAAGAGTTCGAGTTGATCCAAAAAAGCTTTTTGCCATTTGACGTTTTTTATATCGCCTATCTCTCCGAGAAGCACAAAGGCAAGAGGATTCCCTTGCTTCGCGCTTTGGTAAAAGCAAGCTTTTTTTCCCTCAAAGCCTTGTTTACCGCCAAACATTCTTCAATCGTATATCTGTTTAGGAAACCGGCGCCTTGATGTTCAACGCACGAGTCATGGACAATGCAAAATGACTGAAGAGTATTTTAGGGTTTGCGTTGCGTTCTACATGGTATAAAGTGTCCTCAAGAAGCCTTACCATCACCGCAAGATTTCCGCTATGGACATAGGGCGCAAACTTTCGAATATCAAATGTGGAATGGATCTTCATGTCGTAAAGCGACTCCGAATGATAAGAGATCAACATCGCTTGACGAATGAATTCCAAAGCGTAGGTTAAAAAAGCTTTTTGCTCTTCTCGATGGAGTTCAGCAAGCTGGTCTGCCCATTGCATCAGTTCAATCACTATGGCCTTGTTTGATCTTGCCCTAAAGGCAGCCCGTAAGCATTGAACCCACAACTCTTCAAAGCGAAGCGACTGATCCGGTGTATTGAGCTCCAACAAAACTTTTCGCCAGCTCCCCCTCATCGCATGCAGAGAAGAACTTCCCAAACTCAAATTCAGGCTGTCGAGTCCGGCGGTGATTTCTTCATTCGTCAAGGGCCTTAATTTAATCTCCTGGCATCGGGATACCAATGTGGGAAGCATCCCTTCTATTTGTTCGGTCACCAACAGAAAAAAACTGTCTTTAGGGGGTTCCTCCAAGAGTTTGAGTAATTTGTTGGAAGCCGTTGGAGACAACTTCTCCGCTCCAAACACAATCATTACTTTATTGCCTCCGTTATGCGCTTTCAATGACATCTTGTGGTGCATATCATGCACCTCCTCTACGCCAATCATGCCCTGTTTGTTTCCTCCTTCCAAAAGCTGAATCCAATCCTGAGTAGATCCGTAAACCTGATCCGACAAGAATTCTCGCCACTGGGATTTAAAGTCAACCGAAATTGGCTTTGAACTTCCCGAGGAAGTATTAACCACTGGATAGACAAAGTGAAGGTCGGGATGGTCCATTAATTTTAGAGCGGGCGTTCCTTGTTCCTCCGCTGATTTCATCGCATCAAAACCGTGAAGCAAACCCATGGCAACATAGAGGGATAGCGGAAGGCCACCAAAGCCTTTGTGATCTATAAATAGCTGACAATGAGCAACTTGACTACTAATTATAGTCTGTTTCAATTGATGCTTTAACGACGCTTGGCCTATGATTTCACTGGAATACATACTTTTTTGAACCCTTAAAGACAATAAAAATAACCAATCCATTTGGATTTGTCTGTCCCAAAAAAATTATGTTCCCAATGCCTCCAAATCCCTTTGTCCAACGCCATAAAAAAAGTATTTTTGGAACAAAATTAAAAGCATGCGCACCCTAACCGATCAAGACTTTTCAAACCGCAGAGTGGTCGTCAGAGTAGACTTTAATGTCCCATTAGACGAACAACTCCATGTAACAGACAGCACTAGAATTGTGGCTGCCAAGGAAACCATAACCCACATCTTGCAAAAAGGGGGAAGTTGTGTTTTGCTTTCACACTTGGGGCGTCCAAAAGGGAAAACGCCTGAACTATCATTAATAAATATAGTAAATAATGTAGAGGAGGTCCTTGGAGTACCAGTAGCCTTTTGCCCCGATTGCATTGGGCCAGAAGCGGAGAAAGCCGCAGCCAACCTCCAGCCTGGTTCGGTTTTATTGATGGAAAACTTGCGCTTTTATGAAGAAGAAACCAGTGGTGATATGGACTTTGCAAAAGCGCTCGCCCAATTGGGAGACTGTTATGTAAACGACGCCTTTGGTACGGCCCATAGGGCGCATGCCTCCACCACCATCATCGCCAAGTTTTTTAAGGAGGACAAATTCTTTGGCAAATTATTGGAAAAGGAAGTCAATGCCATTGACAAAGTAATGAAAACCGGAGAAAAACCCGTCCTGGCCATTTTGGGAGGGGCCAAGGTATCCTCTAAAATCACCATCATCGAAAACATGTTGGACAAAATCGACCATTTGATCATTGGAGGGGGAATGGTATATACCTTTATCAAAGCACAGGGGGGCAGTGTCGGGCGCTCCATATGCGAGGACGATTATTGCAATTATGCCCTTGAGTTATTGGAAAAAGCAAAAGCAAAAGGAGTGGCGGTTCACCTCCCCACAGATGTGATCATTGCCGACGATTTTTCCAATCAGGCAAACAAAAAATCTTGTAAAGTTCATGAAATACCCCACGACTGGGAAGGATTAGATGCAGGCCCCGAAACCCTCAAAAGCTTTGAAAAAATTGTGATGGCTTCCAAAACCATCTTATGGAATGGTCCATTGGGTGTTTTTGAAATGGAAAGCTTTGCCCGAGGAACAATAACCTTGGGCGAGCACATTGCAAATAGTACGGCTGCAGGGGCTTTTTCTCTCGTTGGCGGCGGGGACTCAGTGGCCGCCGTCAAGCAGTTTGGATTTGAAGATAAAATGAGCTATATTTCTACTGGCGGCGGTGCCATGCTGGAAAGCTTGGAAGGAAAAACCTTACCGGGCATTGCCGCACTTTTAGATTAAGCCTCAGATCATGAAAAAAGCAGTAATATTTGTTTTGATTCTTTGCTTAAACGCTTGTAAAGAGTCAAAAACACCTCTCAGGTATCTTCCCGATTCCAATGCCAACATCAATCATGTCACCGTGGTGATGCCCAAAAAAAGCTGGGAAGGCCGTTTGGGAAAAACGACCAGAGATTTATTGGAGACCCCCTATGAAGGACTTCCCTTCGATGAACCACAGTTTACCCTAAAATACCTTCCTCCAGAAGTTTTTACTGGCTTTGCCAGAAACAGCAGAAACATCGTTTGGTTTTTAAAGGACTCCTTGGGCAGGTTCCAGTTGAGTGAGGATTTTATGGCCAAACCCCAATTGGTGGCTCGAATTTCTGGGGAAGATGATGATGTAAAAGCCTATTTACTCGAAGAAAACATCAAGCTGCTTAGAGCCACACTCACCGATAAAGAGAAAAAAGAAAAATTAAGAAGGATCAAAAAATCGCCCGCCAAAGACCGAGATTTGAAAGATCGCTTTAAGATATCATTACGCTACCCAACAGCCTACAAAACGGTAAAAGACACCACGAATTTTGTTTGGATACAAAAGGACACCCCCAAAGGACACATGAACTTGATTGCCTATAGCCTCCCGCTTCAAGGCTTAAAGGGGAATGTAAAAAAGAGAATCCTTGAAATCCGAGACTCAATTGGTAAACGCTACATACCTGGGCGACTCAAAGGATCCTATATGATTACCGAAAGGGCCTACCGGCCCTATTTCTACAAAAGCTCATCAAAGGGGAAATTGACCTATATTACCAAGGGAACATGGGAAGTTGCCAATGACTTTATGGCAGGCCCCTTTGTAAATTACATGATAAAGGATACGCTAAATAAAAGGTGGATGGTCGTTGAGGGATTCGCATTTGCTCCCTCATCTAGCAAAAGAGATCAGATGTTTGAACTCAACACCATTATCGATGGAATCGTCTTCGAATAGATTATTTTTCTAACGGCTTTTTGTCAGAACTTTCTTCGTCTTCCTTTGTGGCATTCTTGAATTCTTTAATACCACTTCCCAAACCTCTCATCAATTCGGGAATTTTTCTTCCTCCAAAAAGCAAAAGAACGACTACAACGATAAGAATAATTTGCGGTGCCCCGATCATACCTAAAGAATAGATTAATGAATACATGGTTTATAATTTAAACAAATGTAAATAATTATTCCTTGCGATCTAAATTTCTTTACAAAGCATGGAATTTATTTTTTATGGGTAAACACTATATTTGTGGTGGATGGGAAAAGAAGAAAAAAAGAGGCGACTTTGGATTCAAAACTTATTGAACCGATACCGTATGGTGGTCATCAATGAAACCACCCTTGAGGAACGATTTTTTGTCAGGGTTACTCAGTTCAATATTCTTTTACTGGTCAGTTTGTTCATTACCTTTATTGTCATTGGCTCCTTTTTCCTTGTAGCCTATACCCCAATCAAGGAATTCATCCCTGGATATACCAGCTCTAAACTCAGGATAGAGGCCCTTAGAAACAGCTTTTTATTAGATTCTCTCAGTAGAGAATTTCAAAAAAGAGATCAATTTATTCAATCCATTAAAAGTGCCCTTACGGGAGAAATTATTGGCGAAGATGGCACCATTACAGAACCTCCTGGAACATCGCCACAGCAATTAATCTACCAAAATGCTACTCCCGAAGCCGACTCCATTTTACGCCTGGAAGTTGGGCAAGAAGACAAATACAATGTGATTTACAATGGTTTGGAAAACATAAATTACCTTTTGTATCCACCCGCGAGGGGTCCCATTTCACAACCCTATGATCCTGACAAAAAACATTTTGCAGTGGATGTTGCCTTAAAAGAAAATGCACCGGTCATGGCCGTGGCCCATGGCATTGTTGTTTTTTCCGAGTGGACTGTTGAGACGGGCTATGTGATCATTCTCAAACACGATTTTGGTTTGTTGTCCGTTTATAAACACAACGCTTCTCTAGAAAAAGCTCAGGGCGATCTGGTAAAAGCTGGAGAAGTAATTGCAATGGCCGGCAACACTGGAGAGTTGTCAACGGGTTGGCACTTACACTTTGAATTGTGGATGAACGGCTACTCGGTTGATCCATCTTATTTTATCGATTTTTCAGAGGCTTTATGATCAAAAAAATAGGCGCAAAAATTTTCGCCAACTACATTCACAACAAGAATCAAAAATGGATCAAAGATCCACATACTGCGCAACAAAAAACCTTTGATTACCTCATTCGAAAAGCCAAAACAACCGAGTTTGGCCGTGACCACGGATTTGATAAAATCCGCAATTATGAGGAGTTCCAGGCTTCGGTTCCCGTTCGAGATTATGAAGGAATCAGGCCTTATGTAGAGAAAATGTTGGCTGGGAACCCTTCTGTCCTTTGGCCGGGAAAACCCCTATACTATGCCAAAACCAGCGGCACTACCTCCGGCGCCAAATTCATCCCACTGACCAAAGAATCCATGCCCACCCACATTGTCGCCGCAAGGGATGCCCTCTTGAATTACATACACGAAACCGGCAATACCGATTTTGTAAGCGGTAAACAGATTTTCCTTCAAGGAAGCCCAGTGCTCAATAAAAAACAGGGAAATGTCATCGGCAGACTTTCGGGAATCGTGGCCCACTATGTGCCTAAATATTTTCAGAAAAGCAGAATGCCCTCATGGGACACCAATTGTATAGAAGATTGGGAAACCAAGGTGGATGCGATTGTAAAAGAAACCCTAGCCGAAGACATGACCCTGATTGCAGGGATTCCCTCTTGGGTTCAAATGTATTTTGAAAAGCTCATCGAACATACCCATCAACCCATTGGTAAGATTTTCCCCAACTTTTCATTGTTTGTATATGGAGGGGTTAATTACGAGCCTTACCGACCCATGTTTGAAAAACTGATTGGCAAGAAGGTGGATAGCGTGGAGCTTTTTCCCGCCTCCGAAGGCTTTTTTGCCTATCAAGACCGACAAAAAGACAAAGGGCTATTGCTCTTGCTCAACAATGAAATTTTCTACGAATTCATCAAAGCGGATGAGTTTGGGGAAGAAAACCCCAAAAGGCATACCTTGGGAGCGGTTGAATTGGGGGTCAACTATGTTTTAATCCTTTCCACTTCAGCGGGCTTGTGGGCCTACAACATAGGAGACACCGTGTGTTTTGTGTCATTGAACCCTTACCGCTTGGTCGTTACAGGAAGGGTCAAACATTTTATTTCTGCCTTTGGAGAACACGTGATAGGGAAAGAGGTTGAAACGGCGATGCAACTGGCCTGTAAAGACAGTCAGGTTCAGGTAAAAGAATTTACAGTGGCGCCACAAATTGATCCAAAAGAAGGGCTTCCCTTCCATGAATGGTTTATAGAATTTAAAAAACCACCCCAAAACATGCAGGATTTTGCTCGAAAACTCGATCAATCCATGCAGAAACAAAATGTATATTACGAAGACCTTCTAAAGGGTAGCGTTCTGAGAACGCTCGTTATCAGTACTGTTGCTGACGGAGGCTTTCAACAATACATGAAAAGCATTGGAAAACTCGGAGGTCAAAACAAAGTACCCCGTTTGTCCAATGACAGAAAAATTGCTGATCAACTTCCCTTAAAGTAATCCATGTACGCCAATCAAGCCCATCAAAAGCGATTTCAAAAGACCCTGGCATTTCTGACCCAACACATTGAGCAGGGTTCTCACATCTTGGACTTGGGGGTTCAAAATCCAATGACTGAGTTAATGCTGGCCCAAGGCCATAAAGTGGAGAATACCCATGGAGAAGACTTGGACGAGGACCAAACGGCATTGATCAACTCCAAAGCAGAGGTAGTTACCGCATTTGAAATTTTGGAACACCTTCTTTCGCCCTATCAAGTTCTAAAAAGTATAAAGGCCAAAAAATTAGTGGTCAGTGTTCCATTAAACCTATGGTTCTCAAAGCCTTATAGAAGCTTAACAGACGTGAGAGACCGCCACTTTCACGAATTTGAAGACTGGCAGTTTGATTGGCTTTTGGAGAAAACAGGTTGGAAAATTGTAGCAAGTGAGAAGTGGATCAATCCCCCTCAATCTTTTGGCGTTCGATCCTTATTGAGGTATTTTACACCCAGACACTATATCGTTTATGCTGAAAAATTAACGCATAAATCTTGAAAATTTACATTGTCATACCGGCCCATAACGAAGAGGAAAACCTTGGGAAAACCTTGAAGTCTTTGGTGAACCAGCAGTTAAAACCGACCCAATTGATTGTGGTCAATGACAATTCTACCGATCAAACCACCAATATCGTTAATGATTTTGTAAAACATCACTCCTGGATACAGTTGGTACACAAAAAATCCAGCGAAGAACACCTTCCCGGCGCCAAGGTGGTGGCTGCATTCTATGAGGGATATAAGGTTTTGGACCAAGCCTATGATATCATATGTAAGTTTGATGCCGATATGGTTTTTGAAGAGGATTACCTTAAGCGATTGTCACAACACTTCGAAAACAACCCTAGATTAGGGATGGCTGCGGGCCAGTGCTTCATTCAAAAAAACGGCCAATGGGTCTTGGAAAGCCTAAGCAAAGACGATCACATCAGGGGATCGCTCAAAGCCTACCGCAAGGCTTGTTTTCTAGAAATTGGCAAAATTGCCGAATCCATAGGCTGGGACACTTTGGATGAGTGGATGGCACGATATTTCAAATGGGATATATTGGTCGACCCCTCCCTAAAGGTAAAACACCTAAAACCCACTGGCTTTAAATACAGTGCAGGAGCAGGAATGTTACAAGGAGTGGCCACCTACCGGATGAGAATGGGCATCACACTTACGGCCATCATGGGCTTGAAAAGGGCATGGAAAACAAAGCAGCCGCTCACTTTTTTCCATTATCTCAAAGGCTACAGTAAAGCCAAAAAAGACAAATCCACATTTTTGATTGATGCAGCACAAGGGGAATTTTTAAGAAAAAACAGATGGAAGGGGATTTGGCAAAGGTTTCATCCAAAATAATGTCTACTTAACTATATTTGTGGCAAATGAAAAAACGGAATATTCTGGTATTGGGAAGTGGAGGTAGAGAACATACCTTTTGTTGGAAAATGGCTCAAAGTAAAATGACCAATCAAATCTTTGTCGCCCCAGGCAATGCTGGAACGGCTGCCCTAGCCACCAATCTCAACATTGGCGTCAATGACTTTGAAGCCCTTAAAAATGCAGTGATCCTTCACAACATACACTTGGTTGTTGTGGGCCCAGAGGACCCTTTGGTTAATGGCATTCATGATTTCTTTCTTCAAGATGAGCAACTTAAAGACATACCGGTCATTGGACCTCAAAAGCTAGGGGCGACTTTAGAAGGCAGTAAGGAATTTGCCAAGGCCTTTATGAGTCGCCACAACATACCCACGGCAAAATATGGAAGTTTTACCTCTGAAACCTTACAAGAAGGCTATGAATTTTTAGAGCAGATGACCGCTCCCTACGTACTTAAAGCAGATGGTTTAGCTGCAGGCAAAGGAGTGCTCATTATCAATGAGTTAGATAAAGCAAAAAAAGAGCTTTATAAGATGCTGATCGATCGAAAATTCGGCAAGGCGTCTTCCAGGGTAGTCATTGAGGAATTTCTGAGTGGAATTGAACTTTCGTGTTTTGTTTTGACCGATGGGGAAGCTTACCTCACCCTACCAATGGCCAAAGACTATAAACGCATTGGCGAGGGAGATACAGGACTCAATACCGGGGGAATGGGTGCCATTTCTCCAGTTCCTTTTGCGGATGAGAAGTTTTATAATGAAATTCAAGAAACCATTGTAAAACCGACCATTGAGGGACTTAAAAAAGACAATATTCCCTATTTGGGGTTTGTGTTTATTGGATTGATACGTGTTGGAGATCAGCCTTATGTAATAGAATACAATGTAAGAATGGGAGACCCCGAAACACAAGTTGTGTTGCCCCGAATCAAAAATGATTTTGTAGCGATGCTTTTTGCTACAGCTAACGGCAAGCTGGATGAGGTTGAACTTTTGATTGAAGATCAGACTGCTACGACAGTTGTAGCGGTATCGGGCGGGTACCCAGAGACCTATGAAAAAAGGAAAAAAATAGATGGACTCGACTCCCACCCCGACAAAACCATTTTCCATGCAGGAACCATTAATGCTGATGCAGATATCTTAACGAACGGGGGCAGGGTCCTGGCGGTTACTTCAATGGGAGAAAATCATCAAAAAGCCACAGCAAAGTCTTATAAAACCTTAGAGGAAATTCACTTCGAAGGCATGTATTACCGAAAAGATATCGGGTTCGACCTATAAAAAGGAATGGGCAGAGGGATCTTTATTTTCCTCACCACTTTTATCGAATTTTCGCAATTGTCTGATCCAATAAGTGGCAGCAACAAATCCAATTGACAAAAAGATAAAACTCATTCCATTGGACAACCACCAGCTAAAAGGTTCGAGTTGGGTGAGCAGTTGAAATGGAAGAAAAAATATTTCTTCAAATAAACTTGCAACGGCCTCGAAAATTTTTTTCATATCAGCGACTTTATTCAATACAAATTTAAGAAAATAGAATACGATATTAAATTTATTTTAGGGCTTTGATCACAAAAATTTATTTTATGATCTTGATATCGGACCTCCCTTTATTAATTCATACCCCAGCCTACTTTATGCATATAGAATTGCCATTCTTAAGTCAAAATATTAATGATTGAATTGTATCTTCGTATCAACAAAACCCATCATATGAGCCAAAAAACCATCAGTCAAATTTCCATTCAAATTTTCAGGCAAAGTATTGACAAGTATCACCAGATAGATAAAGTTGACCAAGCGTTTGAAAATCCGTATGCTTCTGATACTTTGGATCACTTGCTTTACCGAAAAAATTGGATTGACACGGTTCAATGGCACTATGAGGATTTGATCAGGGATCCTGAGATCAATCCTGCTGAAGGGATGGCCCTCAAAAGGCTGATTGATGCCTCCAATCAAGACCGAACCGACACAGTAGAATACATTGACAGCTATTTTCTCAACAAGTACAAGGAAGTAGAGGCTCAAGAAGAGGCCACTGTAAATTCCGAAAGTCCCGCTTGGGCATTGGATCGATTGTCCATTTTGGAATTAAAAATCTATCACATGGAGGAAGAATCCCACCGCAAGGAGGCGAGTGAATCGCATCGCGAAAAATGCAATGCCAAACTTCAAGTCCTGCTGGAGCAACGAAAAGACCTCAGTGCGGCCATTGATCTTCTTTTGGAGGACATTGAAAAAGGATCAAAATATATGAAAGTTTACAAGCAAATGAAAATGTACAACGATGAGGAAACCAATCCCGTATTGTACAAGGACAAATCATAGCGTAAGATGAAAAACCCTCACCTACTGTTGATTCGGTTCTCCGCTATGGGAGATGTAGCCATGACAGTACCAGTGATTCGATGCCTCTTTCAAACCTATCCGGACCTTAAAATTACATTTGTAAGCCGTCCTCACCTAGCACCCCTTTTTCATGAATTTGATCAACTGAATTTTTTCCCCACAGATTTCGATGGACGACACAAGGGGATAAAAGGCCTCTGGAGATTGTTTCAAGAGCTTAGAAAAATTCCATTCACTGCTGTTGCAGATTTACACAGTGTATTGCGCACCCATTTGCTATTCATTTTCTTTAGTGTTTTTGGTTATAAAATCAAGTCCATTGACAAAGGCCGTTCTCAAAAAAGAACATTAACCAGAGCGAAAAGTAAAAAGTTTCAACCCCTCACCCCGACCACCTATCGCTATTCCGATAAATTTAGAAAACTGGGCTACCCCATATCCTTGGATCAGCACGAGTATCCCGACAAAAAAGCCCTCCCCGAAGCCCTCATGCCCATTTATTTAGAAACCGAAAAAAAATGGATTGGCATTGCTCCTTTTGCGACCCACCTGGGGAAGACCTACCCTTTAGATTTGATGCAACAGGTCATCCATTTTTTACAGCAAGACCATCAGATTTTTTTGTTTGGAGCGGGGCAAGAAGAAAAACAACGCCTCGAAGTGTGGGAAAAAGCCTACGCCAATGTTTACAGTACTGTAGAAAAAATCAACCTCAAGGAACAACTCAATTTGATGCCCTATTTAGACCTGATGATTGCCATGGACTCCGCCAATGGACATTTGGCCGCCAATGCTGGAATCTCCGTCCTTACCCTTTGGGGAATGACCCATCCTTTTTGTGGATTTTCCCCTTTCGATCAGCCTTTGGATCATGCCCTAACATTGGATAGAAATCAATTTCCACTGATTCCCACCTCGGTCTATGGAAATGTCATACCCCCAGGCTATGAAGACGCATTCAGATCCATGAAACCCAAAGCCGTTATTGAAAAAGCCTTGAAAATCCTAAATCAAAAGGGCTACACATCGTCATAATCCACCGTCAAATGGCTACTGGTGGCATGGGCTTGGCAGGTCAATATCAAGCCTTCCTCGATTTCGGCATCCGTTAGGATTTGGTTACTGGCCATCTCTGCTGTGCCGGATTGGATACGGGCGATACAACTGGAACACACGCCACCTTGGCAAGAATAGGGGACATCGAGTTTGTTTTGAAGGGCCGCATCCAAAACGCTTTTGCCCTCAATACTATCGATCTTATGGCTCATTTCATCATAAATGATCTCCAGAGAAGCGCCCTCTTTTTTCGTTTCAATTTCATTGACTTCAGTGGAGGCAGTAAACAATTCATAAAGAATATTGTTCGTCGCTACGCCCGCATCTATCAAAGCATCGCTTACGGAATGGATCATGGCCTCTGGCCCGCAGAGGTAAAATTTATCCGCACTTTGCCCCATACTTTTTAATGCATTTTTTACCACGGCGGTTTCTATCCGTCCGAAAAGGCTTCCTGAAATATTGGTACGACTAAACACCCACTGAATCGTTAAACGACCCTGAAATTCCTTTTCCAAGTCCTTCAAGGCTTCATAAAACATGGTGTCTTCGGGCGTTTTATTTCCATACACCAAATGAAACCGATGGTTGGAATCAGCGGTCAACGCAGTTTTAATAATGGACATGATGGGAGTGATACCGCTTCCCGCAGCAAAAGCCGCGAGCTGGGTCGTGTCCTCTTTGGGATCATATCGAAAGCGACCTTCTGGCGGAGCGACCAGTAGGCGGTCATTCGTTTTTAAATCCCGATTGGCAAAAGTGGAAAAAACCCCTTCAGGGACTTCTTTGATGCCCACTTGAAGGCCTTCCGAAGGTGCACTGCAAATCGAATAAGATCGCCTTACCGCTTTTTCGTTTATATTTGTTTCTAAAGTCAGGTATTGCCCCGCTTCAAATCTAAACCTTTCTTTTTCCGATTCGGAAACCTCAAATGAAATCAATACGGCATTTGGAGTATTTCGGGTGATTTTTGAAATCACCAAAGGATACATATCTGGCATAGCTATTTTTTTGCAA